>CAZTII010000013.1:0-36222 GCA_964613305.1 uncultured Erysipelotrichaceae bacterium
AAGTCTATTACCACGCGCATAGCACGTGGTATTTACCTTCGGCAATAAAAATAATAATCCTTTGTATCATCGATTAATTTTAGTAAATTTTGATGTATCCCAATTACATCATAAATTTTTCCGTTTGTCAAATCAGCACCTTTATGCGAACCAACAAACCTTACTCGACCTATTGATTCCACCATTTCGATGTTATTTGTCTCTAAATTTAATCGTTCAACCATCACTTTATTCTTCATTGACGTCCTCCAAAGAAAGAAGGGTAACATAAATCATTCGTACAATTTAGCTACCCTACTAGTATTATATTATATTTTAATAATTAGTAAAAATAACATAAAAGTTATTTCTTATAAATGATTTCGTAGAGATCAATAAATTCAGTAGCAATAATTTTAAATGCTTCTGCACTCATCAATTGATCTTCAGCATGCATCAATAACAATTGGAATTCAACTTTTTCACCATTAGCTTCTTGTTGAACTAAACCAGCATGAGCGTGATGTCCTTCAACGAACACTTTCTCACCTTCAACAACCAATTCTCTTGCTTCAGTTATTTTTCCTTCTTTTGCTAATTGAATACCTTCTACATACATTGATCTAGCTGTACCTACAGCTGAAATAATTTGAAACGATACTAATTCTAGTCCGTCCATTATTATACCCCTAATTTACTCTTAGCAAACTTAATAACAGCTTCACCATTCATCGTACCGTAGTCACGCATATCAATGCATTCAACGATTTTTCCTGGATAAGCAGTTTGTAATTTCTTTTGGTTAAAACGAACTTGTGGACCTAATAAAACGATATCTGCTGCCGGAACAACATTCGGAGCATCTCCAAGAGCGTAAGCTGCGATAGTTGATTCAAATCCCATATCAGCTGCCGCTTTTTGCATTTTACTTACTAACATACTAGTTGACATACCTGCTGCGCATAACAAAACAATGTTTTTCATAATTATTTCTCCTTTTTCTATGTTCTATTATAGCAATCTTTAATTGACTTAGTATGGAAAATGTTGAAAATTTTTACCAGAATTACTATTCTTCTTTTAAAAAATAAGAAATTTACTTTCTAAACTTCGTAAAACATTTATTTTTTGACAATATAAGTGTAAATTATAGGTTCTTTTTTAATAGATAACTTATCAATAAAAAAATACACTTTCATCATTAACAATAAAAGTGTATTTTTTATTAATTTCTCTTTTTAGTCTCGTAGTCGTGATGATACCAAAGCGATGTTAAATATCCTGCGATTCCATCTTCATCATTACTAAGACAAATATCATCTGCAATGTTTTTAGCATCATCTGTTCCATTAGCCATACAAACACCTAAACCACAATGTTCTAACATGTCTAAATCATTTGTCGTATCACCAAAAGCAATGCATTGATCAAGGGTTAAATCGTAGTGTTTTGCATATTCTTCAATACCTACACTTTTACCACAATGAGGATGAATAAATTCAAATAAATCAGCTTGCGATTTAAATGCGATATAATCATCGCTACGATTTTCATTATAAAACTGCTCTACTTCACTCATTTTATTAACATCAACAGTATATAATAATTTAGCTTGTGGATAGTTTAAACATTGTTGAATGCTTCCTACATCTTCTAAAACACTACTATTTTTCGCAATACGTTGTGTTGAACTATCACTACGTTCACAATGAATTTTTGTTTCTGAATAAACACACGCATTCATTTGAAGTGGTGCAAAGCGCTTATAAATCATTTGTAGTGTTTCTGGTTGCAACTCATAAATTCTTTTTGTTTCATCAGTTGCACTATCATATACTTCAGCACCATTACTTGCGATAATACCATCTACCTCAATTTGCCATTCTTTTACTTTGATTTTAATACCATGAAGAGGACGACCGCTCGCAATTAAAAATTTAATACCACGGTCTTTGCATTCTTCTATCGCTTTTTTGGTAGCAATCGATACTTCTCGCTTACTATTCAATAATGTTCCATCTAGATCACAGACTACAATTTTTAACTCTGTCATGATATACTCCTATTCTTTATGAAATATTTTTTCTTTCACTAATTGAGTGATTTCTTCGTCAATATCTGGATTAGCCATTAAATACGCTTTCACTGCTTCGCGTCCCTGACCAATTTTAGCCCCTTTATAGCTAAACCATGCACCACTCTTATTAATTACTTCATGAGTTGTCGCAAGTTCAATAATTTCACCATAATGAGAAATTCCTTCACCATACATAATATCAACATTTGCTACTTTAAATGGTGGAGCAACCTTATTTTTAACAATTTTTACGGTAACTTTATTCCCAATAACATCCGTTCCTTGTTTAATCGCTTCACCGCGTCGTACATCAACACGAACGGAAGCATAAAACTTAAGAGCTCTTCCTCCAGGTGTTGTTTCAGGACTTCCAAACATAATACCAACTTTTTCACGTAATTGGTTAATAAAGATTGCAGTTGTAGAACTGCGATTCATAACTCCCGCTAATTTTCTCATCGCTTTTGACATTAATCGCGCTTGTAACCCAATATTAGAATCGCTCATTTCGCCATCTAACTCTGCTTGTGGAACAAGGGCAGCAACAGAGTCAATAACAATTAAATCAATTGCCCCTGAGCGAATTAATAATTCAGTAATTTCTAATGCTTGTTCTCCAGAATCTGGTTGCGACAAAATTAAATCATTAATATTAACTCCTAGAGCTTTAGCATACATTGGATCTATTGCATTTTCCGCGTCAATAAAGGCTGCTTTCCCTCCATTTTTTTGACATTCAGCAATCGCATGTAACGCTAACGTCGTTTTACCACTTGACTCTGGTCCATAAATTTCAACAATACGTCCTTTAGGGTAACCACCAATTCCTAAAGCGTAGTCAATTGCTAAAGAGCCACTCTTAATCGCATCTATTTCAACATTAGCGCGATCACCTAATTTCATGATACTTCCTTTACCATATTGTTTTTCAATCTGTTTTAATGCATCTTCTAATAACGCATCTTTTTTATTATCATTATCGGCCACTTTTTAGTCCTCCTCTTTTATTATTATGTAAAATAGAACTCTTCCTATTTACTTTCAAAAATGTATTCTTTCATTTGATTAAAATATGAAATTCCACTGGCGAAGCTAACAAAGGAAGCAAACCATAAAACAAAGTCTGAAATTGGTAATCGTACAAGTTCAAATGGTAGATTATTTAACAAAATTAAAATAACAGAAATCATTTGTAAAATAGTTTTTAATTTACCTAAATATCCCGCTGATACGACGACACCACTTTGTGAAGCAATCATACGGCAACCATCAACAATCGTGTCGCGAGCTACCATAATAATCACTGGAATAACGGGAATAATCCCTTCCGCCGCAAATAAAATAAACATCGTTGTTACTAATAACTTATCCGCGATAGGATCAGCAAACTTGCCAAAGGTTGTTATTAGATTATTTTTACGGGCAATCGCTCCATCTAAATAATCTGTAATCGAAGCAAGAATAAATAACGTTAAAGCAATTAAATTGATGCTAGATATACTAACATGACCAATGGTATATTCAGGCATTATAATATTAAAATACGAATACGGAAAAATCCAAACCAACACAATAAAGGGAATCATCAATATCCTTAACACCGTTAACTTATTTGGTAAATTCATACAACACTCCTTCTTATATTCGCTATTCATTATAACAATGTTTACGTTTAATGTAAAACGATTAAAAAAAGAACTTTGCAGTTCTTTTGAATTTTCACACTCTGTAAGCCATGTTCTGTCCCTTTGCAGGTGGCAACCATTTATCTATATCTTGCGATATTCTTTCTCTTTTTCTAATTCATCAAGAAAAATTCCCTTACCAATTTTAGGTTTCTCGCTTGTGGGGTTTACCTCGTTCCACTCGAAAAGTTTCCTTATCGACTTCGTCACTGTGGCACTTTTATAGGTGTCCTCCATAGTTCCCCTTAGGATTTCACTCCGCCGTTAACTTTCGTTACCCAGTTTTATTGATTCAACTGGCACAAACACTACAGTCATCACAGACTGTGCGAGCATGGACTTTCCTCTAGTATTGCTACCAGCGATTGCCCGAGTGTTACATATTTCTACTATATACTTCTTTTTCTAAACGAGCTAAACGTTTTAAAATATCAACTTGCGAAGGTGCTTCATTGACCTCTGCCATCGCTTTTTGGCGTCCTTCAAGCTCAATCAATTTTGCCTGACATGTTGCATTGGAACGTTCCAATTCTTCATTTACACGACGATATTCAACGATTGTTGTTAACAACGTGTCATAGTCTTGCATAATAAGATCTAGAAAAGCGTCCACTTCATCACAACTATATCCTTTAAAATCAATATTAAATTGTTTATCTAAAATTGCACGTTTATCTAAATTTAATTTTTTAGCAGAATTTGTCATATCGACTACCTCACTTCTAAGCTATTATGTCAAATTTTAGTTCAAAAAGCAATACATCTTTATTTATTTCAACAGAAAAGGTATAATAAAAAAGGTGATGTTATGATAAAATACCCAAGTGGTAATAAATCAAAAAGTTATGTGCCTCAACAGCAGTCCTATGGAAAACGAGGAATGTCACTTGAGCATGAGCTCAATGAAACCAATGATTATTACTTACAGCTTGATCGCGCAGTAATTTTTAAAAAGCCTACACCCGTTCAAATAGTAAATGTTGATTATCCAAATCGAGCTAGCGCCAAAATAGTAGAGGCTTATTTTAAAACACCAAGTACTACTGATTATAATGGCGTTTATCGAGGTCGTGCGATTGATTTTGAAGCAAAAGAGTGCAGCAGCAAAACCTCTTTTCCTCTTTCATCTATTCATAGTCATCAATTATTACATTTAAAACGAGTTTGCCACCATGGTGCCATCGGCTTTGTCATCATCCGTTTTACAAAATTAGGTGAAACTTTCCTTGTCGATGCTTTAGCTTTACTTCAACAAGCAAATGGCCCTAAAAAATCAATTCCATATTTATGGTTTAAAGATAATGCGTGGTTAATACCTAACACACTCTATCCATCCGTCGATTATTTAAAAATAATTGATAAAATATACTTTCAGGAGGAACTATGACCAAAAAAAGACAACCTGCATCAGCAGGAACAAGAAAAAGAAAAAGAAAAATAGATACTCAACGATTATTAGCACTTATCATTAGCATAACTCTAATTGTTGAAATTGTTGGTGGTTTATCTGGTTTGCTTGTCATTGGGACAATGCTTAGAGGAAAACCAACATTAAATTTATCTGATTTTCAAAGCAAAGAATCATCACAAATATTTGATAGTCAAGGAGAATTAATTGCTGATGTTGGAAAACAAATTCGTTCCAATGTAGTTTACGAACAATTACCGAACTCCTTAGTAGATGCCTTTGTATCTATCGAAGACTCTCGCTATTTCGTTCATAATGGCTTTGACGTCAGTCGTTTTGTTAAAGCAATGCTTGTAAACATTAAAGACATGAACTTTTCTCAAGGTGGTTCTACGTTAGTGATGCAGCTAGCAAAAATGACCTTCTACATGGATGACGAAAAACAAATGGGAGCACCAAAGAAAATTCAACGTAAAGTACAAGAAATTGCTTTAGCCATGGAATTAGATAAGATTTCCAATAAAAAAGCATTATTCGAAATGTATCTCAACAAATTAAACTTTGGTGGTGCTGACAATATAAGAGGTGTGCAAACTGCTGCATATTACTATTTTGCCAAAGATGTAAGTGAACTTACTTTATCTGAAAGTGCTATGCTTGCTGGTATAATCAATCGACCTTATGCCTATAATCCTTTTAGATATTTAGATTATGCGACAAAACGTAGAAATGATGTACTAAACATGATGGAGCGCCATGGCTATATTTCAAAAACAGAAGCAACCTTAGCAAAAGCCATTAAAGTGGAAGACTTATTAGTCGATGTTGCTAGTTTACGAAAAACAGACAATGGTTCATCTCATGAATACGCCTATCAATCATATATCGATACAGTTATTCAAGAAGTTCAACAAGCAACAGGACTTGATCCAACATCAGTATCAATGAAAATTTACACATATATGGATAAAAATGTTCAAAATGCCATTGACTCCATTCAATCTGGAACAAATACTCAAATTACATATCCTGATGATTTAATGGAAATTGCAATCGTATCACTCAACAATCAAAATGGACAAATTGTAGGTATTGGTGGTGGTAGAAACTATGGTCGAGGTGGTAGTTTACTATTAAACCATGCCACACAACAATATAAACAACCTGGTTCTTCCGTAAAACCATTTCTCTCTTATGCCTTAGCATTTGAACATTTAGGTTGGTCTAGTGCACATGTTGTAACCGATAGACCAATTGCTTATAGAGGAACTACAAAAGTAATTAAAAACTCTGACGGAAAATATTATGGTCAAGTGACACTTGAATCAGCCATAGGTCGATCATTAAATACACCTGCCATAGCAACACTACAAGATGTGATTGATAACGTTCCTAATGGTAAGTCAATTGTCGTTAATTACTTAAAAGCTCTCGGATTTTCAAAAGTTACAACTGAAAAATTCGACTTAGGATATGCCATTGGTGGTTCTAGTTATGAGTGTAGTGCTGTAGAACTTGCAGCAGCTCACGCTGCGATGATTAATGGTGGAAATTATATTAAGCCGCATACTATTCAAAAAATTATATACAACGATGGTACAGAGCCCTTTGAACCACTATATACAGCAGATCAAGTCATTAGTGCTGAAGCAGCGTATCTTACTGCTCAATTGATGTATCAAGCAATTAATGGCCCTTATGTCAATTATATGCAACTATTAAAACGTGATTATCCTACATATGGGAAGACAGGTACTTCCGACTGGGGTAATGATGGTCTTAAATTCAATATTCCAAAAGGTGCTGCCAAAGATAAATGGATGGTATCAGAAACATCACAATACACCAATGTAGTATGGGTTGGTTACGAAAAAGGTGTAAAAGATAAAAACACTTATTTCGACTCCACAAAAAGTCGTTTAAATATTCCAGGTAAAATCAGTAATGTACTGATGAGTGCTTGCAATGATCGACTAAAACCTGGTGCTATCCCTAAACCTGAAGGAATAACCGATATTAACTTTATCTTAGGAACGTGGCCATACGCATACCCAATCGAAGGTATGGATCCTCACTTTGTAACAAGTGGTATGATTAAAAAAGATTTTGCTCAATTAGTAGCACCTGAAACAGCAAACATTGAAAAATTAAATGTATTTAATGTATCAGCGACTGACAACGCGCTAAGCTTTGCGTGGGGTACATATCCTAAACCTGATCAGATGGAAGTTGCCCCTGATACAATGGATTTAGGTATTGAGGTTGGTGGCAAATTTATAGAAGCTTGGGGTCCACGAATCTTTGATTATACATGGGTTTTTGGTCCTGTCCGCTATAAAGCAACGATTTCTGAGAACAATGCAGTAATAACAACGATTTCTTCACCAACTGATAAAGCGGTGGAAAAACTAGCACTTTCACCAGGAAATCACACACTACAAGTATGTGGTAGTTACGCTTATGAAAACTTACCAGTTACAAGTAATTCTATTTGTCAAAATGTACAGATTCAAATTACTGATACAGCACAAACAATTACTATTCCACAAACAACTGCCACTGAAGCAGAAATCACTTCCTGGGCTTCGGCATTAGGAATTAAAGTTAACTTTGAAAAAATTATTGATGCAAGTAAAAAAGGAACAAACAATATTTTCTACAATAGCAATATTGCGAATGGTACTAGCCTTCAAGTAACAAATGAACAACTTAAAACCATTCAATTAAATGTTATTCTCTTTATCGCAGCTGACTGTCCTAGTGACTCTACTGGAACTCCAGGAGCATGTGTATGTACAAGTGCTGATCATCAATACGATAGTACTACCAATACATGTAAGGCAAAAAATTAAGCATTTCGAAAGAAATGCTTTTTTATTGATCTATTAAATATAAAAAGAGCTCTCGCTCTTTTTATGACATTTTAATGATTACTCGATATGTATTAGGTGTACTTGCTTTTTCAAATGCCTCTTTACAGTTTTCCATATCATAACGTCCGTCAATTAATTGTTCCATATCAATTAACCCTTGTTCAATTAACTTTGTCGCTTTTAAATTACTTGCCATTGATGGACTAACAGTACCGATAAATTCGTATTCTTTACTGTGTAGCTTATCCATATCGACACCAATTAACTCTTTTGAATCTTGTGATGAATACGCTAATAATCGTCCATATGGAGCTAGCATAGCAATAGCATCATTCCAAATTTTGGGACTTGCGATCGCATTTACTACAACATCGGCACCTATTCCATTAGAATATTCTTTAACTTTACTTACAGCATCTTCATTAGCAGGATTAATTACTTTATCAGCTCCCATTGCTAATGCTTTTTGAGCTCTTTTTTCATCCATTTCACTCACAATAACGTATGCTCCACGCATTTTTGCTAATATCACATGAAGCATACCCATAATTCCTGCTCCAATCACAACGACAACATCACCAAATTCTATTTTTGCCTTATCAATACTATGGATACAACATGCTAATGGTTCAGTTAAAGCAAAATGGTCAAAGTTAGCGTTTTGTGGTATTTTACAACATTGAATGGCTGGAACCGCTAAATATTGCGCTAGTGCTCCTCCGATGATAATACCAGGAAAATCGACACGTTTTTTTGCTTTTCTTCCATTTAAACACGCAGTTCCGCGTCCTGTTTTACAATAAATACATTCACCACAATAGCCATATGTAGCAATAATATGATCACCAACTTTGTATTCTTTTACATCACTTCCTACCGCTACTACAATCCCACTATTTTCATGACCGCCTAGTAATGGATAGCCAAATGCTTTTGCTCCCATGTAACTGCGTTGCTCCACTGTACATAGCGAACATGATTTAACTTGGTACAACACCTCATTTGATGAAATTTCTGGCATTGGAAGTTCTTGTATCTCTAATTCTTTTACTCCTGTAATAACAACCGCTTTATTCATAATCTACCACGCCTTTCCTTCGCTGCCTAATAGCTTAATGTAATGTGCCAATTTATCTTTAAATCCTTGACCTAAATATTTATAAATTCCATAAATATTATATCCACTTAAATCATGATTTATTAAAGCCTGAGCTGCTGCTTCTTTTAAATCAGTCGATAAATTAACTTTACAAATTCCCATTTTAGCTGCTTTTGCTAGATTTTCATCGCCCGAACCTGAACCACCATGCAGCACTAACGGAACATCTACATGTTTGGTAATTTCTTCTAATAATTCAAAACGAATTTTTGGTTCACCTTTATAAAATCCATGAGCTGTTCCAATCGCAACTGCTAAACAATCAACACCTGTTTCTTCCACAAATTTAGCAGCCTGAAGAGGATCTGTTAATGCAGCTTCTCCATCGACACCATATGTTTGACCACCACCCACATGTCCTAATTCAGCCTCCACTGAAACACCAACCGCATGGGCAATTTTAACAAGTTCTTTTACTTCTTGAACATTTTGTTCATATGAACACGTTGAGCGATCAACCATGATTCCAGTAAACCCAGCTCTTATACCACCGACACAATGTTCAAATGTTGCGCCGTGATCTAAGTTTAATGCAACAGGAACTTTACAACGCATTGCTAAATCTTGCATCATACGACCAAAATATTGTAAATCCGGATTTGATTTGAATGGAACACCAATAATAATTGGCGAATTTAATTCTTCTGCTATTTCTAAACAAACTCTTAAATTATGCTCATTATCAACATTTGGTGCTGCTACTGCATACTTTCCTTCTTTTGCCTTGTCTAATATTTCTTTCATTGTAACTAGCATAAATATTTTCCTCCTTATTTAAACTAATATTTTTGTAAGTCCACCTAAAATTCCAACTAAAATTAGAAGTAACATCAACTTTGTTGATGACATTCCTTTATCTAATAATTTGAAACAAATTAGTGTTACTACAAGTGGTAACAACCCTGGAAGTATTGCATCAAACAATTGTGTTTGAAGAGAAAATGGTGTTTCATTTAGTGTAATCGCGATACCAGTCGATACTTTAACAAATCGTGCAACTAACGCTCCCATAACGATACATCCCATCACTTTTGCAGCGTCAATAACTTTGTTAATTAAACCACTTTCAAGTAACGAAAGAATTGCTTCTGATCCTTTTTTATAACCCAACATGTATGAATAATGCCCCATCGCAAAAATCGTAATAGAAATAATAACAGTATATAAAATAGGCCCTAAAATATTTCCATCTTTACCCATTCCCAAGAAGAATGTCAATAATAAAGGAACAATAATTCCTTGAGAAACGGTATCACCTATACCAGCTAGTGGGCCCATTAAACTCGATTTAATTGCCGTTAGCGATGTTTCATCAATATCATCCGCACCTTGATATTTCTTTTCTTCCATAGCTGCAATTAAACCAGGAATAACTGCTGCAAATTGAGGAGCTGTGTTAAAAAATCCTGTATGACGTTGAAGTGCTTCTTTCATCCCTTCTTCATCATCTTTATACAATCGTTTAAAAATAGGAACCATAGAATGACAGAAACCAATACCTTGCATTCTTTCATAGTTATAACAACCTTGAGCGTGGAAATTCCAAATATAACTACTCATCCACAAATCTTTTTTAGTTAAAATGCTTGGTGTATGACTTATTTCTTCTGATAATGCACTATCAAATGGTTTACTATCATCAGATTTTTGACCTTGCATATACAATACTGATAAAATAATCGATAAAAATCCAACACTGATAATGTTTAAGCCGAAATATTGGATAAGAACAAAACCAATAAAGAAATAAACTTTAGCACTTCCATGGAAAATAGATTTAAGTGTTAAACCCAATCCTAGAGCTGGTAATATACCCCCGACAACCATCAACGATTTCAATACATTTTTACCTAAAAACGCTAACAATCCTTGAATAACCGATGGACCAAAATATACAATGATAAACACTGGAACAGCCGACATTAGAAATAACATTGTTTGTGGTAATAAAACATTCGCAATCCAAATTTTATCTGCTTTACCTTCAGCCGCATAACGGTCAGCTAACGGAACAAACATTGTACTTAGCGATAATCGGCCAAACCATAGGAATGTACCAAGTATCCCTAAAGGTACTGCAACGGCCATAGACGCTTCAATTGATTGTCCAGTTACGATTCCTAGCGTCGTAGCCATGATACAGGCTAACGTTGCATCACTCGATAACGTTCCTCCAGTTGACATATTACCCATATACATAAGATTTACTGATGCCCCAATTTGAGTCCCTAATGCAGGGTCACCTAATATTAATCCAACAAAAAATCCGGAAACTAATGGTTTACATAATGTGAAGAAGCCCACTCCTATCAATGTAGAGTTTGCTAGGAAATAAACTAGGCTTATTAATAACGCTTGTATTATAGTCATTTTATACCTCCCCTTAAATTATTTAATAATTTTTACTAAATCAGTTGCTTTATCATCTGGTACTAGTTGAAATACCATGTCAATTCCTTTTTCCATTAATCGCTTCATGCAAGCAACTTCAGCATCCGAAGCAAATACATTTTTTATAAATTGTTTTCTGTTTTTATTAGAACCCATACCACCCAAAACAATTTTTTTAATGGTAATATTTTGTTCAATTAATTCTTCAAGTCGTTCTGGTACTTTCACTAAAATCATGATATCTTTTGCACCTTCACTGCTTTTTAAGTATTCTGCCGCATCATGTGGTCCTTTTATTAGCACTTCAATATTACTTGGTGCAGAAGCTTTGTAAATTCGTTGCATCATTTGATTATTACTGAGTGCTTCATCGATGATTAAAATCGTCTCCGCCTTAATTGTTTTAATCCATGCGGTAATTACTTGACCATGGATTAGACGATCATCAATCCTTGCTAAACAAATATTTTTCATACAACCTCCCCTTCAAACATTTCATTAACGTACATAATACTTGTTGGTCCTAACTCTTTTACCATTTTGCAAATGTCAATGGCTGAACACGTTTTCCTTGATGTGTATACTTCAAGATAAATAGGAAGATTAATCCCAGTAAGATGACAAAACATCATTTCTTCCATCAAGCTACACACTAGATTGAATGGCGTCCCACACATTAAATCCGTCATTACAATTACTTCGCCTTTTTTTCCGAGTTCACAAATTGCTTGCCTAATCTCTGATTTAAATAGTTCAATATCGGCACCAGCTTCTAAACCAAAGGATAAAACATCATTATTATCGCCTGCAATTAACTGCGCACTCTCTACTAAACCCTTCGCAAATGTTCCATGAGAAACTACAATAATTTCTACCATATCCAACACAGTTCCTTTCTTAAATACATCATACTCAATATAAATTCTTTGTCAAAATTTCAAATTTTAAAAAAAATAAATTTGTGTGTAATTAAAAAATACATTATTTTCATTATATTTACTCGTTTTTTTAATTGATTTGACATTTTTTACAACTTGTGTGTAAAATGATATCAAACATATCCATCAATCACTTTAATTTTACACACATTGATGTTTTTTAAAAAAATACAATGTTATTATTTAAAATTTTTATTGATATTTTGCACAAAAAAAAAGGAGAATTTATGAACCTAACTCAACGTGAAGAAGAAATTTATCATTTGATTAAAAAACAGACGATGGAAGCTATTACCACCAACAAACTAGTAACTATTGGTTGTGACGCTCAATATGTATCCGAAACCATTTACTTAGATAGGGCAAATGTATCCCGTATTCTCAATCGGTTATTTCGTAACAATTATTTATGTAAAATCATGGGACGACCTGCTTTATTTGTAGATAAAGACAGCTTACACATAGAATTCTGTCCAACCATATTTTCAAGTAAATCTGAATTAATTTCGATGCTAGAACAACATAAATCCATTATAAAATCATATGACCCTTTTAGTTTATGTGTAGGGTTTCAACCAAATGAATCCATGCACACTATAATCTAAGAGTTAAAATCAGCATTATCATACCCTAATAATCCTTTACCAACTTTAATCGTCGGTGAAATTGGTACTGGAAAAACATTATTAATCGAATGTCTCATCAATTATGCAATCTCCTCTTTTATCATTTCTTCTGAAAAAGAGGTTACTCATTACGATTGTCGTTTACATCAAGATAGCCTATCTTTTATCGAATCACTTACAAAACAACAACTTAATAAATTACTTTTTATCCATCACGTTGATTTCTTAAATGACGAACAACAACTTCAACTATTGCACCATATGCAACAACTTCACCATCACCAAAGAAGAACTTTCTTTTGTTTTACAACAAATGCAATGTTTAATTTTTTAAGTTTACCGTATATCTCAAGCATTATTACATCGATTCCATATCAAGAACGTACAGTGAAAGAACGTTTTTCTTTATTGTGTGATATCGTTCAGCAAGAAGCTAATTTAATTAATCAAACGATTATTCTCAATAAAAATGTATTAAACTGTTTTATCATGTCACGTTACAATGATAATTTAATTGGCCTAACAAACGAAGTTCGCTCAAGTATCGCAAGAGCTTCCTTAACATCCAAGAGTGGACACATTGAACTAAGCTTTGATGATTTAAGTGATAATGTATTAAAAAACATTGAAAATATAAACAATCATTTAGATGAAATAAATAAAATTTATGAATATTTAGGTATAACTACATTTACTTTAAACCCGAATTGTTTAAATTCATTCGTTGAGCATTTAAAAAATAATTTAGTGTATATCGATCATAGAACATTAATTGATAACACTGTAATCATGTATGACAAAACAATTGCTGACCATGTTAATGACGATATTCGAAATGCTTTAAATACACCTTTAACAACTCTTAACACAAGCTTTATTCGTGACAACTATGAATTACTAACACCCATATTTGAAACATCAAACATTATCAAAAATGACCAATTAATGTACGGATATTTACTACATTGCGAAAAAATGGTACAAACAATCATTAGTAATCGCTATCAATCAATACCAATCGGAAAAATTACATTAAATAAAAATTATAGTTCTATCATCAGTAAAGTAATGTCAATGTTAACTTCTACATATTCAATATCAATACCAATCACTGAACAATATTATCTAAGTGAGTATTTAAGTATTTCCGACAGCATTGTTCTTAATCAACATATTCCATTACTGTTTATTTTAAGTAATTCTACTCTTATTAAAAACTATTCACTATTTATTGATTCACTCAAGACAGATATTCAACCAATTTACATTGAATGTAATGTCTACAATTTCGCAAAACAAAAAAATAATCTACAAAAAATATTAAATAACTTTGTTCATTGTAAAGGAATTCTTGTTTTAAGTGATGAGCCACTTTACGATGAAATTGAAAGTTTTCTTAATCAATTCAATCATCGTTTTGTCTTTATTTCTACAATTTCGGTCCAAACTTTACCACAAATCATTAAACTATTACAAAATGAACAAGTATTGTTGGATGATTTTAAACAATTTTCAAAAATAAGCTCTACGTTATCTATTTCTAATGATAATGAAAGTTTTAATATTATCGATTTTATTAAAAACGAAATTTTAAATAATTCGTTAACCTTTTTAAATCCGGATAAAATTATTTTATTAGCTAAAGAAGCGTTTGAGGCAATATTACTTGATTACTCAATGGCATATGATGAAATTTTAGCAATTAAGTTTATCGTTCATCTCGCTTTTGCAGTAGAACGAGTAATACGCAATCAACCAATCAACTATAAAAAAATCAATGAATTTTTAAAACAACATAGTACCTTATATCATATGATTGATAAGCATTGTACGAATATTGAAAATCAATTTGGAATTCAATTTCCTGTAAGTGAAATTATTTATATTTCACAAATATTTTTAACAAAAATGGAAGATGATGAATACAATAAGATATAACCATAAAAAAAATTCGCTTTCGCGAAATTTTTTTATTTCCTTTTATTCAATTCAACATTTATCTCTGACCAAGTAATATCATTATTTACCATTAATACTGATAATTGATACAGTAAATCAGATAATTCACTTACTATTTCTTCTTTCTTACCATTTTTTGTCGCTATAACAACTTCCGTTGTTTCTTCACCCATTTTCTTTAAAATCTTATCGTTTCCTTGTTCAAACAAGTAATTTGTATATGATCCACTCTTTGGATGCTCGCGACGATCTTTAATAACGTCATATAGCGATGATAATGCTTCTTCGGCATCATTGTTTTCACTGATGACTACTTCTTTTGTATTAATCGCATCAAATGTTCTATGGAAACAAGATGGTTCACCAGTATGACATGAAATATTGCCAACTTGTTCAATTTGAAGTAAAATCGAATCTCCATCACAATCCAACGACATCGCTTTTAATAATTGAAAGTGACCTGAAGTTTCTCCTTTTTTCCATAATTCTTTACGACTTCTACTATAATAATGTACATATCCAGTTTCCATCGTTTTCTCTAATGCTTCACGATTCATATACGCTTGCATTCTAACTTTTTTAGATACGACATCTTGAGCTATAACAGTAACTAATCCTTGTTCATTGAATTTAACATCATCGATAGAAGCTAAAATCATAGCTTCACCTTAATGTCATTATCGTTTAAATAGTGTTTTAAATCCATAATTTCAATTTCTTTAAAGTGGAATAATGAAGCAGCTAAAGCTGCATCAGCACAACCTACCGTTAACGCTTCTTTAAAATCTTCTTTTTTACCAGCACCACCAGAAGCGATAACTGGAATTGACACTGCACAACTTACAGCACGTGTTAATTCAATATCGAATCCATCTTTTGTTCCATCCGCATCCATGCTTGTCAATAAAATTTGACCCGCTCCGCGTCGTTCAACTTCTTTTGCCCATACAACAACATCAACACCTGAACTCTTAGTACCGCCTTCAAGAAGTACATCGTATTGTTTTGTTTCTTTGTTATATGCTGCATCAATACCAATTACAACTAATTCTTTACCAAATTTGGCCGAACATTCATTAATTAACTCAGGATTTAAAAAGGCTGCTGTTCCGATAGAGAAACGTGTTGCACCACTAGATAACACGCGTTGAGCGTCTTCCACAGTACGAATACCACCACCAATTGTTACTGGAATAGTAATATTTTTAGCAATATTTGCGACCAAATCAATCATGATATCTCTTTTTTCGTTTGTAGCGCTAATATCTAATAACACTAATTCATCAGCTCCCGCATTTTGATAAGCAATTGCTGCTTCTACTGGATCACCGGCATCAACACAATTTACAAATTTAATCCCTTTTACCACTCGACCATCTTTTAAATCAAGACATGGAATAATTCTTTTGTTGTTGTCATTACTTGCCATAATAGCCTCCTCTAATTTTAGAGCGCGGATGTATAATGCCTTACCAAGTATTGCGCCCTCACACCCTATTTTTTTTGCTTTGAGTATATCCGCAATACCAGATACACCACCTGATATTATAATATTAATTCCACTTTTTTCAACCATTTTTTGTGTTGATAGTATATTAGGACCACGCATCATTCCATCTTGAGCTATATCAGTATATACGATTGTTTTGACACCTAACGCCTTCATTTCTAAGGCGACATCATAAGCATCTTTACTTGAAACTACTTCCCAACCATGAGTTGCGACTTGACCATTTTTAGCATCAATACCAACAACAATTTTTTCACTACCAAAGCGCTCAATCGCTTCTTTTACTAAAGATGGGTTTTCTATCGCAACCGTACCTAAAATAACACGATAAACACCTAACTTTAAAATAGCATCAATATCCTCAATCGTACGAATTCCTCCACCAACTTGAATGGGAATAGAAAGTGTTTTTGCCATTTCTTGAATTACTGGATAATTCACTGTTTTTCCTTCACGTGCACCATTTAAATCAACACAATGAATAAAAGTAGCTCCTTGACTTTGCCATTTTAAAGCCATTTGTACAGGGTCATCACCATAAATGGTTTTTATGTTATAGTCCCCTTGTTCTAAACGAACACAATAACCGTCTAATATATCAATCGCGGGATAGCATTGCATCTTATAACACCCCTTTCGTTGATGGAACGCCAAGTACACGGGAATCAAACTGCGTTGCCATATCTAGGGAACGAGCAAATGCTTTGTGCATCGCTTCTATTTTATGATGATTGTTTTTACCTTTTAACAGTTGAAGATGCATATTAATACCACCAGAAGTACAAACAGCACGAAAGAACTCTTCTACCATTTCTGTATCATACATACCTAACGAATCAACACTAAATTCTCCTTCAAAACTTAAAAATGGTCTACCAGAACAATCTAGTGCACACAATACTAGCGTTTCATCCATCGGTAGTAACATTGAACCATAACGAACAATACCACGTTTATCACCTAATGCTTCAGAAATAGCTTGTCCTAAAACAATTCCCACATCTTCAATGGTATGATGACTATCTACTTCTAAATCACCTTTAACGATTACTGATAAATCAAACAAACCATGCTTAGCAAACAACGTTAGCATATGATCAAAAAATCCAATTCCCGTATCAATTGTTGAAATTCCACTACCATCTAGATTTAATGTCAAATCAATTTCTGTTTCCTTTGTACTTCTTTTAATACTAGCTGTTCTCATCATTAATCTCCTTTAATAGTTTATAGCATACATCCATTTCTTCTTTTGTACCAATAGATAGACGAATCATCGCTTTTCCGCGAATACGAAGTGTTCGAACCAATACACCTTTTTTTCTTAATTTTAAAGCAATATTATGATTATCTTCCATTAAAATGTAATTGGCATAAGAAGGATACAATTTAAAAGATAATGAAGCCATTTTATTATAAAATTCTTGTTTAATTTCATTTAATGCTTTAACATCTTCCTTCATACAATGACTGTTTTTTAAACAAATGGTAGCTATTGTTTGAGAATAGCTATTGATATTGTATGGAGGACGAGTAATTTCAATCGGCATTAAAGCTCTTTCACTACCAATGCCATAACCAATACGCAATCCTGCTAAACCATATGCTTTAGAAAATGTCCTAAACACAACAAGATTTTCACAGTCATCAATAAGTTCAATGGCGCTCTCATGATGAAATTCACCATAAGCCTCATCAATTAATACAATACCACTAACACTATTTGCTAAGTGTTTTATATCCGCATTACTCATCACATTGCCAGTTGGATTATTAGGACTACAAATAATCGTTAAAACAGCATCTTTACTTGCTTCAATAAAATCATCAACGTTATAATTAAAGTTTTCATCCAATTCCACTGGAACTTTTGTTCCATGATTTAAATCAATCATTAATCCATAGACACTAAATGATGGATTAGGAAATACAACCTTATCATTTAGTGAAACAACGCCTTTTAGTAAGCAATCAATCAGTTGGTCACTACCAACACCAACAACAACATTTTCCTTTTTAACGTTGTAAAATGAAGCAATCTCATTTCTTAATACAGTTGAATTAGTATCTGGATATAAACGCGTAATGTCATTGTTTTTAATAAAATGTTCAACTTCTTTTTTTATACAGTCATGCATTGCAAAAGGATTTTCATTCGCATCTAATTTAATCGAACAATCAACTTCTTCTACCACATATGGTTGAAAGTTTTTTAAATCACTTCTAACGTATTTATTCATAACGAACCCTCATACTATTTGCATGTGCAGTTAATTGTTCACTTTCCGCAAATAAAATAACATCCTCAGCGTATTGTTGAAGTGAATCTTTACTAAAGGATAAAATACTTGGTTTTCGAATAAAATCATCTACCGACAACACTGAAAAGAAACGTGCCGTACCACTAGTTGGTAGCACATGATTTGGACCAGCCATATAATCACCAATAGGCTCAGGAGTATAATGGCCTAAAAAGATAGCACCAGCATGACGAATTTTAGTCATCACATTCCAAGGATCGCTTACACACAATTCTAAATGTTCAGGGGCAATGCGATTAGATACTTCAATTGCTTCCTCTAATGAATTAACAACAAGTATACCACCATAATTATCTATAGATGTTTGAGTAATAGCTTTACGTGATAAGTTACTTAATTGTAACTCTACTTCCGCTTTTATCTTTAAAGCTACATCATATGATGTTGTAACAACGATAGAAGAAGCAAGTTCATCGTGTTCAGCTTGCGATAAACAATCCGCTGCCACAAAACGAGGGGTACAACTTTCATCAGCGATAATTAAAATTTCACTTGGTCCGGCAATTGAATCAATACTTACATAACCAAAAACTTCTTTTTTTGCTAAGGCAACATAAATATTACCTGGACCAACAATTTTATCCACTTTTGGAATACAACATGTTCCATAGGCTAAAGCACCAATAGCTTGAGCGCCACCAACTTTGTATATTTCTGTAACTCCTGCGATATGTGCTGCCACTAAGACAACAGGATTAATTGTCCCATTGATGGATGGAGGTGTCACCATCACAATATTTTTTACACCTGCTACTTTTGCGGGCAATACATTCATTAATACTGATGAAGGATAACTAGCTTTACCACCAGGAACGTAAACACCACAACTTTCCATCGGTAGTACTAACTGTCCTAAAACCGTTCCTTCACCATCAACATCCATCCATGACGTTTGTTTTTGTTTTTGATGATAACTAGTAATACGACGAGCTGCTTTTTTAATAACTTCAATCAATTCTTGATCAACTTCTAAATACGCGGCTTCAATTTCTTCTGGAGTAACACGTATTGTATCTTTAGTAAGCATTACTTTATCAAATTGATGGGTATAATCAAATAATGCTTCATCACCTTTAGACTTAATGTTTTTTAATATTTCTTTTACTTTTGTTTCATGTCCACCTGAATCAAATTGTGAACGCTCTTTTATTTTAAGGAGAAATTGTTCAATTTTTTCTTCTTTGATTATTTCAATCGAAGTCATTTTATTTTACCCTCTTTCTAATCTGTTCTACAAGTTCCATAATGCTTTCATAGTTCTTTTTCATGCTTGCTGGATTTACGATAAGACGAGCTGATATTGGAACAATTTCATCTAAAACAACCATTCCATTTTCACGAAGAGTTGACCCAGATTCAACAATATCAACAATGACATCGGCTAAACCAACAATTGGTCCTAATTCAACTGAACCGTGTAATTGAATAATTTCAACTTTTTGTTTTCGTACATTTTCAAAATATTCTCTAGCAATATTAACAAATGTTGTCGCAACTCGTAGAGCACCATTGCTTTGATATTTCTCTAAAACATTACTTGGTCCAGCAACACACATCCTACATTTACCAAATTCCATATCCATTACTTCATATACATCTTTAGGATTTTCTAATAAAATGTCTTTGCCAACAATACCAATATCAGCAACGCCATGTTCAACATACGTTGAAACATCAGATACTTTTGATAAGAAAAATTGATATTTTCCATCATCACTTGTAAATAATAATTTACGGGAAGACGTTTCCATTTCACTGCACGTAATTCCGATTTCTTTTAACATTTCCATCGTACTTTTAGCAAGTCTTCCTTTAGCTAAAGCAAAAGTAATTGGTTTCATTAGCCATTTTTCCTTTCTAAAAGACATTGTTCTACTGTCATTTGTTTTTCTAATCTTGTTACTACATCAATGGCTAAAATATTTCCATCTTCTTGTACATACAATAATTCCGGTATATTTTTTATTGCACAAAGTTGTAAATTTTCTTCTAAATCCAATGAAATAATACCATTTTCAATAAAGTATCCTTGTTTACGTAAACCATCCGCAAGAGTAATCGCATGTTTATTATTGAATTTAGCTAAAATGTAACTATTTATTTTCCATCCATTAACAACAATCTTTTTTCTACTCAACACAGTTAATATTTCATAAATATTAATCGCAAATCCTACCGCATCTTTTTTATTTCCAAATTTTTCAATTAAGTTATCATAGCGACCACCATCACAAATGGATGCTCCACTTCCTGATGCATATCCTTTAAAGATAACACCAGTATAGTATTCAAATTGGCCAACCATTCCTAAATCAAAGGAACAATGAGAATCTAAACCATAAAATGATAATATAGACACTAATTCATCTAAATAATGAACAACTGATAATACTCTTTCATTGTTAGTCAACGATGTAATACGTTTTAACACTTCTTTCTTGCCACATAAAAAAGGTAATTCGATTACCAAGCGTGCAATTTGTTCTTCAGTGATTGCTTCTTTTACTAATTTTTCTAAGGTAACAATATTTTTATTTTCAATTGCCATACTAATTAAATTAATATACTCTTTAGAAACATTTCCACATTCCATCAATACATTAAATAAATCAACTTGACCGATATGAATACTAAAATCTGTTAATCCTGCCGCTAATAAACTACTAATTGCTACAACAATAACTTCACTATCCGCTCCAATAGAACTATTTCCAATCAATTCTACCCCAGCTTGAGTAAATTCATGCATTTTTGCCGTATAACCATCAACATAGCGATACGTGTTACCTACATAACATAATCGCAAAGGAAAAATAGCATCACGATACGATGTTGCTACAACCCGGGCAATCGGTGGTGTTAAGTCAGGTCGTAGTGTCAATAAATTTCCCTTACGATCAAGAAATTGATACATTTCTTGGCGAGATATATTTCCATCTTCTTCATCAAACACTTCAGCGTATTCAAATGTTGGCGTGGTGATTGGTTCATAGCCATACTGATAAAAAACTTTTTTTATTTGTCGCTCTATTTCGCTTTTAACGCGCTGCGTATTAGGTAGAAAATCTCTTACCCCATCCGCCGTGTGTATTTTATAATCTTTCATGACATCCTTCTTTCTATTTATCTTTATAGCTTCCGTGTACGCTACAAGTTACATACGCGTAGTGAGGTGATCCGGAAGGCTTAGCATACAATACATTGATTGTACCTCCTTTAGGACACGTATTTGTATAGCCTTGTACAATTGAGTTAAGTAAAGCCACTCTTTGCGTTTCATTAGTATACGACCCAGTCGCTACTGCTTCATAATAATCTCTCATCATCGCTTTTTGATTTTCAATACATGTTGCCTCAGAAGTACTTTGAATTGGTTCAATAACACTTGGTATCATTAATAATGCAAATGCCGTAATCATTGTAACAATTACGATTAATTCTACTAAAGTAAATCCTTTTTTATTCATACACCAATTCTCCTTTCCTTACAATATTGGCTAACAGTACACTCCTGACATTTTGGTGATTTAGCAGTACATAAGTATCTACCAAAAAATATAAATTGATGATGTGCTTTACTCCATAGATTACGATCAATTTTCCGCATTAACTTTTTCTCTACCGTTAATACATCATCTTGTTGTTTCGCTAATCCTAAGCGTTTAGAAATACGTTCAACATGCGTATCGACCGCAATCGCTGGTATGTGATAACATTCACTTAAAACAACATTCGCTGTTTTTCTACCAACTCCAGGAAGAGTCATTAATTGTTTACGCGTTTTAGGAACAATTCCATTAAAATCATTTAACAATTGACTCGCTAATCCTTTTACTGATTTTGCTTTATTTCGATATAATCCAATCGTTTTAATGCAGTTTTCAATATCTTCAAGAGAAGCATTTGCTAAAGATTCAATAGTTGGAAATGTTTGAAATAAAATTGGTGTTACTTTATTTACCGCTTTATCCGTAGTTTGTGCTGAAAGGACAACCGCAATTAAAAGCTCATGCGGACAGTGATACACTAATTCACATGTCGCCTGAGGAAATAGTACATCAAGCTGATAAAGTATATCATTAACTCTCATATCTTTTTCCACTTTCAATCATCGCTGCCGTGATGTTTTGTTCTTTCCAATTGGTTAAAATTTTTGCAATGTAATTCATATTAAGTTTTTGATAAATAGATGCTTCTCGTAAGGCATAGGTGATTAGGTGATGATCCATCGATACTCCCCACTCATTTAACATCATTAATTCATTACTAGTAAGTGGACGAGCAAATTCCATTGTAAACAATTCAACCAAAGAAGCGTTATTGATGGCTTTATTTTGTTCTATTTTCACTTCAAATAAACCATCTAAAGAAAAAATAACTTTCTTATTTACAACTTTAATATCTAAATATTTTTTAATGGTTAAACGATGAATAATCGCATCTATTTCTGACTCTTTTAGTGACATTTTTTTTACTAAGACATCCATTGTAATTGTCATTTGGTGACTGTTATAGTAATCAATAATTAAAACACACAATAATTCTTGTGCATTTAAACCGAGCAACTCGGAGTTTTCAATAATCCAATCACGACAATTTACATAATGTTGCTTATACCACTTCATTTTATCACCCGTCTTATTATACCATGAAACAATAATTGTCTGATATAAAATATATATTAATTCATCCTTCAGAAACGTTAAAACCCACCGAGGCAAGCGATGGGTTTTAAGCATAAGGAGTATATTCGCTAAAAGTTAGTAAGTATCAATTAAACGCCGCTATAAGCTGAGAAACCACCATCAACTGGAATTACTACACCATTTACAAATCCGCTTGCGTCTTCGTTAAGTAAGTATAATAATGTACCAATTAACTCATCAATTTCACCAAAGCGTCCCATTGGTGTACCAGCTAAGATTTTACCAGTACGAGCTGTTGGAGTTCCGTCTTCATTAAATAATAATTTAGCATTTTGCGCAGTTGAGAAGAAACCTGGCGCAATCGCATTACAACGAACACCAACTTTAGAAAAGTGAACCGCAAGCCATTGAGTGAAGTTACTAATAGCTGCTTTTGCACCTGAATAAGCAGGAATTTTAGTAAGAGGAGTGAATGCATTCATACTAGAAATGTTTACAATGCTGCATCCTGTCTTACCAATCATATCTTGAGCAAAAACTTGAGTAGGAAGAAGTGTTCCTAAGAAGTTTAAGTTAAATACAAATTCAACACCACTTTGATCTAAATCAAAGAATGTTTTCATATTATTTAAGTCTTCAGGTTTGAAATATTCATTATCAGTAGTAGCTTTAGGACTATTTCCACCAGCACCATTAATTAAAACATCACAAGTTCCAAAATCTTTAACGATTTCATCATGAGCAGCTTTAATGCTGTCTTTTTCAAGAACGTTGCACTTATAAGCGATAGCGTTTCCGCCTTCTTCTCTAATTTGAGAAGCGTATTTATCAGCTGCTTCTTGGTTTAAGTCTAATAATGCAACTTTAGCACCAGTTTTTCCAACTGCTAAAGCAAATGCACCACAGATTAATCCACCAGCACCAGTAATAACTACAACTTTGTCTTTTAAGTTTATTTCAAATGGTAATTTCATTATTTATCCACCTTTTCTAAAGTTTCCCAAATTCCACCTAAATACATAGCGCCTAAAGCTCTATCATATAAACCATATCCAGGTTTACCAGTTTCTCCCCAAATCATACGACCATGGTCTGGACGAATATAACCTTTAAATCCTGTTTCATGATACGCTTTCATAATATCTACCAAGTCTAATGAACCACATTGAGAATAGTGTGCACTTTCTTCAAATGAGCCATCTTCAAGAATTTTAACGTTTCTAACATGTCCGAAATGAATACGATTCATGGCACCAAATTTACGAATTAATCTAGGAACATCATTAAATGTAGCACATCCTAATGATCCTGAACATAATGTTAAACCATGATGAGTATCATCGTATAACGCTAAGAAACGGTCTAAGTTATCTTCGTTAGTGATAATACGAGGAATACCAAAGATTGGCCAAGGTGGATCATCTGGATGGATAGCCATATTAACATCACACTCAACCGCAACTGGTAAAATTTCTTTAATGAAAACTTCTAGGTTTTTCCAAAGTCCTTCTTCACCTATTGCTTTGTATGAATCGATTAAATCTTTAACTTCTGCAGGAGAATAGCTACTATCCCATCCTGGTAAAGTAAGTTTAGTTGGATCTAATGCATCAACGTGTTCTTTGTAGTAAACTAATGCATTACTTCCATCAGTTAATTCATGATTTAATTGACTACGAGTCCAGTCAAATACTGGCATAAAATTATAACAAATGCACTTAACACCGTGTTTTGCAAGTAAACGAATGTTTTCTTTGTAGTTTTCGATGTAACGTTTAAAGTCACCTCTACCTAACTTAATGTCTTCGTGAACTGGAACTGATTCAATTACTTCAAGTTCTAAGCCTTTTGCATTACATTTGTTTTTTAAATCGATGATGTCTGCTTCCGGCCAAACATCGCCAACCGGTACTGAATAAACGGCACTGACAATTCCTGTCATATTTGGTATTTGACGAATATAATCCAATGTTACTGGATCGCTATCGCCATACCATCTAAATGTCATTTTCATTTAAATCTCCCTCTCTCCTTTTTTAAAATTCATACGCTGCTTCATTATTGTGATTATTATCCTATAATGTTTAGCTACTAATATCATATCACTTCTTAACTTAAATCGTCAAGTTGTTGTATACATTAAAAAATAGTTTTTTATTCTTTTTTAAATAAAAATGATATTAACTCATAATTTAATGATGTAACCCCTTTAAATTATGAAACTAATATCATTTATCCTTTATTTACTTTGTACACATTTATTTTTTACTATATTCTCTTTTTTTACCTTCATCAGAAATAGAAGAGAAATATTGAATGTTTTTCAAAATCATTTCCGTGCCACTTTGAACGCCATAATACAAGTGAGTAGAGAACACATCACGAGCATAATCCATCTTTTGATTTAAAATACAATCAAATATTTCTGTATGTTCATCATATAATTTCATCAATCGTGAGCGTTCACCAAAGTTTAAGAATAAGCGTAATCGATCATAGTGATGTTCAATCGCTTCTAAATGATGCCAAATACTACCTTTCCCCGCGATTTCAAAAAGAGAACGATGAAACTCATTATCCAACTTAATGAACTCTTGTGCCATTTCTTTTTCCGAAAGAGCGCTTTCCAACAGTTCTTTTTGTTTTTGAAGATTAAGAGTAATTTTAATAATCTGATTTTGTTTAATTGATGTCGATAAATCTTGAATGATTCCAAGTTCAATCTTTTCTCGCATGTACATAACATCAGTAATTTGATCTAAATCAATCAACGTTACAAACGTTCCAACATGACTAACAACCTCTACTAAGCCTTCAACTTCTAAGCGTTTAAAAGCATCACGAACCGGCGTTCTTGAAACCTTAAAACGGTTGGCTATTTCTACCTCACCAATTATTTGTCCAGGAGTATACTCAAGATATAGTATCTCATGCTTAAGTTGTTCGTATACGTGATTTGGCTTCGTTATCTTTACATTTTTACTCATAATTTACCTCGCATTATTCTCTTAAATTATATCACATTTTTATCATTCCTTAGCCTTAATTTTATATAATTTTTTAAAAAAAACTCTTAACGTTTGCAACGGTAAGAGTTCCTTCTTTTTATCGTTTAAATCCAAAATAATTTTTAGTATTATTATATGAAATATCACTTACTAATTGATTTAAAATATCGTAATCTTCTGGATATTCACCATTTTCAACCCATTCACCAATAATATTACATAAAATACGACGGAAGTATTCATGTCTTGTGTATGATAAGAAACTACGTGAATCCGTTAACATACCCACAAAGTTACCAAATGGAGAACCGCTTGCTAATTGTTTCATTTGGTCAACCATTCCTTGGTAGTGATCATTAAACCACCAAGCAGATCCTTGTTGAACCTTATTTGCAATACTGCCATCATTAAATGCTGTAACAATGGTAACAATTGCCGCATTATCAATTGGATTTAATGAATAAATAATAGTTTTAGGTAAACAATCTTCCATGTTTAATGCATTTAAGTATTGAGTAATCATATCTACATTCGAAGCATTATTAATGCAGTCAAATCCTGTATCTGGTCCTAATTTATTAAACATTTTTTGATTGTTGTCACGACGACAGTTGTAATGTAATTGCATTACCCATCCAGCTTCATGAATGTATTTACCCATTTCCAACATAAATGCTGTCTTAAATTGATAACTTTCTGTTTTCGTTAAGTTTTCACCATTTAAACGTTTTTTAAAGATTGCTTCTACTTCATCAGCTGTAAATTCAACGTAATAAATTGTTTCTAAACCATGATCACTTGCTTTACAACCCATTTCATTAAAGAAATCAATACGCCCTTTTAAGCAATCCATTAAACTACGATACGTAGAAATAGTAGTACCACACACTTTTTCAAGTTTAGCAATATACTCTAAATAATCAACCTTTTCAATATTCATCGCTTTATCAGGTCTAAATGTAGGAAGAACTTCCGTTGTAAAATCAACGTCTTCTTTTAATATTTTATGCCATCTCAAATCATCAATTGGATCATCTGTTGTACCAATTGCAGTAACATTAGAATTCATAACAATATTTTTAGCACTCATCTTTGGATCTTTTAATACTTCTTCACACAATTTCCAAACTTCAGGTGCTGTTTTACTATTAAGTGCTCCATGATAGTTAAAATAACGTTGTAATTCTAAATGGCTCCAATGATATAACGGATTACCAATTAACTTCTCTAATGTTTCTGCCCATTTAAGAAATTTTTCATATTCACTTGCATCACCTGTAACATATTTTTCATCAACGCCATTTGCACGCATTGCACGCCATTTATAGTGATCACCTAATAACCATAATTGCGTAATGTTACTAAAACGTTTGTCTTCAGCTAATTCCTGAGGATTAATGTGGCAATGATAATCGATAATTGGTAATTTAGCGGCAACATTGTGATACAACTCTTTCGCCGTATCCGTTTTCAGTAAAAAATCTTGATCCATAAATTTTTTCATGTTACTTTTCTCCTTTTTCATTTTTTCGAATCAATTCCAAATAAGAATATAGAGTGAATTTTGAAATATCTAAGTAATCACAAACACGGTCACCACTCTTCGTAATTAAGAATGCACCTTTATTATCCAAAAATTGAACAATTTCGATTTTTTCTTCTTTTGTTAAACCACTAGAAGGTTTGGGATAAGCAATTTTACATTCTTCAATCAAGCAACCTAATATTTCATTAACATCATTACTAAACAACTCTTTCGTCTCATTTTTCGTATCCTGTATACAGGTTAGTATACTAATATTCTCATGAATTTTCAAGTACTTTGTGCAATCTAAGTTTAAACAAAGCGAACCAACAATGTTTCCGGTTTCATTTTTTATAAATATTGAACTGTTTTTTATGATTCGTCCATCATGAGTTTCCATCATTGTATTGTACCGGTGAGATACTTTTTCTTCATGACTTAGTACTTCCATGCCCCATTTCCCACCACCATCACCGACTTTTCTACCAGTAACATGGCCATTTCTAATATCTACAATGGTTTCTTCATAACTTTTTGCGTTATCATGTAGTACTATTTCTAAGTCTTCACCAAAATGGTTTTCTAACATGTCCATGATGGATTTAAATAAATCTTGATGCTCCTTTAAATAATCCATACTATACCTCTTTCATACCTTAATTATCATCAATTTAATAATTATTGTCAATCAAATCTAAAAAAAATTTAGGTTACCTAATTTTTTTTTAGAAACCCCTTTACAAACAAAATATATCTTGTATACTTTAATTATAGACGAGGTGAACTATGAAAAATTATCTAAAAGAAATTAATCTAATCGGTATTGTTCCAGTAATTAAAATCGACGATGTAGCAGACGCTCTTCCTTTAGCAAAAGCATTAGTAAAAGGTGGCTTGCCAGTTGCGGAAGTTACATTCAGAACAAAACATGCAAAAGAAGCAATGTCTATTATCAGCAAAGAATTACCAGAAATGTTAGTAGGTGCAGGTACTGTTATCACAACTGAACAAGTTGATGACGCTATTGAAGCTGGTGCTAAATTTATCGTATCACCAGGACTTAATCCAACAATCGTTAAATATTGCCAAGAAAAAAATATTTTAGTTTTACCTGGATGTGCTAATGCTTCTGATATTGAAACAGCAATTTCATTAGGATTAGAAACAGTGAAGTTTTTCCCAGCAGAGCCTCTTGGCGGTTTAAATATGATCAAAGCTCTTGCAGCACCATACGTTAACGTTAAATTTATGCCTACAGGTGGAATTAATCCAGGAAATGTACGTTCATACTTAGCGTTCGATAAGATTGTTGCGTGTGGCGGAACATGGATGATTGACAATACATTAATCGCTAACAAAGAATTTGATAAAATCGAACAATTAACTAGAGAAGCAGTTCACACAATGCTTAACTTAAAACTTGATCACATCGGTATCAACAGTACTCCTGATTTAAGTTTAGGATTAGCTGAAGAATTCTCAGCAATCTTAGGTGGTGCTATTCGTCCAACTAGCAAAAGTTACTTTGCAGCTGAGCAAATCGAAGTTATGACAACTGATCCAAACAAAGGTGCAAATGGTCATATTTCAATTTCTACAAGTAGTGTAGATCGTGCTGTTTACTATTTTGAATCATTAGGATATGAGTTTGATGAAGAATCAGCTACTTATGATAGCAAAGGAAATCGTAAATTTATTTACTTTAAAAAACACTTTGGTGGATTTGGAATTCACCTAGTGCAAAAATAGGAGGAAGAAAATGAAAGTTATTACACTTGGAGAAATTATGCTCCGCTTATCAACGCCAGGAAACAGCCGATTTGTACAAAGCGATAGCTTCGATGTTGTTTATGGTGGTGGTGAAGCAAACGTTGCCGTATCACTTGCTAACTATGGTCACGAAGCACATTTTGTTACAAAATTACCTAAACATGAAATTGGTCAATCAGCAATTAACGCATTAAGAAAATTTGGTGTTCACACTGAAAACATCGCTCGTGGTGGTGATCGTGTCGGAATTTACTTCTTAGAAACTGGCGCTTCAATGCGTGCTAGTAAAGTAATTTATGACCGTGCTGACTCTTCTATCGCAACTGCAAAAGCAAGCGACTTTGATTTTGATGCAATTATGCAAGGTGCTGACTGGTTCCACTGGTCAGGAATTACACCAGCTATTTCTGATGATGCTGCTGAAATTACTCGTTTAGCTTGTGAAGCTGCAAAACGTCATAACGTTACTGTTTCTGTAGACTTAAACTTCCGTAAAAAATTATGGACAACAGAAAAAGCACAATCAATTATGAAACCTTTAATGGCTTATGTTGATGTTTGTATTGGTAATGAAGAAGATGCTGAATTATGTTTAGGATTTAAACCTGATGCAAATGTTGAAGCAGGTGAAACATCAGCTGAAGGATACTTCGAAATCTTCAAACAAATGAAAGAAGAATTCGGCTTTAAGAAAGTTATTTCAACTCTTCGTGAATCATTCAGTGCTTCACACAATGGTTGGAAAGCTCTTATTTATGATGGAAATGAATTCTATACATCAACACGTTACGACATTGAACCAATCGTTGACCGTGTAGGTGGCGGTGATAGCTTCTCAGCTGGTGTTATCCACGGTTTATTAACAAAACCAACACAAGCAGAAGCACTTGAATTTGCAGTTGCTGCAAGTGCCTTAAAACACACTATCCCAGGTGACTTCAACTTAGTTTCTAAAGATGAAGTTGAAGCATTGGCTCAAGGCGATGCTTCTGGTCGAGTACAACGTTAATAACGCAAAAAGGAGAATTTCTCCTTTTTTTATTTGTAATTTTCTTTATCTTCATACATCAATTTATCCACTTTACTTAAAACATCATCAATCGTTGTACTATGTAGTCCATCATAATAAGTAATCCCCACCGAAAAAGTAATTGGAATCAACTTTTCTTCTTCCGTCAAACAATGGACTTTATCACGAAATTGTTCCATAAAATAATCCATATCAAAATTATTATCAGTTTTAAAGAATATAACAAATTCATCACCACCTGTACGAAATGAAGAGGCGAATGAATATTGTTCTATACATTGAAGAATTGCTTTAGAAAATAAGGTAATAATTCTATCACCATATAGATGACCTTTTGTGTCATTTATCACTTTTAAACGATTTAAATCCAACAATATTACCCAAAAATTATTATTGCTCAGTTTACTAATGTAATCATTATACGCTGCCCTATTATTTAACCCTGTCATCGCATCGGTATATGCCATCTCTTTATAAGCGATATTTTTAATTGTTTCTTCTTTAGTGCTTGTATAACTAATCATAGCTCCTGCTAGTTGAACTAGAATAAAAATCGACATGAATAGTAACAAAGTCAAACCAAACAGAAGTGTTTTCGTAAAAAAGTAGAGCAGGATTGAAATAGTAAAAGCAATGAGCAGTGGCGCAATCGATAACACTAAAAATTTCTTCGTTGCATATTTTTTCCCATCAGTAAAAAGTAGAGAACTACATATTAAAATGGCAGAAAACAATAAAACAATATGACTCAATATCAAATATACCCTAAATTCACCATAGTCATAAAACAAACAGAAATATTGAATACAAACATTCGCAACAGTTATTGCTTTAACAATGCTTAAAAACGGATTAAACATCGGATCAACACGTCCAACTAATAATTGAGAAATCGGTAATGTTATAAGCATTAATGATGTGAATTCAATCATAGAAAATAAACTGTGGTACTGATAAAAGAAATAGTTGATAGTATTTAATTGAACTAAAAAATAACTGGACAATAATAAAGATAGAAATCCGATATGAACGATTTTATTCTTCATCAAATTATTAAAATCCAAAATAGATATTAACGTTGATATAAAAAACATTACTAATAAAACGATGCATAAAATCAATTGAATCAAATCCGTTGGAAGTAAGTTTGCAACAATGTGCGATCGATAATCTACAGCGATTGGTGAGACCTTATAGTGTGTCAAATTAGTCATTCTAGGATAAAACTGGACGATAAATTGACTACTTTTACTATCTTTAGGAATATCAATAATGTGAAGCGAAGTCCCTCCGCTTTTAATCAAAGAATCACTATTTGGCTCATAACTATATATTTCTTTACCATCCATAAAACATCGTGCAGCACTATAACGAATAGTTAAAAATACACTTTTTTCACTATATTTTTCAATTTTTCCTACATCATAAATAACTGTAAAAGGTTTACTAGCTTCAACTTCTTTTGGTAAATTATACAATTCTGAATTAAGATTATTGTACGTAATTACTTCACACTCACTAATCATCGATAATCGATTAAAATCATCAAATCGCAATGACATTTCTTTATTATTTAACAACAAATAACTACTTAAGCCACTAATAAGCAAAAACACTATAATAGATAATTTTTTAATTAGCTTATTCATAATCGGTCACCTTGTTTTTTTATTGTTTTATCACGATACATATTATCATCACTCTGTTTGATAACTTCTTGGATAGTATTTATTCCTTCGTAATAATAAGCATAGCCAACAGCATAACTAATTTTTTCATTGATTTCTTGAATGAGTAAATCTTGCATATCAAGATGAAAAAGTATCGCATCAATATCAACGCTATTATCAGCGAACAAAAAAACAATAAACTCATCGCCGCCAATACGGAACAGTTCATATTTAAATGTTGTTTGAAATACTTTTGTTAATGATGAAGCAAATTGCATTAATGCAATATCACCATAAGAATGACCATAATTATCATTAATGTATTTTAAATTATTTAAATCAAAAGAAAATATCCAACATGATTGATTTATTTTTACAACAAATTGTTCAAAAGATGATCTATTTTTTATACCTGTCATAACATCAATCAATGCCATTTCACGATATACATTATTTTTAATGTTATCATAATAAAATGTTAAAAAATCAGAAATATACATATAACATTGAGTAGTAATAAATACTATCATCGACATAATAATCAATTTTTCAAAAGTGAAAATATTATAAATCACATAATACACAAGTGATGATACAACAGTCACAAATATTGGAATAATAGTAATCATCAACCTTCTTTTTTCTGGATACTTTTTACCATTTGTAAAAACTAACGATATAAAAATAGCTGATGAACCATATATAAGCGTAAGATGCGTATATTTGAGTAATTCTTTAAATTCAGCTTTTTGAAGTAAAACTATGCAATATTGAACGATAATATTTACTAAAGAAACAACGATTGCACTGTTCAACAACTTATCATACTTTGGATCTAAACGACCTTTTAGTAAGCTATACGCTGGTGTTGGCAAAAGCATCAATGTTGTAAATTCAATCATATAAATTAAACTATGGTACTGTCTAAAATAAAAAGCAACCATTCTAATCTGAGAAAACATATACGTACCGATAAGTAATGCTAAACTGCCGATGGCAATTAATTTATTTTTTGTTTTTTTCTCATCAAAAGAGGCAAATATTACACACAACAAACTAAATAAGACCATTAGAATAAAAAATATAATTGTGCCGATATCTTTTAAAAACTGAGTGAGAATAATATTACTTCGACTACCATAATACATCGTTAGCACTTTATAATGATGTTCATATCGTAACAATGGATTGAACGAGATTTTTAAGCGATTGCCGACAAAATCTTCTGGTAAATCAATAATATGATACGCATATCCCCCACTCTTAATAAAATTATTTGGATTTACACTATATCGATAAATTTCTTTTCCATTTGCCTCTACAGAAAAATCCATGTACGTCACAAAAATAGATATACTTCTTTCTTTTTCGGTTGGTTCATTAGGCAATACAACAATTACATCAAAGCTATTATCAGTAGAAATAACCAATGGAAGTTGACGTTGCGTAAACAATTTATCCGAAGTCTCTGCATATAATACTTCATCAATCAACCGTGCTTTCTTAAAATCTTTATCGATAAAATGGTTGTTACTAGCACGTCCGCCTACAGCAAAAAGAGCACTTATAATTACTACAGCTAAAGTGCTTATAATAATTGACATAATAATGGAAAGTTTGTTTTTAATAACCACTCACCCCATCTCGCCGTTAAATCTAATATCATTATAACAAAAAAAGAATTTATGGTAAACGGGAAGAAAAAACTTTAAAAAAAATTGAAAATTTAATCAACTTTTTCCACCATAATTCCATCCAAAGACCAAGTCTTAGCTTCAATGATTTCAACTTGTACAATAGAACCTATTTCAACACAGTTTGCTGTAAAATTAACTAATTTATTTTCTTCACTATATCCACTATACACCTTATCATTACGTTTACTTAATCCATCAACTAAGACATTCAATATTTTACCTTTAAATACACTATTGCTTTTATTCGCATAATCGCCAACCTTTTTATTTAGACGTTGTAATCGTTCTGATTTTTCTATTTCACTTACATTATCAACCATCTTAGCTGCCGGAGTTCCTTCACGTGGTGAATAAACAAAAGTATATGCCAAAGCAAATTGACAGTAATCATATAAGTCTAATGTATCTTGAAATTGTTCTTCTGTTTCATTAGGAAATCCAACAATAATATCCGTCGTTAAAATAGCATTGGGTATTTTTTTAATGATACGATCGACTAAATGTTTATAATCATCTACTGAATATCTTCTTCCCATGATTTTTAATATATCGCTATTACCAGATTGAACAGGAAGATGAATTGATTTCATGATATTGTCATAACGACTAATCACATCAATCATTTCATCGCTAAAATCCCATGGATGACTCGTTGTAAAACGAACGCGAGGAATGCCAATCTTAGCTACTTCTTCTAAAAGATAAGCAAAGCCACCTTCAATATTAAGATCTTTCCCATAGGCATTTACATTCTGCCCTAACAACGTTACTTCGACATATCCTTCTGCTTTTAATGTTTTTACTTCATCTAACACATCTTCAACAGTACGTGATCTTTCTTTACCGCGAGTAAAAGGAACAATACAATATGTACAAAATTTATCACATCCATACATTATATTGACCCACGCTTTCGTCTTTGTAAAACGTTTTACTGGAAGTTGTTCGATTACTTCACCTTGAATAGAAAATACTTCTACTACTTTATTTTTATTCGATAAAACATCATACAACAAATCAGGTAAACGATGAATATTGTGCGTACCAAAAATTAAACTTACTTGTGGATATTTTTGTAATAATAAATTTACAACTTGTTCTTCTTGTGCCATACATCCACAAAGTCCAATAATTAAATTAGGATTATTGCGTAATAAATGCTTCATTGCGCCTATTTCACCAAACACTTTATCTTCAGCGTTTTTACGAATAGCACATGTATTAATTAAAATAACATCGGCTTCTTCTTCATTAAACACTTGCTCAAAAAGCATGTCATCCATAATACCACAAATCGTTTCTGAATCGCGCTCATTTGCTTGACAACCATGTGTTTTGATAAAATATTTTTTATTTTTGCCTAAATCAATCGTATGTTCACTTAACACAAAATTTTCTCGATTAAGTTCAATTTTCTTATTTCGATGCTTTGCCAATTGCAAAGACGGTAATTGATAATTGTTTTTTTTCATAAAACACCTCGCCTTTAGTATTATACAGAAAGGAAAAAGAAAAGCCAAGTTTTACTTGACTTTAATTATTGAGCAATTGCTGAAACTGGGCAAGTACTTACGCATGCACCGCAATCGATACATAAATCAGCATCACAAGCTGCTTTTCCTTCATCATTCATTGATAATGCATTTACTGGACATTCACCTGTACATGCACCACATCCAATACAACTGTCTAAATTAATCGTAACTGCCATTATAATACCCTCCTTTTATGTCATACAAATTATAACACATCTTAATTCAGTATTCAATAAAAATATGATAAATTAGCTATTACTAACTGTTATTATATGATATTTAAATTATATTATTGCCGTTTTTTCTATCATGAACTTACACTAATTTTTAGTTAATATCAACTAATCTGTATTACTTTACAGAGAGTGTATAATTTTATGTGTAACCTCAAAAGCACCTGCTAATAGAAAAAAGG
>CAZTII010000014.1:0-34433 GCA_964613305.1 uncultured Erysipelotrichaceae bacterium
TTTTTAATTTGTTTTTCTGATAAGTATGGATAGGCAATCATATTAAATAAGGTTAAAACTAACATAACTAATCCGTAATAATATAGTAGTGGTTTTTTTGGAGAATTGATTTTATTCATAATAAGTCCTCTCTTTCTGTATAATTAAAACAACTCTTTTGATGAGCGTATCGTAATAGCAATGATGTTGTTTAAAACGGTAAACTGTGATAAATTTAAAGTGAGGTGAATATAATGAAAATAACAACGTATTTATTTAATTGTTTCTTGTATTTTATTACTACAACCAATGTGTTTGTGCAATCTCCTCGTACTGGTGATGCAAATCAATTAATTCTTTGGGGTATTGTGGGTGTAGCCTCTTTTATTAGTATATTGATTATTATTGCATTAATGATAAAAGTAAAAAATCGAAAATAATTATTCTTTTACTGGTTGGCAAAGATATCCTTGTCCAGCAAGTAATTCAGTAGTTCGATACATACTAATTTTAGTAGGATCTTGTGAACTATCCGCAAGAACTTGTAAACGTTTTAAGCTATTGATGTTTGTTTTTTGATAATCAATGATGGCATTGAATGTATACTGTTCATCACTCTTTTCGATTTCAGTGAAAGTTACACCAGCTAAGTCATTGTACAACTGTTGTGTTGTTTCAATTAAAGCATCTTTTTCTTCTTTGCTTAATTTCATTTCTTTAAAATCATAGGATAAGGTGTGGTTTGACAAGGTCAACACACCTTTTTCGCTTTTATAAATAGATTCATCACTAACACCATTTAATGTTACTTTACAGGCGATAGTTTCTTTAATTTCACCACAACTTGTGAGTGAAAGAAGTAATAATAGGTATAGTATTTTTTTCATTGTTTTATTTCTCCAATAAAATTATGCTATCACAAATCGTTGACGGTTGGAATAAATATCTTTGCAAATTTGCCACGACCATCATTTTGTAAGTAGAAATAGCCGATAGTACAAAACACGACGGCACCGATAAAGTTTACAAATAAGTCTTTCATCGTATCGATTAAACCAATGTCTAAATATCCATCAATCACTATTATTTCATTGTTGTTTGTCTCAATGGTTGTTTGTTTAATGTCAGAAATGGTGATAACTTGTTGTGTTTTTGTTTCATCCAACGTGACCGAATTGATGGTTCGAACGATTGTATCTTTTTGGGCATCTTTGTTTAGAAAAACATCGACAGCGAATTCCCCAAATTCCCACATAACACCTACTGTCATCGAGAAACAGAAAGCAACAATACTAACATATAGTGGCGTAAGTTTAAGACCGATTCTTTCATCTCGATTAAGTAAGTCAACCAATGAAAAACCGACGGCGGCACATAAGAAACCATTGATGGTATGTAACATAGTATCCCATCCACTGACATTGACGTAATAACTATTGATTTCTCCTAATATTTCTGCCGCAAAAATAAAACATAAAATAATAATTTCCATTGCACTAGGTAGTTCAAACTTAAACTTTTTTTGCAAAATGGAAGGTAAAACGAATAAAAATAATGATAAACAACAGGTAAACGCATGTGCAAAGTTTTTTAAATAGAGTGCTCTTACTAATGTAATAAGTGTTAAAGAACGTAAAATAATAAAAATGATGGACGTACTTTTACTCATTGTTAATTCGTCAATAATTCTGGGGCGTGGTAATCGTTTGTTGTTCATCAACGTAAAGATGATGGCAATAATTGCATTAATTAAAATGATTGCCGGAATAATCACGTGACTTATAATCATAAAAACACCTCCTATACAATAGTAATGACAAGTTATTTTTACGTTTATTCAATTGACAAAATCGTTGTTTTGACTAAAAAAAGTTTCTTTATTAAGAAACTTTAATATCGATTTATCTTTTTTGCCTCATTAAGTAACCAATCCACTCTTTCTTGAGTTACTTGTTTTGTATCAAGCAATATTTCTTTTAATTTTAACGTAGAAAGTTTCGTTGTCGGCTCATTTTTAATGGCTTCTAGTATTTCTTGTTCTAATGGTTTAATTGTTGCGAAATGAGGATTTCTAATTGTTTGTGAAGGAAAACATGTTTCACTGTATGTTTTTATCTCATATGGCGGAAGTTTAACAAAATCGTTGTTTTTAATCATACCTTCTAACCCATATTTTTCTTCATAGTTGATGAGTTGTTGTTTTAAGTCATCACGAATTGTATAGATAGATGCATCTTTACAGTTGTATAGAAGATTAACACGCTCTAAAGGATCATTTTCCATATCAAACAACTGATCATCATCACCATAATAATAAACGTATTTATAACGCTTATTACGTAGAGAAACCCATCGTTTATTATCGCGTTGATGTTCAATGTATTGTAATGATCGATCTTTTACACCATTTTCCATAAAAATTGATTCACCAGGTAATTCAATGCTGCCAGGATAAGTTGTTTGTGCTACATCGATGATTGTTGGTAAAATATCGTTTAAATCGTAAAACTCCGTTTTAATAGTAGGTTTAATGCGATTTGGCCAATGCATGATGAGTGGTATTTTACAAGAAGCGTCATACGATAAAAACTTTTGATACGTATCTAAATCACCTAACATTTCACCATGATCAGAAGTAAAGATAATAAGGGTATTATCAAGCATGTTTCTTTCTTTTAGGGTATTTATAATTCTACCAACATTATAATCCATAAACGATGTAGAACTAGCATACAATTCACGCATTCGATTAATACTTTCTTCACTTGTTAAATTGGCGATGCATTTATTTTCTTCCGCTAGTTTTGATAGTGGAGTAATTGAACTTGTGTGCTTTGGAATTTTTCCTTTATATTTGTCCGCCCATTCAGGTAAAACATTGAATGGTGGATGAGGATCTTTAAAGCCAACCCACATTAGAAATGGACGGTTTGTATCGCCTCTTTGTTGTATGTAATGAATAGCTTTATCCGCAATCCAATGACTTCCATGGTATTCTTGGGGTAAGGTACATTGTTGAGGTTGCATATACAATAAGTTTCTTACACCATGAAAACTTCCACAATCCCCGTATCCTTTAGCGATTAAATCCATCGCATAATCGTCTTCTTGAACATCGCTTACGACTTCATCCGCATTAATAAAACGATCAAAGCCAGTAGAACGGCGTTCTGGTTGAAAATGAATTTTTCCAATAGCGATGGTAGAATAACCAACATCAGATGCAATTTGAGCGAATGTTGGTAAATGCCATGGACAAGCTTTGGCATCTTTACCAAAATAATTATCATCAAAACCATGGTGTTTTGCACTTAAGCCAGTAATTAAATTATGGCGCGCTGGAATACATACTGGATTTGGTGAGTAAGCGTTGGTAAATAAACAACCATTTTCAGCTAGGGAATCAATGGATGGTGTTTGTATAAAGTCGTTTAACTTATATGCACCAACATAGTCATGGCGTAATTGGTCAGCAGTAATTAATACAATATTAGGTCTACTCATAAAAATCTCCTTTATTACATTTTATCAAAACTGTTGGCATAATTGAAAAATTCTTTTGGTGTGATGGAATATTCGGTTTTAAATAAACGGTAAAAATTAGAATAATCTGTAAACCCACACAATTGAAACACTTGAGTCGGTGGAGTGCCAGCGCTCATCATTTTTTTAGCTTCAGTCAATCGTTTTTGTAAAATATAACGATAAACACTTACACCGATATGGCGATTAAATTCATGGGAAAGATGATATTTACTGACATAAAATTGTTCCGATAATTGATCTAAAGTAATTTTACTTGGATAATTCTCATTAATATAATCAATCACATTAATAACTGTGTTGGATAAACTAGCTTTGTTTGTATTTTTTTCTGATGCATCTTGTAAATATTTCTTAAATTCAATGAGTAATAATAGAAGATTGCATGCTGGAGCGATATCACTACCAAATTGTTTTTCTTCTTGACTTTGAATCAATCGTTCAAAGATGATATTGACAATTTGTCGTTGTACAGGAAGTAAACGATGTAAATGATGTGATTTAGCCAATTCAAAACATTCCGTTATATTTGTACGTGGCGTAGAAAAGGAATCGATGTAATTTTTATTTATCCATAAGACAATTCGTTCATATGGAAGTTGTGTTTTATTAAAGATTGGCTGATGAACTTCATTGGGACTAATAAAAAGAATATCACCAGGAACTAAGTCATATATTTTGTTTTCTATTACATATTGTACATTTCCGTTGAGAAGGTAATACACTTCATAAAAATTATGGTGGTGCAAAAGAACATCATGTATATTTTGATCAGTTAAATGGTATACTTCAAAATTCTCCTCCACCATATGGGTGCGATAACCGAGGACATAAGCAGATTCATTTATCATGGGAACCTCCTGTTATAAGCAATAATTGCAATGTTAAGCCGTTACATTTGTAATTTTATAACAATATTTACCATCAGTCAAGCAATGTACACAATAATGAGAAGGGTATAACTATGTTAAAATGAAATAGTTAACTAACGTAATACTTGTACACAATTATAGAAGGAGGATTAGAATTATGGGATTGCATATTTCCGGGTTTTCCGATGAAATTAGCGCAACATTCGTTACACAATTACAAGTAGTAAAACAATTGGGAATGGAGTATATTTCACTTAGAACAGCAGATAAGAAGAATATTGCTGATTTTACTGTTGAAGAGGTGAAAGAGCAGTTAATACCACTTTTAAATGAATACGGTATTAAAGTGTCATCCCTTGGCTCACCAATTGGAAAAATTAAAATCGATGATGAAGAAGCATTTGAAAAACAACTTGTGCAACTGGATACGTTGTGTCAAATTTGTCATGTGTTAGACTGTAAGTATATTCGTATGTTTAGCTTCTATTATCCAGAACACACTGATCCATCACCACTAGCACCACAAGTTATTGAAAAACTAAAGAAGTTTGCAAGTATTGCGGAAAAATACGACGTTATCTTGATTCATGAAAACGAAAAAGATGTATATGGTGATATTGCTAAACGTTGCTTAGAGATATTAGAAGGTGTTAATAGTAATCACTTTAAGGCAGTGTTTGACTTTGCGAATTTTGTTCAATGTCAAGAAAATACGATGGACTGTTACAACTTATTAAAAGACTATATCGTTTATATTCATATTAAAGATGCGGTAAGCAACGATAAAGAAAATGTGTTGTGTGGTACCGGTGAAGGTCAAATTAAAGAAATTTTAAAAGATGTTATTCAACATGGTTATCAAGGTTTCTTAACGTTAGAACCACATTTAGTATTGTTTGATGCTTTAGCATCACTAGAAATTACGGATGCGAAAGAAGTAATTAAAGTAAATAAATACAAAGATGGTGCTGATGGCTATAAAGCTCAATATGAAGCATTACAAGAAATTTTAAAAGAAATTATTTAACGATACTAAAGGAGGATAAAACATGAAAAAAGTACGTTATGGTTTAATTGGTATTGGAGCACAAGGTGGTGCTTACGCAGCGTTTTTAACTGGTAAAGCAAGTGGATTTCCAGGAATGCCAGCTGTTGAATGTCCAGAAAATTGTACATTAGGTGCATTATGTGACATCGATCCGAAAAAAGAAGAATTTTGTAAAACAGCATATGCTGACTATCCATTCTTTACTGACTGGAAAGACATGGTTGCTTCTGGTACAGTTGATGCGGTTATTACAACAGTTCCTCACTATTTACATACTGAAATGGCAATTTACTGTCTTGAAAAAGGTATGCCTGTTTTAGTAGAAAAACCAGCAGGTGTTTATGCTAAATCAGTTCGTGAAATGAATGAATGTGCAGCAAATCATCCAGATGTTGCCTTTGGTATTATGTTTAACCAACGTACTAACACGTTATATCAAAAAATTAAAGAAATCGTTGCTAGTGGTGAATTAGGTGAAATTCGTCGTTCTAATTGGATTATTAACACTTGGTGGCGTCCGGATAGCTACTATCGTCAAAGCGATTGGCGTGCTACTTGGGGTGGAGAAGGTGGAGGTGTTTTAGTTAACCAAGCACCACATCAACTTGACTTATGGCAATGGATTTGTGGTGTTCCAAGCAAAGTGTATTCAAAAATCATTTATGGTGCACATCGCGATATCGTTGTAGATAATGATGTTACGATTGTTACTGAATATCCAAATGGAGCAACTGGAACATTTGTTACTTGTACTCATGATCCTATTGGAACTGACCGTTTAGAAATCGATTGCGACAATGGAAAGATTGTTGTTGAAGGAAGCCGTAAAGCTACTGTATATCGTTTAGCGAAATCAGAAAAAGAAATGAATGAAACAATGTCCATGATGGATTTAATGAAATTAACGATGGGTAATGCAGCTGGCGGTTTATATACAGTGGAAGAATTTGAATATCCTGATCGTTGGGGTGTACAACATACTGAAGTTATGGTTAACTTCGCTGCTCATATTTTAGATAAAACACCTTTATTAGCACCTGGTGCTGATGGTATTAATGGGGTTAACTTAGCAAATGCTACATTATTATCAAGTTGGTTAGGTAAAGAAGTAAGTAATCCAGTTGATGAAGATCTTTACTTAGAAGAATTAAATAAACGTATTAAAGAAGAAGGAAAATTCCCTACGCGTTAAGCGGTGTCGTCATGTTTAAAGTTGCGATTATTGGTTTTGGTGATGTTGCCCATGTGCATTTAGCGGCCATTCAACATCACCCTCTTCTTCAACTTGTAGCAATTTGTGATATCGATGAAAAAGTTAAAGATAAAATTGGTGATATAACATTTTTCACTGATTATAAAGTGATGATTAATGAAGTGAAACCAGATTGTGTTCATATTTGTTTACCTCACTATTTACACTATGAAGTAGCTTCAGAGTGTGCGAAATTAGGTGTTCACGTATTTTGTGAAAAACCATTAGCGATTAGTGTCGATGAAGCGAAAGAGTTTGCTTCTCTACAACAACAATATCCAAACCAACGTTTTGGTATTTGTCTACAAAATCGCTTAAACAACAGCGTTGTTGAATTAAAGAAAATTATTGAGAGTAAAGAGTTTGGAAATGTACTAGGTGTACGTGGATATGTACCTTGGTTTAGACCAAAAAATTATTATGATGAAAAACCGTGGCGCGGCTTAATGAAGTACGCCGGCGGTGGTTGTATGATTAATCAATCCATCCATACATTGGATTTAATGTCGTATCTATGTGGAAAAGTAATGTCAATTAAAGGAAATTGTTGTCAATTGTTGGATTATGGTATTGAAGTTGAAGATACCGTCAATGCACGATTGATGATGGAAAATGGCATTATTGGCCATTTTGGCGCAACAATTGCGAATATCCAAAATGAAAATGTTCAATTGACTGTTACTATGGAAAAGGCAACATATTGTATCGGTGAGAATAGTTTGTTTAAAGTGAGTGAAACTGGTTTTGAAAAAGTGTGTGAAGATGATAAATTACCAGGAAGTAAGTTTTATTATGGAGCAGGACACGTTAAAATTATTGATCAATTTTATACATCCATGAAAGAAAATAATGAAAATTATATTCATTGTAGTGAAGGTGTTAATAGTATTGTAATGATTGATGGTATTGTTCGCTCATCCAATGAAAAGAAAGAAATAACACTTTAGAGGAGAAAATATGGAGAAAAAAGGATTAATCGGCATTCAAATGATGATGCTTAAAGGCAAAGTCGATGAAATGGGTGCTTACGAAACATTAAAAAAATGTGCTGAAATAGGATATCGTTGTGTAGAAATTTCTCAAATCGATATGACACCAGAAAATGTTGCAGGAATTAAAAAAGCATGTGATGAATTTGGTATTAAAGTTGCGGCAATGTCCGCAAGTCTTGAACCAATGTTTCCAAATATGCCAGGTGAATTTTTAGTATCACATTTTGATAAAATAGTAGCTGATTGTAAAACATTGAATTGTAACTTCTTACGTATCGGTATGTTACCAATGACTTGTATGGGAAGTCGTGAAAAGACATTGGATTTCGTTAAACGTGCTGATGAAATGGCTGAAAAACTATTAAAAGAAGGCATTGAATTGTACTATCACAATCACCACATTGAATTTATTAAGTATGATGGTGAAGTAATGTTAGATATCATTAAAAACAATACGAAATTCATGGGCTTTGAAATGGATGTTCACTGGATTCACCGTGGTGGATATGATCCAGTTAAATTCCTTAAAGAATACGCCGGGCGTATTAAATTGTTGCATTTAAAAGATTATCGTATTGGTGAATTTGTAATGCCAGAAGGACCATTTGAATACAAATCATTTATGCAAGCATTCGCTGATGTTGTACAATTTGCGGAAGTTGGCGAAGGTAGTTTACCAATGAAAGAAATTATTGACACAGGATTAGAATGTGGAAGCGAATATTTCTTAGTGGAACAAGATAATCAATATGGACGTGATCCATTTGACTGCTTAATTACAAGTCGCGATAATTTAATTAAATTAGGTTACGCTGATTGGTTCTAAGGATTAATAAAAAACCAAATTACACGATGTAGTTTGGTTTTTTTAGTCATTGTATAGTATAGATAAGAGAATATTTATTAAATAATTGATGAATAAATATTCTAAACTAACAATTAGTGATGAATCAGACAACGTGATGGAAAATGATGTTTCATGAAAAGGACAAAGATAAGAAGTTTGTATGATTTCTTCATCAAAATAATCATCATAAAATACTTCAATTGCGACAACTGTAATATACGATATAAAATAATCTATCCTTAGCATCGCTTTTTTAGGTATACGATAAATAGTATCATCTAGTATCATTATGCTTTTTTTTCTATCAACAAAAGCATAAAATTCATACGAAGTAATAATAAAATTTATATAGCTAAGTTGTTGTTTTGGTTCTAATATTTTCTTAGCGAGTTCTGCCGTTTTAATATCATTTGATAAAGACAAGCGTCTTAGTATTTTTTTAGCTTTTTTGCCGATAGGATTTTTGAGAATTGAACGTATTTTATAATAATCATTCATAGTTAATTTCACCTTTATTGTTTTATACTATCAAAAATTAGACTTGTTGACAAAGACTTTTATTTAACGTACCATATACGTATCAAACATGATCAAGTAATACTGGGGAGCAATAACATGCTGAGACTAGGGAAACCTTAACCCATAAAACCTGATGCGGGTAATGCCGACGAAGGGAGTATTAGTTATATTTTTTATTTAACTAGGACCTCCTTTGCAGTTTAAAAGGAGTTTTTTTATGGTTATTTGCTCATTCTTTGATGGAAGGAGGTTCTAATGAAACACTATAACACAAGTATTGCCATTCAAGTTTTACCTAAAGTGGATAATAATGAACAATTGATTGAGGTTGTGGATAAGGTTATTGAATTAATTAAATCACGCCATCAACAAGTGGTTGTTGGTCCTTTTGAAACCGTTGTCGAGGGTGATTATGAACAGTGCATGGAAACAATTCGACTTTGTAATTTAGTAACAATTCAAAGTGGTGCTCCATCAGTGATGTCATATGTCAAAATAAGTTATCATCCTGCCTTAGATGGGTTAACAATTGATGAAAAAATTAAGAAACATCAATAAATTTTCATCAATAGTACTGTTGATTGTTGTATGGCAAGTAGTTAGTGATGTTGGCTTAGTGCCAAAGTTTATGTTGCCATCCTTTACTGATGTGATGAAGGCATTGATTGATGATCTTCCATTATTACTCCATCATAGTAAATATACCTTATTTGAAGCATTTTCTGGTTTATTTATTGGCGTTGTATTAGGTTTTGTCATTGCGGTATTAATGGATTATTTTCCACTTGCATATCGCTCTATTTATCCATTACTCATCATTTCACAAACAATTCCAACAGTTGCAATAGCGCCATTATTAGTGTTATGGATGGGGTATGGTATTGCCCCAAAGATTACGTTGGTTGTAATGACCACATTCTTTCCAATTGCGATTGGCTGTTATAACGGTTTTAAGGCCGTTGATGAGGATATGATTCATTGTTTAAAGATTATGTCAGCGAGTAAATTTCAACAGTTTAAATACGCTAAATTACCTTCTGCGATTCATCATTTCTTTTCTAGTTTAAAGATTTCAGTTTCTTACAGCATTGTTGGTGCAGTTGTGGCAGAGTGGTTAGGTGGATTTAATGGTTTAGGTGTTTATATGACAAGAGTACGAAAATCGTATAGTTTTGATAAAATGTTTGCGGTAATCGTATTTATATCATTACTTAGTATTGTGTGCATGGCACTTGTATCGTGGATACAGAAAAAAATGATGCCATGGGAAAGGGAATAAGATGAAAAAATTACTACTTGTATTATTAAGTTTATTGTTTATCGTTGGTTGTGGTGAAAAGAAAAGTAATAAAATTACGATTGTTTTAGATTGGACTCCAAATACCAATCATACCGGTTTATTTGTAGCGAAACAGTTGGGTTATTTTGATGAAGTTGGTATTAAGGATATAGAGATTGTTCAACCTCCTGAAGGAAGTACGACGAGTTTAATTGGTGCTGGAAAAGCACAATTTGGCATTAGTTTTCAAGATACATTGGCGAAAGCATTTGTTTCTGATACACCGGTTCCAGTAACGGCAGTCGCAGCACTACTTCAACATAATACTTCAGGAATTATGTCATTAAAGAAACACGGAATTGATCGTCCTAAAAACATGGAAGGTAAAAACTATGCATCGTGGGATGATGAAATTGAACTTGCGATTATTAAGAAAGTCGTGACTGATGATGGTGGCGATTTTAATAAAATTAATATTATTCCTAATACGGTAACGGATGTTTTAACAGCGTTAGATACCGATGTTGATAGTGTTTGGGTATTTTATGGTTGGGATGGTATTAGTGGTGAAGTAAATAATAAAGAGTTTAATTACTTTCATTTTAAAGATTATAGTAAGGAATTGGATTTTTATACACCGGTGTTAATCGCAAACAACGATTACTTAAAAAATAATCCGGAAGAAGCTAAAAAAGTTGTTTCAGCAATTAGAAAAGGATATGAGTATGCGATTGCTCATCCTGAAGAAGCAGCGAAAATATTGTGCAAAGAAGCACCTGAATTAGATGAAAAACTCGTTACTGCAAGTCAAGTATATTTATCGAAACAATATCAAGCAGAGGCGTCTAAATGGGGTGTTATTGATCAAAAACGTTGGGATACTTTTTATAAATGGTTGTTTGATAATCAATTGATTAAAAAACCAATCGCTGAAGGATTTGGCTTTAGCAATGACTTCAACTAAATTATCAACACATAATGTTTCTGTAGCGTTTAATGGAATAAATATTATCAAAGATATAAACATTCATGTGATGGATGGTGAATTAGTAGCTATTTTAGGGGCAAGTGGAGTTGGTAAATCAACACTGTTTAATGTTATTTCTGGATTGTTAGTACCGGATAAAGGAACAGTTGAAAAAGATGGTGTAAACATTACTGGGCAAACAGGTCATGTTAGCTACATGAATCAAAAAGATTTATTATTACCTCATCGTACGATACTTGATAATGTGATATTACCATTGTTAATTAAAGGCGAAAAGAAAAAAGAAGCCATTAAAAAAGTAACTCCTTATTTTAAGATATTTGATTTAGAAGGTGCTGAACATAAATATCCTAGTCAATGTTCAGGTGGTATGAAACAGCGTGCAGCACTGCTTAGAACGGTTTGTTTTTTTACGGATGTATCATTGTTAGATGAACCATTTAGTGCATTAGATGCGATTAGTAAGAGAAAGATGCAACAATGGTATGTATCGCTGTTGAAGGAAATTAAAATGAGTACGTTATTTATAACTCACGATATTGATGAAGCGTTATTACTAGCGAATCGCATTTATATATTAAAAGGTAGTCCTGGTAAAATTACAGATGAATTCATTGTAACGGAAAAAATGGATGATTTATCCGATGAATTTATTCAATTAAAGAAAAAGATCATGGAAGTATTGTAAAAAGAGCGAATGCTCTTTTTTAATGAAATAATAAATGTTCCTTAGAAAAATTAATTGTTATCATTTTCATAAAAATTAAAGAAACAATGAAATTAATGATTATTGTAATAACTAAATACGTTGTATTTAGTTGAAAAGATAATACTTGTGACATAGCACTAGATGTATTTAAAACAGGAATTAAAGCAGTTATCATGTTGATGGATTTATTATTCATCATCGTTGAAATAGAAGCAAGCATGGCTAAGATAGTTAATGGTGAAGACAAAGAAGATGCTTGTTTTACGCTTGTTGAAAGTGATGATATCAACAACAATAAGCTAACAACAAAGAAAATAGTAGAACAAATGATTAGTAATAATAGTCCATAGTCTAAAAGAGAATAACTGATGGATGATTGTATGTTGCTTATGGAAGGTAATGATACAATAGTTCCAAGAAAACCGCTTAAACCGGAACAAAGAGTGATGATAGAAGTACTTATTATTTTGCCAATGGCGATACTACTTCGTTTGATTGGGGTTACTAGAAGTGACGCCATGACGCCTCGTTCCTTTTCTCCGGCAATCATATCTGAAGATACTGATAAAGCACCGCTAAAGATAAAGGAAATAATCAACATCGGCAGTAACATTGAATAGGCTTCACCAGTATAATCTTTTTCACTAGCGACATCATAACTATTGTTGTCGAACACATTTTCTAAGCTTTGTTCGTAGGATGATAATAAGAAATAAATACTATTATAAAGATGATACGAAGAAGGTTCAGTACTATTGTAATAAATAGAAACAATAGGGATGTTTTTTGATGCTATATCTTCTTCAAACGAAGTTGGAAAAACAACATAACAATCAATTTCTTTGTTGGCTAATAAGTGTGAAGCATTATCATCCCATGGGACCATAGTAATATTTAATTGTTGGAAGTTTTGTTGTAAAGAAGAAGGTAAATGTTGAACCATTATTTTTTTTACAACGGTAGGTTCATCACTAAATTTCTTTTCCATCGCTATTCCTAAAAATGTATACATAATAAAAATAGTAAGTGCTGGTAAAATGACAACGGAAAATACTAGTTTTTTATCAGAAAAGAAACGATACAATTCTTTTTTTAGTATGAGTTTAATATCATTCATCATTGTTTTCTCCATAAAGTTTAAAAAATAAGTCTTCTAGGGATTGGTGTTGTAATAGTGATGCGGTTGTATCGCAAGCAACTAAATTTCCATTGATAATAATACCAATGCGATCACATAATTTTTCAGCTAACGATAAAATATGAGTTGATAATATAATTGTTTTATTCATTTCTTTGCATTGTTTTAAAAAATCAATAACAATTTTAGCGGTAATAATATCTAAACCATTGGTAGGCTCATCAAAAATAATAATATCAGGATCATGAGTAATCGATAAAATGAGAGCTACTTTTTGTTTTATTCCTGTGGATAATGTTGATATTTTCATTTCGGCAAATGGTTCTAATTGAAAGAGTTTAAAATAATATTGTTTTCTTTGTTCTCTTGTTATTTCATCAACACCATAACAATTACTATAAAAATCATACAAATAATTGACAGTAAAATAATCATCTACTTTTACATCACTCGTTAAAAAACCTATTTTTTTTCGTATGTCATTTAAGGTATAACAACCATCGATACTAATAGAACCACTATCTGGGCTCATTAAGGTCGCAAGCATTCGTAGTGTAGTTGTTTTACCTGCACCATTTGGTCCTAATAAACCGAAAATTTCTCCTTTAAACACATCAAAAGATAAACAATTGACCGCAACTTTTTTATTGTTTGTGGTTTTGTTAAGTTTCATTTGTTTTTTTGATAGAGTAAATGTTTTATTGATACTTTCTACTATGATTGCTTTTTCCATCATTTTCTCCTATAAAAAAACGGTCAAATGACCGTTACTAGTTATTCAACAACAACAGCCGTACCAGAAGCGATAACCATCAACATGCCGTTATTAGCTCCAAGTATTTCGTAGTCAAAGTCAACACCTACAATAGCGTTAGCTCCTAATTTATACGCTCTATTTTTCATTTCTAATAATGCTTCATCTCTTGTTTTAATGAGTTCATCTTCATAGCTTGTGGAACGACCACCAAATACATTGGTAATCGAAGCAGCGAAATCTTTAATAAAATCAACACCAGATACAATTTCGCCAAAAACAACTCCTTTATATTCTACAATTTTCTTTCCTTCGATTGATGCGGTAGTAGTAATGATCATACTTGTTTATCCTCTTTTCTTCTTCGTTTGTTAGCGTACATTTGTTCGTCAATGAAATGATAGAAGTATTGATAGGTGCTCCAACGATTCTTTTCGTATTTTCCATAGCCAATACTAATCTTTAATGGTTGATTATTTTCTCCGATAAATGTTTTGCTTAAAGTTTCGATTTCTTTTTCTATTTCAATCATTTCATCTTCTGTCTTATTTGTCAATAGACAAGCAAATTCATCGCCACCAATACGATAAACGATGTGTTTAGGTCCAATCACAGTAGATAAACAAGCATATGCGTTTTTAATCACTTCATCTCCAGATAAATGGCCATACGTATCATTTACTTGTTTAAGATTGTCAATATCTCCTAAAAGAAGCCATACATTGTTTTCATGGTCAAATAATGTATCAAAATGTTGAATGACTTTTTCGTAAGCTGTTCTATTTTTAGCTTGTGTGAGTAAATCGGTGTACGCTAAACGTTCATATGTTATGGCATCATATGAACTTTTTCTTATTTTTTGTGATTCAATAATAGCAAAAATACTTAATAAAATCATAAAGATATCAAAAGTTATATGAACACCCGATCCAAAATTGATAATTTTACCTGTTACTAAATAGTACATATCGAGTAGAAAGCCAAAAAGTGGAATAATCGCTGCATAAAAGGAAGGATGGATTTTTTTGTTTTTATAAATAAACGTTTCAATAGTAATAGAAATAAGAATGTAAAGTAAATATAGAGTGATGAAGAAATTAGTGATGTAAATGGACTGGAAAAAATCATACCAACCTAATACATGGAGAGTAGTTAATAAGATTGCTTGGATTAAAAATAATCCTAAGAAATAACCATCAAATTGTTTATGGTGTTTTTCATATGCGGTATGAAAATAACCAACCATGAAAATAGGAATGATGTTTAAAGAGACAAAGGCAAATCGAGTACCAAGAAAATAATTGTTCGTGATAAATTGTAAACTTTGACTTTCGCCAATAAACAAAGCACACACTGCTAAATTGGTACAAGCTAAATAAAGGATTGATTTATCTTTATTCTGTTTTGATGAAGAAAAATACGAAAAAAGTAGAAAAGAAGCTAAAACAAAGATAAACAGCGCTGTAAGTAACATAAAAAGATTCTTTTTAATGATATAAGCATATAAAGCGGTTTTTGTGCCGATATGAATTTCATTGTAAAAGCCAGAAAAGTTTCTAAATTGTGATTGAACTGTCACCGAAATTGGTTTATTGGCCATATCACATGTCAGTGGTGCCATTAACCAAATACTTGACGGCGAAATCGTAGTAATATTATTTTCTATGGGATCATAATGAATGACTTCTTTACCGTCGATAGTAACAAAATACGATTGTAATGAAGCTCTAAATAAAATATATTGATTATGAGTAACAGAAGAAGGTAAGGTGTTTGTTATTGTAACAGGTTCATTCGGAGTAGACTTTAGTTGAAGAAGCAAGGATACATCCTTATTATTCATCATCCAATGGTCGTTAAGAGGTGTAGTAGCTTCCGGTGTAAGTCGAACATCCATTGGCGAGGAACTTGCACCTAAGACAAGTATCGCTAAGAACATCATGGTATATCCAACTTTTAATAAAATGGACAGTTGTGATTTTATTTTCATAGTGAATTCCTCTCAAATAAGTATATCATGACTAAATAACAAAGAGTAAAAAAAATAAAAAATAATCGATGTAATAACACCAAGATAAGAAATAATGAATACTATAAAATAGTCAATCATTAAACCGTGTATGATATACTTATCTTGTAAAAGAAGAAGGGTAGGAAATCGTATGAAATCAATCGCAAAAGAAATATTAAAACCGACCATCATGGTCTCTGTTGTTTGTGCTGTTATTGGTTTAGTCTTCAATGTAACAGTAAGTTTAGGAATACTGCTTGGTTCAGTTTTTTCAGTATGGCATTTGTATCGTATTGAGAGAAATGTGGATGCCATTTTAGGTTCTCAAAAGAATATTGGTAAGACGGCATTTTTATTTTTAACCGATTTAGTGTTATTAAGTTGTCCACTTCTTATCGCAGTAGCTTTTCCAACGTATTTTAATGTGGTTGGTGTTGCGGTTGGTTTACTAAGTAGTAAAATTGCGTTGTATTTAAATAATTTTAAACGAGGTGTATAGAATGAATTATTTTGTAAAGTTTTTTATTTATAGTAGTTGCTTAATTATTGTTATGATTGCGTTAAGTGGCATTGATTTTGAAAAAATAATGCGACGTAATAAAGTAAAAGAAATCCAATTGTTAATTATTTGTCTTTCTATGGCATTAGCGTATCTAATTAGTAATTTTTTAATTGCATTACTTCCTTTTTAATGAATATATGAATTTATATGAATGAAAACAACTAAATTCTGTGTATTATATGAATTATAAATTAGTATTGTTAGTTTTTACGAACGTGCTATAATAATGATATAAATTACAAAGGAGATTATAGGGGATGGTATCAGTAGAGAAAGTCCCAAAATGGGTAGAGCCATCGTTAAAGCTTTGCCGCTCGATTCAATGGGTTGCTGGGTTTAGTTATGGAGTATTGAGTTTATTTTTCTTTTATATCGCAATTTATCAAATTGCGCTGGCATTACTTATCGCATCACTGTTAAATATTGGTTTTCTTTTTTTTCCTAAAACCAATATTTCAGGAATTACACTGATGAATCATGTTATTGCGATTGTTTTAGGCTTGTTTATCACGCCACTACTTGGGTGGAAAGCAGGAATACAAAACGGTATTTTTATTTGTTTTGCCTATATTTTTTTTAACCCGTTTAAACGTAAATCAACAATGCTTTTTATTAATTTGGCGGCCTTTGTGGCATATATTTATTTGCTTTTATATGTTAGTAATGAACAGGCACTGATTCCATTGAATGATATTTTAATTATGAGAATACACATTGTGTTTTATACTGCTTTAGCGTCAACCATTGTTCTTGGTATTAATATGGCGGATTTGTCGAATATGTTTAAAAAGAACCAGGATGATGTTGTTAAAAATCATTATGCAACATTAGCGTATCATGATTCGTTAACTGGTTTATACAATCGTCGTGGTATTTCACAAGTTTTAATAGATAAATGGGAAGAGTCAATAAAAGAAAAAGAACCATTTTATGTGGTGATGGGTGATATTGATAATTTCAAACAAGTGAATGATGGATATGGTCATTGGACTGGTGATGAAGTGTTAAAATTATTTGCGTTAGTGGCAAAGAAAACATTGCGTCAAACGGAAGAAATTGGTCGATGGGGTGGAGATGAGTTTATTGTTGTGATTGATAATGTTCCAACGATTGATATGGTTGAAGCAATTATGGTTCGTGTGAAAGATGAAGTAGAAAAATATATCGTAGAAAATAACTTTATATGTCCGTTTACGATGAGTTTTGGAATTGCTTCAAGTAAAGAAAAAAAGGATTTAAATCAACTTCTTGTCAAGGCAGATGAGTTGATGTACGAAGCGAAAGCAAAGGGAAGAAATAGTATTGTTGTGGAAAATGGTGATAATTAAATATCATCTTTTTTTTTATGACATTGTATTTAAGTGCTACTAGATAATTTCTGATGTATAATGTTTGAGATGAAAGGTGTGATGGATATGATTAATAAAAAAATTGGTATAGGTATTTATTCATCTAGTACACCTATATCATGTTTAACAAAAACTAGGTATCAACGAGGATTTGATTATTTGACAAGTAAAGGATTTAATGTGATCAATGGGTCTTTGTTTGAAAAAAGTGATTTTTATCGTTCTGGAACAATTTTAGAACGAGCGAAAGAGTTTAATGAATTGTTGTATAATCCAGAAGTAGATATTTTAATGCCATCCATTGGTGGATTAAATTCAAATTCATTGTTGCCTTACATTGATTATAACTATTTAAAAGAACATCCTAAAATTATTATTGGATTTTCCGATACATGTGCTATCTCATTAGCGATTTTAGCAAAAACAAAGTTAATAACATATTATGGACAATCATTGTGTGCTACGTTTGGTGAACTTGAACCATTTGTGCAGCTATCATATGAAAGTTTTATCAATACGTTATTTAAGAAAAATATTGTTTATCAAGAAGCTCCATTTTGGACGGATGAATTTATTGAATGGGAAAGTCAAAAAGAAGCAAAGAAGGCATATGTTAATGAGTGGGGTTCAATAGGTAGTGGGGTCATTGAAGGACGTTTGATTGGTGGTAATTTAAATACGATGGAAGGATTTATATTAAGTGAGTATTGGCCAACAATAGAACAAGGAGATATTTTATTTTTAGAAGATTCCATGAAGGATGCGCAAACCATTGAAAGAAGCTTTGCGATGTTAAAGCTTGCGGGTATTTTTGATAAAGTTTCCGCCATTATTTTAGGTAAACATGAATTGTATAATTCAAATAATACGAAGCGATTACCAAAAGATGTGTTACAAGAAGTTTTGATGGAACATGATATTCCTATTTTATATGATGTGGATTGTGGTCATACTCATCCAATGTATTTATTACCAATAGGAAGTAAGATTCGTTTAGATTTAAAACAAAAAACAATACAATTGATAGGAGAAGAAAACAATGGTTAGTTTTAGAAATGATTATAATGAATTGTGTCATCCAGATGTATTAAAACGATTAAGTGAAAGTAGTAATGTTTCTTATGTTGGCTATGGTTGTGATGATGTTTGTAAAAGCGCTAGAAAGAAAATTCAAGATGTTTTACAATGTGAAAGTGATGTTCATTTTTTAGTTGGTGGAACACAAAGTAATATGGTGGTGATTTCATCGATTTTAAGGCCTTATCAAGGGGTTATTAGTGCAGTGAGTGGTCACATCAATGGTCATGAAACAGGGGCTGTAGAGTCGCTAGGACATAAAATTATAACGATTGATTCTAATGATGGTAAAATATATCCAACTAGTATTAAAAAGATAATGGATGATTTTAATGGTGATAGTAACCATGAACATACAGTCATGCCAGCGATGGTATATATTTCTAATCCGACGGAACTTGGAACTATTTATACGTATGATGAGTTAAAACAATTAAAAGATGTGTGCACTTCGTATAAAATTCCTTTGTTTTTAGATGGAGCTCGTCTTGCGTATGCATTAAGCGCAAAAGGTAATGATGTACAATTAAAAGACTATAAGGATTTAGTCGATGTGTTTTATATTGGTGGTACAAAATGTGGTGCAATGTTTGGTGAAGCGATTGTGTTTAATGATTTAAACTTAGGAAAAGATTTTCGTTTTAGCATGAAACAAAAAGGAGCGATGCTAGCGAAAGGGTTTATTTTAGGATTACAATTTGATGAACTTTTCTCAAATAATTTATATTATCGTATTGGAGAATATGCGAATAATATCGCTTCTTATTTAGATGATGAACTACAAAAATTAGGGATTACAATGTTTTCCGAACGCTTTAGTAATCAACTATTCATTGTGTTAGATAATTCGACAATTGATAAATTACGCGAAAACTATGAATTTGAAGTGTGGGGTAAAGTAAACGATAATCAAACATGTATTCGATTAGTTGTCTCTTGGGCAACTAAAATGAATGGGGTACATCAGTTGATTGAGGATTTGAAAAATATAACTCATTGTTACTAAAAACAATGAGTTTTTTAAAAAAATGGTAAATGCAACCGAAAAGTGGCAAAATGATAAGGATAAGTGGTAGTGCAACTGATAGTTTTTAGACTATATTGTTGGTGGAGGAAGTAAGTATGAAATTTAGTGATAAATGTGCAAAGCTAAGAAAAGACAATAATTTATCTCAAGAGTTATTGGCAGAGAAAATGAATGTGTCGCGTCAAGCGGTGTCAAAGTGGGAATCAGGTCAATCATATCCTGATATGGAAAAGATGTTACAACTGTGTAAAATATTCAATTGTACTTTGGATGAACTGATGGATGATGGAGCGTTAGGTAAGATTGAAAAACTTAAGGCGAAGGATGTTGTTGATGATTTATTGAAGTTAGTAACCAACGTATACAATATGTTTCTATGCATGAAGTTTAAACAAAAAATAAGCTGTTTGTTTGAAATGGCAGTCATTGTCTTTATTTTATTTCTTATTAGTTTCTTTACTATTAGCGTAGTGAGTTATTTTATTGGTGGTATTTTATCGTTTAATGGATCTTGGATTATTAATCGATTTATAACGAACATACTATGGATTATTTGTATTGGAATTGGTATTTTAATCACTTTCCACCTATTTAAAATTCGTTATTTGGATTATTATGTAACGATTGTCGATGACACTGTTAGTGAAAAAAGCATTGAAGAAGCCGTTGATAAAAAAGAATTTAATTCATCGAAAAAAGAAAAAATTATTATTCGTGATGTAAATCATGGATTATTAAAACCATTTCGCTTTTTAGGTAAAATGATTGTTGTTTGTATGCGTTCCTTAACATTTTTCTTCTTTTTAATGAGTGGTTTAATGTTTGTTGTTTTAATGGTAGGTTTTTTCTTCTTTGTAATACATGCGAAAATTAATGTTTTATTTGTTTGTCTTTCTATTTTCTTTCTAGCTCTTAGTATACTGTTGTATCCGGTGATTGATAGCTTGTATGGTTTTGTTTTCAATAAAGCAACAGTTAGTAGTTATTATTTAAGGATGTTGATTGTTGGTGGTGTTTTATTAGGTTTTTCATTGGCAGGTACAATGACATGTGCATTTAATTTTAAACAACAAGAAACTGTTCCAGAGTATCTTAAGCGCAGTGATGTATTGAATGTTAAAATGGCGGATAATTTAGTTATTATTGACTATGGTAATACATATACTTATCGTGTCGATGAGACGAAAGAAGATATTGAAATTATAGCTACGTATTTAAAGTGGGAAAAAGTTGAAATTCAACAAGTTGATTCTGAACAATTTAAAGTTACTCAAGTTGTGACAAAGGATTATTTTACGCCTATTGATGGCTATCGATTGTTGGTTGATAGTGCCAAACGAAATGAAACGTTTGTTGTTAATCATAATGAAAAACGTATTGAAATTGTGGCGAATAGTAAAGTGATAGAACAATTAAAAAACAATAGTGTTGCCTTTAAAAAATAACGTCGAAAGACGTTTTTTTAAAAGTAGTGTATACTAATTGTATAAATGGAGGAAGTATATGATAGTTAAACAATTTAATAACAATGAAGTAGATGCTAGGTTTTATCTTTGTAGTAGTGAACAAATACTACCAACATCTGTTTCTGATAAGATTTCAGCAATGGTTAAAAATGATCGATTCAATTTTAAATCAACAAAGGTGTTTTATGGTGATGTGGATAATATTGTTGTAGGTATGGAAAAGAGTGATAGCGTTTCTTTGCGTCATGCGATGAATAAAGTGATGGATATTGTTAAAGAAGAAAAATATCGTACCATCGTTATTACTTCTGAAGCAAAACAGTACAAAGTGATCGTTGAAATGATGATGGTTGGTAGTTATAGTTTCAATGAGTATAAGAGTGATAAAAAACAATGGTTGTTAGAAACAGTATATGTTGATGGAAACGTTGATGAAAAAGATATTCATGAAGCAGTTATGGTTGGTAATAGTATTAATGTTGCGAGAAGCTTAGTAGATGCACCATCCATTACTATGTATCCAGAAACATTGGCTGAAAAAGCAATTGAATTAGGTCAACAACATGGTTTTGACGTTGAAGTGAAAGAGTTAAATGAGATTAAGGAATTGGGAATGAATGCTTTTTTAGCAGTTGCTCAAGGCAGTTCTAAACAACCTAAACTCATTGTAGCTCGCTATCAAGGAAACAAAGATAGCTCTGAAATTTTAGGCCTGGTTGGTAAAGGTGTAACGTATGATTCTGGTGGATATTCAATCAAACCAACCAATAGTATGGTCACAATGAAAAGTGATATGGCGGGTGCTGCAGCCGTGTTATCAGCGATTTCCTTAATTGCTCAAGCTAAGGTAAACATTAATGTTACTGTGGTGATTGCGGCGTGTGAAAACATGATTTCAGGTGATGGATATAAGCCAGGTGATATCGTTAAAACGATGAAAGGGAAAACAATCTTTATTGGTAATACCGATGCGGAAGGTAGAGTTACTTTAGTTGATGCGGTGTATTATGCAATAGAAAAGGAAAAAGTTTCTAAGGTAATTGATTTAGCGACATTAACTGGGGCAGCCATCGTATCTTTAGGTGATTTGTGTGCAGCTACTTTTACAAACAATCAACAGTTTTTAAATGATTATCATTGTTGTGCTTCTAGTGTTGATGAATTTGTGTGGCAATTACCTCTTCAAGAGTTTTATCGTGATGATATTAAACATCATGAAGCAGACTATATTAATACCGCTTCTACCGTATCAGGAGCTCCTGGTAGTGCTGCCGGCGCTTTCTTAATTGAAGAGTTTGTGGAAGGTAAAGATTGGATTCATGTTGATATAGCAGGTCCTTCTCATTTTAGTCGTGATAGAGGCTTTTATAAAAAAGGCGCAAGTGGTTATGGTGTAAAAACATTGTATGAACTTGCGAAAAAAATGAGTCAATAAAATTATTGACATCGATAAATGCAGTATTTATACTAATAACGGGAATGATGTTCTCCCTTGGGTATACCAAAACCGCAAATATGCTGATGACCTCTACTTTTTTTAAGTGTAGTGTCATCAGCTTTTATTATAAGGAGGAATTATGTTATTGTCGTTAGCGATTATCTTGCTGAGTGGTTTATTAGCTGGTTATGTTTTTAAAATGTTAAAACTTCCAGAATTGTTGGGAATGATATTGGTGGGTATTGTGATTGGTCCTTTTGTGCTGAATGTATTGGATGAAAAAATACTATTGATTTCTAGTGATTTAAGACAATTGGCGGTAATCATTATTCTTCTTCAAGCTGGATTAACGGTAGATATTCAAGATTTAAAACGGGTTGGTCGACCTGCGATTTTATTGTGTTTTTTGCCAGCATGTTTTGAAATAATTGGAATGGTGTTGCTAGGTCCTAAATTTCTTTCTATCACAACACTAGAAGCGACCATTGTAGGTTGTGTCATCGCGGCTGTTTCTCCAGCTGTTGTTGTGCCACGAATGCTGAAATTAATGGAGGAAGGATATGGTAATAAACATAGTATTCCAACAATGATTTTAGCTGGTGCATCAGTAGATGATGTTTTTGTCATTGTTGTTTTTTCAGCGTTTGTGGCGATGGAAAAAAGCGGAATTCTTTCACTAAGAAGTTTTCTTGATATTCCATTATCCATTGTATTTGGAATATTGATTGGTAGTATTGTTGGTTTAGTATTATTTGAATGTATTAAAAAGATTCAACAAGATACGTTAAAGATTGTAATAATTGTTTCTATTTCCTTTTTGTTAGTAAGCGCTGAAAAACAAAGCGTTGTTGCTTTTTCTGGTTTATTGTCGATTATGGCATTAGGGAATAGTATTCATAGAAAAGATAGTGATTTAGCGAAAAAACTTTCTAAGCAGTTTTCTTCGTTATGGTCAGTTTTTTCTATTTTGTTGTTTGTTTTAGTAGGTGCTTCAGTAAATATTGTTTATGCCAAGAAAACCGGAATGATTGCGGTTGTATTGGTACTTCTTGTTTTATTGTTTCGAATGGTCGGCGTTTTTGTAAGCTTATTTAATACGTCATTAACTAAAAAAGAAAAGTTGTTTACGATGCTTGCTTATACGCCTAAAGCGACGGTTCAAGCGGCAATTGGTGGTATACCACTAGCGATGGGTTTAGCGTGTGGTGATGTTGTTTTAAGTGTTGCGGTTATTTCTATTTTGGTGAGTGCACCACTTGGCGCTATTTTAATTGATACAACGTATAAAAAACTATTAGACCAATAAAAAAACAAGATTTCTCTTGTTTTAGATATGTTTAGCGATTTCAGTGATAAATTCAAATGTATTTAATGTTTTTGTGTTTTCCAAACTTGAAATTAAACTTAAGTCTTTTGTCATATATCCTAACGATATTGTTTTAAAGACAGCGTTTTCTAGTCGATTACTAAAATCGATAAGTTCTGCATTATTGTCAAGTTCACCACGTTTTCTTAAAGCGCCTGACCAAGCAAAGATGGTTGCGACGGAGTTTGTGCTTGTTTCTAATCCTTTTAAATGGTTGTAGTAATGACGTTGAACTGTTCCGTGTGCTGCTTCATATTCATAACAGCCATTTGGCGAAACTAGTACAGAAGTCATTAAGGCAAGTGAGCCAAATGCACTTGAAATCATATCACTCATAACATCACCATCATAGTTTTTACAAGCCCAAATATATCCGCCTTCTGATTTCATCACTCTAGCTACTGCATCATCGATTAATGTGTAGAAGTATTCAATGTTTGCTTCTTTAAATTTTTCTTTGTATTCGGCTTCAAAAATATCATTGAAAATATCTTTAAACGTATGATCGTATTTTTTAGAAATGGTATCTTTACTAGAAAACCATAAATCTTGTTTAATGGATAAAGCGTAATTGAAACAACTTCTTGCGAAGCTTTCGATGGAATGATTGATGTTGTGCATTCCTAAAACAATACCAGAAGAGTCAAAATCGTGGATTAATTCTTTAATGACTTCGTTGTCTTTTGTTGTATAAACTAGTTCTACTTTTCCTGGTTTATCTACTTTCATTTCTACGCCTTTATACACATCACCATAAGCGTGTCTAGCGATTGTAATTGGTTTTTCCCAATTAGATACACAAGGTTTAATACCATCCACAATGATTGGTGTTCTAAAAACAGTTCCATCAAGAATTGCTCTAATTGTTCCGTTTGGGCTTTTGTACATTTCTTTTAGGTTGTATTCTTTTACACGATCAGCATTTGGTGTAATGGTTGCACATTTTACTGCGACTTTGTGTTTTAATGTTGCGTATGCACTGTCAAATGTTACTTTGTCGTCTGTTTCGTTTCTGTATTGTAAACCTAAATCGTAGTATTCTGTGTTTAAGTCAACAAAAGGGCAAATTAATTCATCTTTGATTTGTTTCCAGATGACTCTTGTCATTTCATCTCCATCCATTTCAACGATAGGATTTAGCATTTTTATTTTTGTCATAATATTCCTCCGTCTTCAATTTTAATCATAAATTGAAAAGTATTCAACAAAATTCAATAAGTTGTTATAAAGTTTGTTGAAATATAAAATAATTGATATATAACAATGTGAATTAGGTTTTGAAGCAAATAAAAAAAGTTGACTTTCTTTTATACTAGTGTATACTATTGGTGTTATCGATATACCATAGACAGCAACGGCGTTTAGCTTAATCATGTTGCCGAGGTAAGAAGTGCTTTTGAACTTTAAACCCATGCTGTCAGTGTGGGTTTTATATATTTTTTATGAGTATATGGTAACTGTAGAAAAATGGAGGTGTTGTAATGAAACAGGCGATAATGGATGCTAAAGTAGAATTAGTTTCTGAAATTAAAGAAAAGTTTACTAATTCTGGTTCAGCGGTAGTCGTTGAGTACCGTGGTCTAACTGTTGCTCAAGTTACAGAACTACGTCGTGAGCTTCGCAAAGAAGGTGTTGAATTTAAAGTTTACAAAAATTCAATGGTTTCTCGTGCAGCGAATGAAGCTGGTTATGCTGACTTAGATGCTCATTTAAAAGGCCCAAATGCGGTTGCGTTTAGTAAAGATGCAGTTGCGCCAAGTCGTATTTTAGCTAAATTTGCTAAAAAGAACCCAGCACTAGTTCTAAAGGGTGCAGTCGTTGAAGGAAAAGTTGTTAACGACGAAGTAATCAGAGAACTATCGAACTTACCAAACAAAGAAGGCATGCTTTCTATGTTACTTAGCTGCTTACAATCACCACTTATTAAGTTTGCGCTTACTGTTAAGGCAGTGGCTGAAGCTAAAGGTGGAAGCAGTGAAGCAGTTGTTGAAAACGCAGTTGAAGATGCAGTTGTTGCATAAATAGGAGGAAAATTAAAATGGCAAAATTAACACATGACGATATCTTAGCATTCTTAGAAGAAGCTACGATCCTAGAACTTAACGATTTAGTAAAAGCAATCGAAGAAAAATTCGGTGTAGTTGCAGCGGCAGCGACAGCAGCTCCAGCAGCAGCTGTTGAAGAAGTTGCAGCAGGTCCAGTAGCTGTTACAGTTATGTTAGTATCTGCAGGCGATAGCAAAGTTGGAGTTATCAAAACAGTTCGTGAAATCACTGGCTTAGGCTTAGTTGATGCGAAAAAATTAGTTGATAGCGCACCAGCAGCAATCAAAGAAAACATTGCAATTGAAGAAGCAGAAGAAATCAAGAAAAAATTAATGGAAGCTGGAGCATCTGTTGAATTTAAATAGTCTTATAGTAGTACGATAGAATACAGAAAGGATGCGATAATGTGAGTCATTACTTTACTGACAATCGACATCTAAGCGAAAACCGGAAGGATTTATCTTTCCGGTTTTCGGGCTATTCTTTTGTGTTTACAAGTGATAATGGTGTGTTTAGTAAAAGCGATATTGATGAAGGAACAATATGTTTAATGGATACTGTTTTTAAACATGGAATGTCGGATTCGTTGCTTGATTTGGGTTGTGGGTATGGTGTTGTTGGTATTGTGATGAAACAATGCTTTCCTGAAACTCGCGTTGTTGGTTGTGATGTTAATCCGCGTGCTGTTGAACTGGCTCAGTTGAATGCTAAAACCAATGATGTCGATGTACACTTTATTGTTAGTGATCGATTTAGTAATATCACTGAACAATTTTCTACCATTATGGTGAATCCACCCATTAGAGCTGGTAAAGATGTTATTTATTCAATGTTTAGCGAAAGTTATGAACATTTAACAAATGAAGGAAAATTGTGGGTCGTTATTCGAAAGTCTCATGGTGCTCCTAGTGCTAAAAAGAAGTTGTTTGAACTATTTGGCAATTGCGAGATCGTTGCTCGTCATCAAGGATACTATGTTCTTGTATCAACGAAGCATTGACATCTTGTAAGTTGTTTGATATTATTATAAATTGCTAAAAAGTCATAAAAATGGTGGTATTTTGCACCTTTTTAGGCGTTTTATTATAAATTGAAAGGAAGGCGTACATGAAAACTGAAAAATCGTACCATATTTTGAAACTTGGAAAAAAAGCCGAGCGCCGATGCTACTCAAAAGTTAGTGGGGAACTTGAATTACCTGATTTAGTGGAAATACAGACAGATTCGTTTGAGTGGTTTAAAACGGAAGGAATGCAAGAAGTTTTTGATGACATTTATCCGATTACCAATTATGGCGGAAATATCCATTTGCGTTTTTTAGGATATGAATTTGGTAAACCAAAATATGACGTGAATGAATGTAAGTATCGTGAAACAAACTATGCTGCACCTTTAAGGGCAAAAATGGAAGTAACGATGGTTAATCCTGAAACGGGTGAACTAATTAATAATGAAGAAGAAGTCTTTTTAGGAGATTTCCCTTTAATGACGGAAACCGGTACATTTATTATTAATGGTGCTGAACGTGTTATCGTTTCGCAAATTGTTCGTTCTCCAGGTGCGTATTTTGATATTGTATCGGAAGACAAAACAGGGAAAGATACATATCAATCGGAATTGATTCCTAGTCGTGGTACTTGGCTAGAATTTATGAGTGATGGTAAAAAAGCGGCTCTTGGTCGTATTATGAATATGTCTATTGACCGTAAACGTAAAATACTATCTACTATATTATTTAAGGCAACAGGTATGTCTTTAAACATTGAACAAGGTGATGATCCGTATGATGTTGAAGAAATTAAAATCTTTTTAAAGTCGCTTGATCTTGAAGTTTTTGACGATGTTATCGTTGAAAATGAACCTCGCGAATTTTTGAATTTATATATGTTGTTATATACTTCTATTTTTGGTAATTATGAAGAAGTTAAAAATACGCTTGCTGCAGATAAGATTAAAACAACGCATGATGCATTAATTTCAGTGTATGAAAATCAAAGAGCGGATGAAGTTCCTACGATTGAAGGTTCAGTAACATTGATGAATGCAAAGTTTTTTGATTATCGCCGTTATGATTTAACGAAAGCAGGTCGTTATAAATTAAATAGAAAATTACATGTTCTTGAACGTATGGAAGGTCATCATTTAGCACAAGATATTGTTAGTGCTGAAGGTACTTTATTATATACTAAGGGAACTCGTATTAATAAAGCAGAAAGAAACAAGTTGCGTGATGAATTTGCGAAGGGTATTTATGTAAAACCAGTACCTTTTGAGCATACATTCTCTCATCCTGATACATGCATGATGGAAACATCATGGACTAATTCTCTTGTTGGTCGTATTTTAGCGAGTGATGTTGAGGGGGTTAATAGTAGTTGGTCAATGGGTACTGTTCTTACAGAAACTGATGTTGAAGCGTTAAGTAAAGAAGTATCTAGTGTGAAAGTGTATAGTGGTATCATTGCTCAACCAGTTGTGATGAGTAGTAAGAACGTTCGTGCTGTCTTAAATTATGGTCAACGTTTATACGCTGTTGGTCGTGTGGAACGTAATGGTGTTGATATGATTAATGACGATGGTGAACTCATGGTAGATCGCTACATTCCTGATAATCAATTACCTCGCTTATCATCTAGCGTTGTTTCTAGTATTTGTGAAATGGCAGTAAATGAACCTTGTACATGTTGGATTGTTGGTGCTGCTGTTCAAGTTGTTGATATTTATCATAATGAAGATTCAACAAATATTATAAAAATAATGGGTATTGATCCATTAAATCTAAAGAAAACAGTGACTATTTCTGATATGATGGCATTTTATGGCTATCAATTGAACATGTTGGATGGTATTGGAAATGCGGATGACATTGACCAATTAGGAAATCGTCGTATTCGTACTGTTGGTGAGCTTATTCAAAATCAATTTAGAATTGGTTTATCACGTATTGAACGTGTTGTTAAGGAAAGAATGTCGATTGCTGAAATTAAAGCATTAACACCAAAACAATTAACCAACATTCGTCCATTAACGGCTGCGATTAAAGAATTCTTCTCTAGTTCACAGTTATCACAATTCATGGATCAACAAAATCCACTTGCTGAACTTACAAACAAACGTCGTATCTCAGCTCTTGGTCCAGGTGGATTAACACGTGAGCGTGCAGGTTTTGAAGTGCGTGACGTTCATAACTCTCACTATGGTAGAATTTGTCCGATTGAAACACCGGAAGGTCCAAACATCGGTCTAATTTCTAACTTAACGACATATGCTCGTGTAAATCAATATGGTTTCATTGAAACTCCTTATCGTATCGTTAAAGAAGATGGTGAAGTGAGTGATGAAGTTATTTATTTATCAGCGGATGCGGAAAATGATTACACTATCGCTCAAGCCAATGAGGTAAACAATAATCGTCTTGAAAATGATAAGATTGTTGCGCGTATTGCGGGTGAAACGGTATTAGTTGATAGAAATACGGTTGAATTAGCGGACGTTTCGCCAAAACAAATTGTTTCGGTCGCAACGGCTTGTATCCCTTTCTTGGAAAACGATGATGCTTCTCGTGCGCTAATGGGTGCGAACATGCAACGTCAAGCGGTTCCTTTACTTCGCCCAGAATCACCTTTCGTTGGTACTGGTATGGAACATCGTATCGCAACCGATGCGGGTTCTGGATGTATCGCGACAAGTGATGGTGTTGTTAGTTACGTTGATTCAAGTAAAATCGTTGTTGTTGAAAAAGACGGTGAAAAGATTTATCGTTTACAAAAATTTAGAAGAAGTAATGCGGGTACATGTATTAACCAACGTCCAATCGTTAAAATTGGTGATCATGTAGAACGTGGTGAAATTTTAGCTGATGGTCCGTCAATGGATAAAGGTGAATTAGCGCTTGGACAAAACGTGACGATTGCCTTTATGACATGGCATGGTTACAACTATGAAGATGCGATCATCATGTCAGAACGTATGGTAAAAGATGATGTTTATACATCAATTCATATTGAAGAATACGACTTAGAGTGTCGTGAAACAAAACTTGGTCCAGAAGAAATTACTCGTGATATTCCTAACGTAAGCGAAGCTGCTTGTCGTCATTTGGATTCTCGCGGTATTGTTATGGTTGGTGCTGAAGTTAAAGAAGGCGATATTTTAGTTGGTAAAGTTACTCCAAAGGGACAAAGTGAAGTTTCTCCAGAAGAAAAATTATTACTTGCAATCTTTGGTGAAAAATCACGTGAAGTTCGTGATAATTCCTTAAAAGTTCCTCATGGTGGTGCTGGTATTGTTCATTCAGTGCGTGTATTTAAGCGTAATGAAGGTCATGATTTATCTCCAGGAGTTAATGAAGTTGTTAAAATTTATATCGTTCAAAAACGTAAAATCTCTGAGGGAGATAAGATGGCGGGAAGACATGGTAACAAGGGTGTTATTTCTAAAATTTTACCTGCTGAAGATATGCCATATTTACCAGATGGTACTCCAGTTGACATTATGTTAAATCCATTTGGGGTTCCTTCACGTATGAACATCGGACAAGTATTGGAAATCCATTTAGGATTTGCAGCGAAACGTCTTGGTGTTAAATTTGCCAGTCCAGTATTTGATGGAATCAGCAATGATGAATTAAAAGCTATCATGGAAGAAGCTGGTTGTACAAAAGATGGAAAACAAGTGTTGCATGATGGTCGTACGGGTGAGCCATACGATGAGAGAATTTCGGTTGGTGTGATGTATATGATTAAGTTGGCGCACATGGTTGATGATAAATTACATGCTCGTGCTACTGGTCCATATAGCTTAGTTACGCAACAGCCACTTGGAGGTAAAGCTCAAAATGGTGGACAACGTTTCGGAGAGATGGAAGTTTGGGCTCTTGAGGCATATGGTGCTTCAGCTACATTACAAGAAATCTTAACGGTAAAATCGGATGATATTATGGGAAGAACGAAAACGTATGAAGCTATCGTTAAAGGACGTGAAATTCCTGAACCGGGAATTCCTGAAAGCTTTAGAGTATTAGTTCATGAACTTCAAGCTTTAGCAATCGACGTTAAAATGATTGATAACGATGGTGTTGAAGTTGATATGAAGAAAATTGAAATTGATGACATCAATGAAGAAGTGTGCCTTGAAGAATTGGCATTTGATGTAACTGGACTTAGCCTTGTTGATGAAGATGAGGATGACATACCAGAGGCTGCAGAGGTTGGCTTTGAATTGGATGATGAAGAATAGGAGGGGTGCATAGATGAGTAGCATTAATAAGTTTTCAGCTATACAAGTTGGTTTAGCATCACCTGAAAGAATTCGCGAATGGTCGTTTGGCGAAGTTAAAAAGCCTGAAACGATTAACTATCGTTCACAAAAACCAGAACGTGATGGCCTTTTCTGTGAGAAGATATTTGGTCCATCAAAAGACTGGGAATGTTATTGTGGTAAATACAAAAAAGTACGTTACAAAGGTGTTATTTGTGATCGTTGTGGCGTTGAAATTACAAAATCATCGGTACGTAGAGAGCGTATGGGGCATATTGAATTAGCTGCTCCAGTTGCGCATATTTGGTACTTACGTGGTATTCCTTCAAGGATGAGTTTATTGTTAAATATCACTCCTAAGCAATTAGAAGAAGTAGTATATTTCGTTTCTTGGATCGTTACTGATCCAGGAAATACGAAACTTGAGTATAAACAAATTATTTCTGAGCGTGAATATCGCGAGAATAATGCGATTTATGGTACAGGTAGCTTCCGTGCGCAAACTGGTGCTGAAGCGGTTAAAACACTTCTTGAACAAGCTAATTTAGAAGAAGAACTTGCGATTGTTCTTAAGGATTTGGAAAAGGCTACAGCAGATCGTCGTAAGAAACTGATTAAACGTTTAGAGACTATTGAAGCGTTTATTCATTCTGGAAATAAACCGGATTGGATGGTTTTACAAGTTTTACCAGTAATTCCACCTGATTTGCGTCCAATGTTACAACTTGATGGTGGCCGTTTTGCGACAAGTGATTTGAATGATTTGTATCGTCGTGTTATTACGCGTAACAATCGTTTAAAGAAGCTATTGGAACTTGGAACTCCTGCGATTATCGTTCAAAACGAAAAGCGTATGTTACAAGAGTCAGTGGATGCGCTTATTGATAATGGTCGTCGTAGTAAACCAGTTACTGGTGCTGGTGGTAGAGCATTAAAATCATTATCACACAGCTTAAAAGGTAAACAAGGTCGTTTCCGTCAAAACTTACTTGGTAAACGTGTTGACTTCTCTGGTCGTTCCGTTATCGCGGTTGGACCGGATTTAAAGATGTATCAATGTGGTATTCCTCGTGAAATGGCAATTCAATTGTTTAAACCATTTGTTATTAATGAAATTGTGAATCAAGGAATTGCAGGAAATCCTAAAAATGCCGAAAAATTGATTGAACGTCAAGATTCTAGAGCGTGGGATGTTGTTGAACAAGTAATTCATAACCATCCAGTGTTCTTAAATCGTGCTCCGACGCTTCATCGTCTTGGTATCCAAGCGTTTATGCCTAAACTTGTTGAAGGACGTGCAATTCGTCTTCATCCACTTGTTTGTACGGCGTTTAATGCGGACTTTGATGGTGACCAAATGGCGGTCCATCTTCCATTGAGTGAGGAGGCACGTGCTGAAGCTGAAATCTTAATGTTAGGTTCTAATAATATCTTAGGTCCTAAAGATGGTAAACCTATCGTTACGCCTTCTCAAGACATGGTTCTTGGTAACTTCTACTTAAACATGGAAGAGACAAAAGAAGAATTCTATGCTCGTGCTGATGTGATTATGGCTCTTGGTGATGAAGAAACAGCGCAAAAATGGCGTACATTTGGTGATAATGAAGGTCATGTATTTAAGAGTAAAAACGAAGTGTTGATGGCTTACCACAGCAATGTTGTTCACTTACATACACGTATCGCATTACCAGCTAAATCGATGAAGAAAACATGTTTTACGGAAGAACAAAATAAACAATATTTAGTGACTACAGTTGGAAAAATTATCTTTAATGATATTTTCCCTGATGATTTCCCTTATATAAATCGTGTATCGAAGGCTACGCTACAACATACTCCAGATAGTGATTTCTTACCGATGGGTTGTAACATTAAAGAAGAAATTGCAAAACGTCCTTTAAGTCCTGAATTTAAAAAGAAAGACTTAAGTAATGTTATCGCAGAAGTATTCTATCGCTATCGTACTGAAGGTACTTCTGATATCCTAGATAAAGTGAAAGATATGGGCTTTAAGTATTCGACAGTTGCGGGAATGACAGTATCATTATCGGATATCAACGTAGCTCCAAATAAACAAAAATATGTGGAAGATGGTAAACGTCAATCAGATATTTTACAACGTTTATTAAACCGTGGTAAATTAACGCCGGCTGAGTGGGAAAGACATTTCTCTAAGCTATGGGCTGATATTAAAGATGAAATTGGTAAAGAAGTTATGAGTACTCTTCCTCGTATGAACCCAATCAATATGATGGCGGTTTCTGGGGCGCGTGGTAATGCTTCTCACTTTACGCAATTAGCTGGTATGCGTGGATTAATGGCGCGTCCTACTCAATCTAAATCGAAAAAAGAATACCAACCATCGATCATCGAAGTTCCAATTTATTCTTGTTTCCGTGAAGGATTAAACGTGTCTGAGTTCTTTATTTCTACCCATGGTGTGCGTAAGGGATTAACGGATACGGCGCTTAAAACAGCTGAGTCTGGATATTTAACTCGTCGTTTAGTCGATGTTGCGCAAGATGTTATTGTTAATGAAGACGATTGTGGTACTGAACGTGGCTATTTAGTTGAGGCAATTATCGATAATAAAAATAATACAGTCATTGAATCATTGTATGATCGTCTTATTGGTCGTTATGCAAAAGATGAAATTATTCATCCAATCACAAAAGAAGTGCTTGTTGAAGCAGAACAATTTATTGATGAAGCATTAGCTCAATTAGTTATTGATGCTGGAATTACTAAAGCATATATTCGCAATGCCTTTACATGTCTATGTACAAATGGTGTTTGTAGAAAATGTTATGGTAGAAATATGGCAACTGGTAAAGTTGTTGAAGCTGGTGAAGCAATTGGTATTATGGCCGCTCAATCAATCGGTGAGCCAGGTACACAGTTAACCATGAGAAC
>CAZTII010000015.1:0-34268 GCA_964613305.1 uncultured Erysipelotrichaceae bacterium
CAATACCAATGATTGGACTTTTAGAGTTGTTTAATGGTATAACTAACTGTAGAGAAAACAGGAGGAAATGTATGTTAGATCATCATAAAATTAAAAATAGTTTATATGAATGTGTGAATGAAGAATGGTTAAATAATGCGATTATCGCCGAAGATCGACCAGCTAATTCAGCATTTAGTGAATTGGATAGTGATATTGAAAAGATACTAATGGATTCATTTGAAAAAATGGCCAATGGTACTCTTTCTATTGATAATCATCATATGGAACAATGTATTGCATATTATAAGAAAGCGTTGGATTTTGATAAAAGAAATGAGTATTCTTATCAACCAATTGGCAACGATTTAAAAACAATTGAAGCAATGACGAGTTTTGCTGATGTTGAAAAGGTTGCGATTGACTGGATAAAGAGTAGTAAACCAGTATTTTTTGATGTTAGTATTTCACCAGATATGAAAAATGCGCAAAAGTATGCCTTGTATTTGGAAGTAATGAGTTTAATTTTACCGGATAAAACGTATTATGATGATTCAAATCCAAGCAAAGAACATTTATTATCAGCGTTTAGTGACATGGCTTTTAATTTATGTCGTATGGTGAATGTTGATGAAGAAAAAGCTCATCAATTAGTAAAAGACTATAAATCGTTCGATGAAAAAGTAAGTAACTACGTGATGAGTGCGGAACAATTGGCGGATTATCCAATTATTTATAATCCACGTTCAATGAGTGAAGTAGATGCTTATTGTAGTGAATTTAGTTTAAAAAGAATTATTGATGGTGTTCTTGGAAAAGAAATTGATCAAGTTATTATTACTCAACCAACGTATTTTGAAGCGTTTAATACGTTGTTTACAAAGGATAATTTTAATGAAATTAAAGCTTGGATGTATATTAATTTAATACGTCGTGCAGCGCCTAATTTAAGTGAAGAAATGCGCGTAGAAGCTGGTAAATTCCGTTTGGTATTATCTGGCGCCGATGAAATGATTAGTCCTACGAAACAAGCGTATTATAGTGCAACATCAGTGTATTCACTACCAGTAGGGCTTTATTATTCAAAAAACTATTTTAGTGAAGAAGCGAAAAAAGACGTTGAGACTATTGTAAGAGAAGTAATCGGTGTGTATAAAGAAAGATTATTAAACAATGATTGGTTAAGTAAAGCAACCATTGAAAAAGCAATAGTTAAGTTAGATGCGATCGAACTATTAATTGGTTATCCTGATACAATTAATTCGTTGTATGATGAATTAATTGTTGATAAAGAGAAGAGTTACTATGAAAATGTCGTGATGATGGAAGAAAAATTAAATGCTGATTTATTTAAGCGTGTAGATAAAAAAGTAGATCGTACGGAATGGCATATGAGTTCAGCGACCGTCAATGCGTATTACAATCCATTTGCTAATATAATTTGTTTTCCATCAGGAATATTACAAGCACCTTATTACAGCACTCAACAAAGCACTAGTGCTAACTTTGGTGGAATTGGCGCTGTAATCGCTCATGAGATTTCTCATGCCTTTGACAACAATGGTTCCAAATTTGATGAGTTTGGTAATTTAAATGATTGGTGGCAAGAAAAAGATTTTAAAGAATTTGAACAACGTGCTGAAAAAATGGTGACATTATTCGATGGCGTAAAAACGGAAGTTGGCGAAGTGAATGGACGATTAACCGTTTCTGAAAACATTGCTGATTTAGGTGGGGTGGCGTGTTCTTTAGCGGCACTGATGAAACATGATGAGTATAGTCTAACGGATTTCTTTGAAAATTGGGCACGTGTATGGCGCATGAAAGCAAAAAAGGAATACATGGAATTGTTGTTAAATGTGGATGTTCATGCACCATCCAGTAAAAGAGCCGATGTTATTGTTGGTAATTTTGATGAATTTTACACGACATACGGTGTTGAAAGCACAGATGCGATGTATATTGCTCCAGAAAAGCGTGTTTGTATTTGGTAAATACGGTTGTTGTGAAATTTCATCTTGCAAACTATTAACAGATAAGATATAATTATTCTGTTAATATCAGGGAGGGGGGTTATGAAATGCCAAGAGTTGTATTAAAGGAAAATGAAGGTTTGGATGATGCATTACGTCGTTTTAAACGTCAAGTTTCACGTAATGGTACCCTTGCTGAAGCACGCAAAAGAGAATTCTATGTGAAACCAGGCGTTAAACGTAAGTTAAAGTCTGAAGCTGCAAGAAAAGCTAGACGTTCTAAATAAATTAACTGATAGAAATATCAGTTTTTTTTAATCGTTTTTATAGAGATTTAACATTTTCTTGATACTGTATATGCAGGAGAATTGTATGACAAAAATAACGATTATTAAAGTATTGTTTATAGGATTGCTTACGACGATGTCAAGAATAATTGCTCAATTACTCATTCCAGCTACATCGACGTCAATCTTACCACCAAGTGTTTTTGTTTTAAATAAAACGATGGAACTTGCATTTTCGATGTATGGAATTGTAGCGTATTCACTCATCGCATCTGTGTATGTGCTTATTAAACAGTATGTCAAACCAATGCACTATGCAGTATCTTGTTGTGTGCTATGGACGATTTATTTAATGGAACCACTTCCTCATGTTGCGCTAATCGATGTCATTGTATATCCATTAGCGGATAGTTTTGCCTTGCTTGTGATGGGATTTTTATTGTCAAAGTTATTTCATCACTCTGTGGACATTAATCAAAAAATACAAGTGTCACTTCCTTATTTAATAATTAGTACCGTATTTTTTGTGGTTGGCCGTAGTATTCAATATTCAGTTTTTTCAATTTATTCCTCGTGGAATAATTATCGTATTTTAACGATTGTTTGGTCTGTTGTAGCTGGTGTTATCGTATCACTTGTATTGTGGTGGTATCATCAACTATTATCGCAAAAATCAATGATGTATCGTATTGTTGTACTTTATATTTTATTTTTTGGTGGAAACATGGTGCTGTTTAATTTTTTTATGCCTTTGGTGTTTTCAGTGGATTGTTTTGATTTAATACTACGAACGATAATGGATGTGATTTTTATGATGATTGGTTATGGCTTTTATCGTTTTTATTACCAATCATCTTTAAATTAAAACTGATATTGTGTACAATGAACGTAGGAGGTCAATTATGGCTAAAATATGTGTAGAGGTAGGTAATTTATCAGCGCCACAGTTGCTTAATTTACTTGGTTTACAAGATAAAAACTGTCAGTTGTTATCATCTTGTTTACAAGTAGATGTTAGTTTTTCGCATAGTTGTTTCAATGTTTCAAGCGATGATCAAAAGAAAGTAGATAATAGTAAAAAAGTAATTGAAGTATTGCTTGATATGGTGTTACGAAATCAATTAATTAAAGAAAGTGATATTGTGTACGCTTGTCGATGCGTTGAAAAAGACACACTTGTACAAACGATGAATTTCCACGATAAAATTATAGGAAAAACTCTTTCAGGAAAACAAAATGCCCCTAAAACAAAAGGACAATACTTATTTGTCGAAGCGTTAGAAAAATCAACGATGACCTTTGTGATTGGTCCTGCTGGTACAGGTAAAACATATTTAGCGGTGATTTATGCGGTTAAATTGTTAAAAAAAGGTGATATTAAAAAAATCGTCTTAACACGCCCAGCTGTTGAAGCGGGGGAAAGTTTAGGTTTTTTACCTGGTGATTTAAAAGAAAAAGTAGATCCTTATTTAACACCTTTATATGATGCATTATATGAGATGCTTGGTACGGAACAAACGAATAAATACATAGAAAAGGGCATTATTGAAATTGCCCCATTAGCGTATATGAGAGGTAGAACATTGGATGATGCGATGGTTATCTTGGATGAAGCACAAAATACAACACCAATGCAAATGAAGATGTTTCTAACGCGACTTGGTAATCAATCAAAAATGGTGATTACTGGCGATGTTACGCAAATCGATTTACATAAAGGTCAAACGTCAGGTTTAATCCATGTTTGTGATATTTTAAAAGAAATTGAAGAAATACAATTTATTTATTTGACCAGTGATGATGTTGTTCGTCATCCATTAGTTCAAAAAATTATAGACTGTTATGATCGTCATTCATAACGTCTTTTTTTTCAGTAATCGATGTTTTAGCGATGTTACAACAATGGTCAGCCATTCTTTCTAAAGTACCAAGAATATCACAGAAGACACTTCCTGCGACAGCGGCTACACACACAGAATCACTCATTCGTTTAAAATGATTTTGGCGATATGTATATTCTAATAAATCCATTTGATTTTCATCTTCTAATAGTGATGTATAACTGGCATAATTGCGATGGTTTACAATGGATAATGATTTAACTAGCATATGATCTAATAATGAGAACATATCGTTGATTTCAGTACGAGCATCATCGCTAAATATTTCTCTTTCTTCATAGACCATTTCAAAAAATTCGACTAAATTAATGGATAAATCACCAATACGTTCTAAGTTTTTTATGATTTGTAAATGAATGTTTTGTTCAATCATATCGTGTTCCGTTAATGCTTCTTTGGAAATAATCATTAAATAGTCAGTAATCTTTTTATCTAATTGGTTAATTAATGATTCACTTTGCAAAATTAAATCTTTATCTTCACTTGTTATTTTAGATAGATTAAAGTAATTTTGACATTCTTTAATGTTCGCTTCAACAACATTTCCCATTTTTAATACGGCTTGTTTTGATACGACAAGAGCGGAAGTAGGAAGTGTTTTTGCTAAGTTTGGATCAAGTGTTTCAATTTGAACGTCAATTTTTTCTGGTTCATCTCCAGGAATAATTTTTTTAATTAAATTACACATCTGTTTTAAAAATGGATAGAATACAATGGTAGTAGCAACATTAAAGATAATGTGTGATACTGCAATTTGCATCATTGGAGAAATATTGAATTTAGTAGAAATATTTAGAATAAAGGCAACAAACGGTTTTAGTAAGATCATACCAATCAAGGTACCAATACAATTAAATAAGGTATGGATTCCAGCTGTTCTGCGCGATGCTAAAGAACCGCCTAAAGCAGCGATGATGCCGGTGATGGTAGTACCGATGTTAGAACCATAAACAAATGGTAATACAGCGGCAAAGGTCATTCCACCTGATTCATATATTTTTTGGACAACACCGATTGTTGCGGCAGAACCTTGGACAATGGCTGTCATGACTGTTCCAGCTAAAAGTGATAATAATGGTTGATTGGACATCATTGTTGCATAATAGGTAAATTGTGGTAAGTCTTTAATGTTTTTTAGACCATCACCCATTAGTTTTAAACCGAAGAATAATAATCCAAAACCAAGAATTACTTCACCGATGACTTTATGCTTTTTGCGAGAAGCGAATGATGTTATCATTGCTCCGACAAAAACAAAATATAATGCGTAATCATCAACTTTTAAACTGATTAGAAAGGCGGTTACGGTTGTACCGATGTTAGCTCCCATTACAATAGGAGCCGCTTGTTCTAGTTTCATTAAACCAGCTCGAACTAAACCGATGGTGATTGCGGTTGTTGCAGAAGAAGATTGTATTAAAATGGTTGCGATAATACCGATGAATACGGCTAATAATGGTTTTGAAGTGTAACGGTCAATGTAATCTCGAAGTTGTTCTCCAGCAATACTTTTAAGGCCATCGCCCATAAATTTAATACCAAAGATAAATAATGCAAATCCTCCTAAAATCATATCGATGCGGATTATGTGGTGTACGTTTACTGTATTTGGCATAAAGTTCCTCCCGATGCACTATAATAGTAACAAAATAATGACTACAATTGGAAAAAATGTTAAATATTTGTAAAATAAATGTTAAATACATTAAAATGATTTCATATTTTAACGATAAAATGATGAAAATGGAATGTATTCAAAGAATTAGAGTCATGATATACTAATAGGGCGAGGGTTAAGTATGATAATAAATATTAGAAATAAAACAAATAGTAAATATTGGCATAAGTACTATGTTGATTTTGATCACATGGTATATTTAGTGAGTAAAAAGTTTCAACTAAATGAAGAATCTTCGGTATCTATCATCTTGGTTAAAAATCGTAAGATGAAAGAAATTAATACGATGTATCGTAATAAGAATACAACAACAGATGTCATCACATTTGCTAGTTGCGATGGTGATGATTTTAATAGTACACAAGAAATTGAATTAGGTGATATTTTTATCAATGTTGATGCGGTGGTTGAACAAGCACAGCGATATGATCATAGTGAGAGAAGAGAAATTAATTTTTTACTTGTTCATGGCTTGTTGCATTGTTTAGGCTATGACCATCTTACACCTGAAGATGAAGAAGAAATGTTTTCTCTTCAAAAGGAATTATTGGACCCATGGTTAAAACGATAATTACTAAATTTAAAAATGCGTTTGTAGGAATATGGTATTCATTGCATGATAAAAATATTGGAATTCAGGTTGTTTTTGCAGTACTAGCAATGATAGCTTGTTGGATCTTAAAAGCTGAATTACTTGAAATTATTATTGTTTTATTGTGCATTTCTAGCGTTATTGTAACTGAAATCATTAATACGTGTATTGAAAAAACATGTGATTTAATTGATCAAGAATACAATGAAAAGATTAAAGTTATTAAAGATATGGCTGCTTCAGCAGTATTAGTCGCAAGTATTGTTTCTTTACTTGTTGCCATACTTTTAATAGTTAGAAGAATTTAAATAAGGAGAAGTTTATGAAATCAGGATTTATCGCATTAATAGGACGACCGAATGCCGGAAAAAGTACGTTATTAAATACACTTGTGAATCAAAAAGTGGCAATCATATCACCAAAACCACAAACAACACGAAATCAAATTCGAGCTATTTATAATGATGAGGATAGTCAGTTAGTATTTATTGATACTCCAGGTATCCATAAACCACAACACGCTTTAGGCGATAGTTTAAATGCTCAAGCTTTTTCTGCGAGTAAGGGTGTCGATATTATTTATCTTATTGTCGATGGAAGTGCACCGTTTGGTAAAGGTGATCAATTTGTTTTGGATTCCATTAAAAATAGTCAACTTCCTATTTTTTTAATTGTTAATAAGGTGGATCGTCTTAATCAGGAACAATTGTTTAAAGTTCTTAGTGAATGGGAAAAACGTGCTAATTTTCAAGAAATTTTTCCGATTTCAGCCTTATATAAAAAAAATATTGATGCTTTAATTCAATGCACAAAAGAGTGTTGCGAAGAGGGCATTCAATATTATCCAATTGACCAAATTAGTGATTCACCGGAACAATTTATTATGGGTGAAATCATTCGTGAAAAAGTACTTCATTTAACCGAAGAAGAAATACCACATTCGGTGGCAGTTGTCATTGAAAAAAGTGGACGAAAAAAAGGAAAATTATTTATTCAAGCATTAATTGTTGTTGAACGTGATAGTCAAAAAGGAATTATTATTGGCAAACAAGGAAGAATGATTAAACAAATAGGCATCCTTGCGCGTCAAGAATGCGAACAGATTTTTGGCGAAACTATTTATTTAGAATTGTTTGTTCGTGTCGAAGAAAATTGGCGTAATAAGAAAAACAAACTACAACAATTAGGGTATGGGGAAGAGTTCGATGAATGATAAAGTGATTGGCATTGTTTTATCGGTGAGTCAATATCGAGAACACGACAGTTTATTAACTGTTTTAACAAAATCAGGATTGATGACACTTGTTGCGAAAGGAATGAATAAAAATACGAGTAAAAACGCTCATTTTTGTATGATGTTTGCACATAGTGAATTCATTATTGATTATGTAAGTGATAAAACCATGTTTACTTTAAAGTCAGGAACACTAATCAATGGTTATCGTCATTTAAGTGACGATTTACAAACAATTGCGATTGCTACCTTTATGGCTGAAACAAGTAAGGTGCTATGTGATGATGATCCTCAAGCTTTTCTACATTTATTAACGTTTATGTATGAACGATTATTACCTACTAGTGATAAATTACTGTTATTGGCGCTATTTTTATCAACATGTTCACAACTTATTGGTTTTTCACCAATGGTTGATGAATGTGTAGCTTGTGGTGATGTAAAAATATCATCCATTAGTATTGATGAAGGTGGATTTATTTGTGAAAACTGTCGAAAAGAATTGATGGAAAAAAATGTGGATGTTATTTTATTGAAACGATTCCGTCTAATTAATAAAGCAACACTTGAACACGTTGATATTTTAAAAAACTATGGGCCATGGAGTATGGCAGATTGTATGTTATGTAAAGATTTCTTGTTTTATCATAGCGGAATACAAGTATCTTCTTGGGAATTTTTATTGACATGTGTATAAGAAAATACCACGAAAATGGTATTTTTTTAAAAGATGGAAAATTGACTATTTGTTATTAGATGTGGTATATTATAAGATGATTAAATATGAAAGTGAGAATAAATCATGGAAAAAACATTTGACAAAATTGTTAGTCACGCAAAGAGTTCGGGATTTGTATTTCAAGGGTCAGAAATATATGGTGGTCTTAGTAATACATGGGATTTTGGACCGTTGGGTGTTGAACTAAAAGACAATATTAAAAAAGCTTGGTGGAAAAAATTTATCCAAGAAAATCCTAATAATGTAGGTATTCAAGCAGCTATTTTAATGAATCCAAAAGTATGGGAAGCTTCTGGTCATTTAAGTGGTTTTTCTGATCCATTAATGGATTGTAAAAAATGTAAAGTTCGCCACCGTGCTGACCATTTAATTGAACAAGCAACTGATGGTAAAGTGACTACGGAAGGTTGGAGTTTTGATCAAATGTCAGCGTATATTAAAAATGAAAATATTAGCTGTCCTGATTGTGGTGCTCATGATTTTACTGATATACGTCAATTTAACTTGATGTTTAAAACATTTCAAGGAATATTAGAAGATAGTAAAAGTGCTATTTATTTACGCCCAGAAACAGCACAAGGAATGTTTGTTAACTTTAAAAATGTGCAACGTTCGATGCGTAAAAAAATTCCTTTTGGTATTGGTCAAATTGGTAAATCATTTAGAAATGAAATTACACCAGGTAACTTTATTTTTAGAACGCGTGAATTTGAACAAATGGAACTAGAATTCTTTTGTAAACCGGGAACAGATTTAGAATGGTATGCATATTGGAAAAAGTTTTGTATGGATTGGATTTTATCATTAAATGGTAATAAGAGCGAAAATTTACGATTTAGAGATCATACACCGGAAGAATTAAGTTTCTATTCAGTAGGAACATGTGACATTGAATACAAATTCCCATTTGGTTGGGGTGAAATTTGGGGTATAGCTGATCGTACAGATTATGACTTAAAACAACATATGGAATATTCGAAAGTGAATATGGAATACTTAGATCCAACAACAAATGAAAAATACATTCCTTATTGTGTAGAACCTGCGGTTGGTGTAGAACGATTATTTTTAATGTTCTTTGCGGATGCGTATGATGAAGAAGAATTAGAAAAAGATACTCGTATTGTACTACGTTTTTCACCGATGTTAGCTCCAGTTAAAGCAGCTATTCTTCCATTAAGCAAACAGTTAAGCGATAAATCATTTGCGATTTATGAAGATTTAGCTAAATCATTTGTTTGTGACTATGATGAATCAGGAAGTATTGGAAAACGTTATCGTCGTCAAGATGCGATTGGAACACCATTCTGTATCACGATTGACTTTGAAACCGAAAATGATGGTTGTGTTACGGTACGTCATCGTGATTCTATGGAACAAGAAAGAGTTAAAATTTCTGACTTAAAGGGTATGATTTTACAAGCTATTGACTATTAAAGGAGGCAGTAGAATGAGGTTTAGTGAAAGTGAGATAAATGAATTAAGAGATAAGGCTGATATTGTCGAAGTGATTAGTCATTATATTCCTGTCACTAAACAAGGAAAAGGATATGTAGCGGTTTGTCCATTTCATGATGATCATTCTCCATCGTTATCTATTTCTGTTGATAAGCAAATCTATCGCTGCTTTGCTTGTCAACATGGTGGTAATGTGTTCACTTTTGTTAGTGATTATGAACATATTTCTTTTGTTGAATCGGTTGTTAAAGTAGCGGAAATTGTATCGTTTCCATTATCTATTACTCCTTCACTAGAAATAAAAGAAAGTCCAAAAGCCAAATATTATAAATTATTGAATGAAATGATTAAATATACGATGTATGCTTTAAAAACTCCGTCATATAGTGAAATTTTATCTTATTGCACTAAACGTGGATTTAATCAAGATGTGATAGATACCTTTCGAATAGGATACAATGGTAGTAATGATGAGGTATTAAATTTCTTAGTAAAAAAAGGTTATTCAGAAAGTGATTGTATTGATGTTAATATTGCTCGTATGAATGACTATGGGCTTCATGATGTTTTTTATCAACGTCTTCTATTTCCAATTTGGGATGCTCAAGGCAATCCAATTGCTTTTACAGCACGCAGTCTTGATAGTAATACGAGTAAATATATCAATACTAGTGAAACGTTATTATATACAAAAGGTAAAGTTGTTTATAATTATCATCGCGCAAAAGCTATGGCGCGTAAAGAAAACAAGGTATACATAACGGAAGGCGTCATCGATGTGATTGCCTTTTATCAACTAGGCCTTTTAAACGCTGTGGCGACTCTTGGCACAGCGTGTACCATTGAACAACTTCAATTGATTAAACAATGTTGTAATACTGTCGTATTTTGTTATGATGGGGATACAGCAGGACAAAATGCGACATTTAAAGCAGCTGAAATGGCGAATAAATTAGGTATGGTCGTATCCATTGTGCAAAATGATACTGGTCTTGATCCTGATGAATTATTACGACAGCACGGTAAAGAGGCATTGAGTCAAGTGATCAATAAAGAAATAACGTGGTTGGAATTTGTATTTAATACGTATTTAAAACGAACAAATTTGGATAATTACAGTGAAAAAAAGGAATTTGCGGAAAAATGTTTAATTGAAATAGAAAAATGGCATGATGATTTTGATAAACAAAATTTTTTACATCAACTTCAATCGATAACCGGTTTTAAAATTCAATTAAAGTCAACGCAAACAAATACGATCAATCATGTTGCTAAAAAACCTAAAGCGACATTAAAAATATCCTCAAAAACTGGTCGTTTAAGTGCTGAGGAATTAATATGTTCGCAAATGTTGCATAGTAATGTGGCGGTTGATATTTTTAAAAATGAACTAGGTTTTCTAATCGATAAAGAATATCAAGCGATTGCGATGATGATTATTGATGAATATCGTAAATACAACGATGTTAAATTGTCTTCATTGTTGGATATGTTTCAAGAACAAAGTGTTAAGTTAAAAGTATTAGATTTAGAAGGAAATGAATTATTACCGAAAGAATTTGATGAAAATGTTATTAGAGGTGCAATTTCACGAGTTAAACAATGGATGTTAGAAGAAAAAATTAATCAATTGAAAAGTAAGCTTCAATCACCATTACTTGTGGATAAAGCATCAATTATTGATGAATATCAAACTAGTTTGCTTCAATTAAGAAAACTATTAGAAGAAATGAATTAAAGTTAAGCGGTAGAAAGTGGAGGATTTACTATGGGTAAAGAAAACAAAGGTATGTCAACAAAAAGTGGTAAGGGAAAACAACTTAAAACGATCGAAGAAATTAAAGAAGAGTTTAAACAACTCTCTAGTGATGATCAAATTATTTATCAAAAAGATGTGATGGATGCGCTTCAACATTTAGAGATGGATGATAATGACTTAGAGGAATTGTTTGAATGGTTTAAAACGGAAAATATTGATATTACCAATGAAGATGATGTTTTAGAACTTGATGATATGGAAGATGATGCTGATTTGATTAGTGAGGATAGCATTGAAGAAGTTGATAAACATGTTTTTGATATTGCCTATACGGAATCTGTGAATACTCGTATTAATGACCCTGTAAAAATGTATTTAAAAGAAATTGGTAGAGTGCCACTTCTTAAAACTGAAGAAGAATTAATTATTGCGAAGGCCATTGAAAATGGTGATGCAGAAGCACGAGAAAAACTGATTCAAGCAAACTTACGTTTAGTTGTATCGATTGCGAAAAAATATGTTGGTCGCGGAATGTTGTTTTTAGATTTAATTCAAGAAGGCAACATGGGTTTAATTAAGGCTGTCGAAAAATTTGATTATACGAAAGGGTATAAATTTTCAACGTATGCGACATGGTGGATACGTCAAGCGATTACGCGTGCTATTGCTGATCAAGCTAGAACGATTCGTATTCCGGTTCATATGGTGGAAACGATTAATAAACTGACAAGAATTCAACGTCAGTTAGTACAAGAATTTGGACGTGATCCTTCAGCAGAAGAGATAGCGGAAAGAATGGAAGGAATTACACCGGAAAAAGTTCGTGAAATTCAAAAGATTGCGCTTGATCCTATTTCATTAGAAACACCGATTGGGGAAGAAGATGATTCACATTTAGGTGATTTTATTGAAGATAAAGATGCTTTAAGTCCTGATCAATACACGAATAATCAACTATTAAAGGATGAAATTAATAATGTACTACAAGACTTAACGGAACGTGAAGAAAAGGTGTTGCGCTTACGTTTTGGCTTGTATGATGGACGTACAAGAACATTAGAAGAAGTAGGTAGAGACTTTAATGTAACACGTGAAAGAATTCGTCAAATTGAAGCGAAAGCTATCCGTAAATTAAAACATCCTAACCGTTCTAAAAAATTACGTGATTTTGTAGATAAAAATTAATAGAAAGGATAAACCGATGACAAAAAGAAAGAGTGATCCTTCTACCAAAAAAACACCACTTAAAATAGAAACTTCCGTTGGAAAAGGTAAAAATCGTCAAATTAAAACATTGGATGATTTAAAAGAAGATTATAAAAAAATATATTCAGATGAAAAAGTAATTTTTCAAAAAACTGTTTTAGATTCATTAGAACATCTTGATTTAGAAGATAATGATGTAGAAGAATTATATGAATGGTTTAAAACGGAAAATATTGAAATTAGTGATGATGACGATGTAGAAGAAATTGGTGATCTTGGCGATGACGATGATGATGTAGCTTTTGTCAGTGAAGATATTTTAGAAGAAGATCTTGATGGCGTTGATAAACATGTCTTTGACCCAGCATATACTCAATCAAGCAACATTCGTGTCAATGATCCAGTAAAAATGTATTTAAAAGAAATTGGTCGTGTTCCTTTATTAAAAGGTGACGATGAATTAATTTTAGCAAAAGCGATTGAAAATGGCGATGAAGAAGCACGAAATAGTTTAATTCAAGCAAACCTTCGTTTGGTTGTTTCCATCGCTAAAAAATATGTTGGACGAGGAATGTTATTTTTAGATTTAATTCAAGAAGGTAACATGGGTCTAGTGAAAGCAGTAGAAAAATTTGATTATACAAAAGGGTTTAAGTTTTCAACGTATGCGACATGGTGGATACGTCAAGCGATTACTCGTGCCATTGCTGATCAAGCAAGAACAATTCGTATTCCAGTTCATATGGTTGAAACAATCAATAAACTGACAAGAATTCAACGTCAATTAGTTCAGGAATTTGGACGTGATCCTTCAGCAGAAGAAATCGCGGAAAGAATGGAAGGAATTACACCGGAGAAAGTACGTGAAATTCAACGAATTGCCTTAGATCCTGTTTCACTTGAAACACCGATTGGTGAAGAAGATGATTCACATTTAGGTGATTTTATTGAAGATAAAGATGCTTTAAGCCCTGAACAGTATGCGAACAATCAATTATTAAAAGCAGAAATAAATAACTTGTTGGATTACTTAACGGAACGTGAACGTCGAGTGTTAATTTTACGGTTTGGATTGTATGATGGAAAAACTAGAACACTTGAAGAGGTTGGTAAAATATTTGATGTAACGCGAGAAAGAATTCGTCAAATTGAAGCGAAAGCGTTACGAAAATTGCGTCATCCATTACGGTCAAAACGTGTAGGTGATTTTGCTCGATGAGTCGATTAGCTACGATTGCCAGTTGCATCGAAAAAGATTCCATTGTCGCAGATATTGGTTGTGATCATGCATATTTACCGATTATATTAACGGAAAATCGTATTTCTAAAAAATGTTATGCGATGGATAATAAAAAAGGGCCATTAGAGGCGGCAAAGAAAAATATTGTTGAACGTGGTTTTCAGGAGGACATCGTTACTATTTTAAGCGATGGCTTCGATAAGCTACCGGATGATGTTGATACGGTTGTTATGGCAGGCATGGGTTTTGCAACAGTAAAAACAATTATTCAAAACGATATTGAAAAAGCTAAAAAACTAAAAAGAATTGTTATTCAAGTTAATAAACAAGTGGAACAATTACGCAGATGGTTAAATGAACAATCGTTTTCGATAGTTGATGAAAAAATAGTAGAGGATGGTTTTATTTATCAAATAGTCGTTGTTACTTATGGTACAAAGAATGATTATAATGATGATGATTATATGTTTGGTCCATTGTTAAAAATGGAAAAAAGTGATTGTTTTGTTCAATATTATAAGCAACAAGCTGATTCTATTGAACAGTTATTACAACATTCATTATCTATTTCAAAACAAACACAATTAAAAAATAAGTTACAAGCCATAAAAAAAATACTTTATTAAAGTATTTTTTTTACTAAAGTGAATTAACAGCTTTAGCTAAACGTGATTTTTGACGAGCAACATAATTGCCATGTTTGATATGGCTAGTAATTGATTTGTCTAATAAAGAATTAGCTTTGCTTAAAGCAACAGTTGCTTTTTCTTTATCATTTTCAGTTACTGCTTTTAAAACATCTTTAATGGCAGTTTTAAGAGCTGTTTTTTCCCCAGCTTTTTCGTGTTGAGTTTTAAGATTTGTAATTGCACGTTTTTTTTGTGATTTGATGTTAGCCATGATATACCTCCTGCTTAACCTTTAAGATTATACCAAAACATCATGTAAAAAGCAACTAAGCATGTTATAATCGTATAGAGGTGATGAATAAAATGACGGATATTAATGTAATTTTTATGGGAACTCCCATTTTTGCATGTGGTATTTTAGAAACTTTACTCGATATGAAGTTAAATGTAGTGGCAGTTGTTTCTCAGCCTGATAAAAAAGTAGGGCGTAAACAACTAATTGAAGAAACACCAGTGAAACAATTAGCGAAACAACATCAACTTCCAGTTGTTCAGCCATTGAATATAAAGACTGATTATGATGAGGTGTTACACTATAAACCAGATTTAATTGTGACGTGTGCATATGGTCAAATTGTTCCTAAAGCACTGTTGGAGTATCCAAAACTAGGGTGTATCAATGTGCATGCTTCACTTCTTCCTGCTTATCGAGGTGGCGCTCCAATTCATAAAGCAGTCATTGATGGATGTAGTGAGACTGGTGTTACCATTATGAAAATGGTTGAAAAAATGGATGCTGGAGATATGTATTATCAAAAGAAAGTTCCTATTTTATTAGAAGATACAATGATTGATGTGTATCATCGTTTAATACAATGTGGTCAAGAATGTTTATTGGAAGTACTTCCTGCAATTATTCTTCAACAACAACCATCAGTAAAACAAGATGAAGATTTAGTAAGCTATGCTTATAATATAAGTAAAGATAATGAAAGAATATCGTTTAATCGCCCGGTACTTGAAGTGTATAATCATGCGCGTGGATTAATTGATTGGCCAGTTGGTTATGCTATTTTGGCCGATAAAAAAATTAAATTTCACCAGGTATCATTTAAAGAAGAACAACATTCGTATGAAATAGGACAATTATTGTCAATCGATAAGAATGTTGCTATTTGTTGTCTTGATGGATATTTATTAGTGTCTAAACTTCAAGTTGAAGGTAAAAATACATCGAGTGCGATTGAATTCTTAAATGGATGGGGTAAAAATAAAATTGGTCAATGTTTTCAATAGATAAATATGATAAAATCATAAAGGAGGAAATAATATGAAAACAATTTGTGTCACAGGTGGAACAGGATATATTGGCAGTCATACAGTCGTTGAATTACAACGTGCAGGCTATAAAGTGGTTATTATTGATAACTACTATAATTCAAATGAAAAAGTGTTGGATCGTATTGAAACAATCACATCAATTCGACCAGATTTTTATAAAGTAGATATTTGTGATAAAGAAGGATTAAGAGAAGTGTTTAAGGCAAATAAATTTGATGCTGTTATTCATTTTGCTGGATATAAAGCAGTAGGAGAGTCAGTAGAAATTCCTTTGGTGTATTATCGTAACAACATTTCTGGAAGTATCAATTTATATGAAGTAATGAGTGAGTTTAATGTTAAAGTGATTGTCTTTAGCTCAAGCGCAACCGTGTATGGTGACCCTCATACGGTTCCTATTAAAGAAGATTTCCCACTTAGTACAACCAATCCATATGGTACGACAAAATTGTACAACGAACAAATTTTAAAAGATGCAAGTCATGCTGATAGTGAATTAAGTGTGATGTTGTTGCGTTATTTCAATCCAATCGGAGCTTGTAAAAGTGGTCTATTAGGTGAAACACCTAATGGTATTCCTAACAATCTTGTTCCATATGTTGCACAAGTAGCGACAGGACAACGTGATTATTTACGTGTTTGGGGAAATGATTATCCAACAATTGATGGAACAGGTGTTCGTGATTATATTCATGTTGTTGATTTAGCGTTAGGACATATTAAAGCACTCGAGTATGCGTTAGAACATAAAGGTGTTGAAGCGGTTAATTTAGGTACAGGAAATGGATATAGTGTTCTTCAAGTAAAAGATGCATTTGCTAAGGCGTGTGGTAAGGAAATTCCATACAAAATTATGGATAGAAGACCTGGTGATATAGCGACATGTTTTGCGGACACAACAAAAGCGAAAGAACTTTTAGGGTGGAGTGCACAATATAATATTGATGAAATGTGTCAAGATGGTTGGAATTTTCAACGTAATAATCCAAATGGAATTATTTAATCACACAGTTGTGTGATTTTTGATACTAGGGAGGTAGAATATGAAAATTAGAAAAAGAATCATCCTCGTCTTAGTTATTTTAATTGCTTTAGTAATATCTGGTGGTATTTTTATGATTACAGCGACGAAAAAAGCAGAAAAACAACCAGAATTAATGAAACCAAATCAAGAAAAGCCAATTGTAAGCAAAGAAGAAACGGTTCAAGTTGATTGGATGGATTATACTGTTTATGAAGTGAAAGAAGTTGATTTTCGTTTTATTATTGCTAAAATAAAGGTCAAATCGACAACATCGATTCATTTACCGCTTTCAAACTTTATTACAAGTGAAAATATTCAATTAGATGCTGTTGAACGCTATGTTGCTCAATTAGAAAAAAATAATTTATATTTAGGAAAACAGAATGTATGGTTTAGTATTATTTCAACGGATACAACCTGTGAAGCTTCGATATTTATTCCAGTTATCGATAAAAATCTTACTGAAATAAGTGTTACAAATAGGTTGAATAACGAAAAAAAGAGCTTTTCGCTTAAAAATCCTAAAGGAACATCAGAAAATTTATGGTATAAAGCAAATGATGTTGTGAGTGATGGAAAAACATTTCAAATGGTTGTTTCTCAAGCGGTTAATTGTACTGGGGATCCATTTGAACAAAATGGTTCAGAGATGAATTTTCCTTCAACGGTTCAAGTGTATTCAATGCGTATAAAAGTAGTATCGTTGTGGGGTGATAGTATTATTATTGATGAAGCTTCGTACATTCCTGATGAAAAAGGTGAAGTGATGATGGCGTTGGATAATAGTATTCAATCACTTAAATTTAAAAATATTATTGGAGTAACGATAAAAGAAGAAGATGTTGGTGATTTATTCTTTATTGCCTATCAACCACATGAATCTTCGGTAGTATATAAAGGCATTGTTCGTTTAAAAATTAGAGGAAAAGCAGAAACTATTGATGTGCGTATAAATTTAAATTAAGGAGGGTGTATGATAAAAAGAATCATTAAAGGTATACTTAGTATTGTATGTATGCTGTCTTGTTATGTTTATACACCAAAGATAGTACAAGCTTCTAGTGAATATCCGATGAATTGTTCTACATTTGAAGTTGACACAGTAAATGATCAAGGTGGATTTACGCTTATAGGCTGTTATAATGATTTTATCAAAGCCAAAAATGTAATGAAAAATAGTGGTGTTGATGCTGTTATCCGCCACGGACGTAGTGAAAGTCCAACATCGATTATAGCGATGAATTCTGGGATTGCTATTAGTTATCCGGCACGTTCTAATTCTTCAACATTGACAATTACTCAATTTGAAACAAATGTTGCAAATCAAAAAACAACCTATGTAACAAAACATCGTGAACTTGGCTACTTCGATACAACAAGTTATTATGGTGATGGTAACGGTAAAATTGAGATAATGCTTACCGGCTTTAGAGGATTTGTTGATTTAAACAATGTGGATTTGGTTCCAACTAAAATAATGGAACGCAATCAAGCCATTTTACTTGGAGGTAATGATCGAACAGGTGCTAACGAATATCCGTTTTGGGTTCGTGTGTATCAATCGCATTATACCGTAGTACAAAATGGAGCGTATAAAGATTTAGTCTTTAAAGCGTATAGTGGTTGGGCGAATAGTACAACATATCCTGCAGAATATACAATGGTAGTGGGTTTAGCTGCTGATTGGATGAAGGTTAATGATGTTTACTATAGTTTTGATGGATACAATTTTTATTCAGATCGCAGGTGTTTAAATAAGGTAAATACGTATTATAATTATTATCAATTTTTATCACTGCGTACGAAGAGTAAAATTCCTGTAAGTGCCTATAATCAATTATTGATTAATAAACAAAAAGAATATGGTAAATTATTTAATCAAGGATCAGTCTTTTTAGAGGGGCAAGAATTATATGGTAGTAATGCGGCTATTGTCTTTGCGATGGCGTGTTTAGAGTCAGCATATGGTACAAGTAATTATGCAATGACGCGAAATAATTTATTTGGTTGGAATGCTTATGATAGTAATCCCGATTCTGCTAGTTATTTTCCTACTGTTCGCCAAGGTATTTTAGAACATATGGGCATTAATTTACGTGGATATAGTGATATTTATGATGCACGTTATTTTGGTAGTCATGTCGGTAATAAGGGATCAGGATTTAATGTAAAATATGCGAGTGATCCTTATTGGGGCTATAAAATAGCCGCAATAGCCTATGAATTAGATAAAATAGCGAACAATTTTAATGGGAATTTATACGATACGCATCAAACATCCATGGGATATATCCCATACTATAAAACAACTGTTTATACATCGATTGGTGGAGCACCATTGTTTACAACAGAGTATGGTTCTACGTATCAAAATAATATGATGGTGACAGTTTTATCAAAAGAAGGTGCTTGGTATAAAATATCGATTCCAAATGGTAAACGGTTGGATGGGTCGTTAATTCGACATCGAAATGATGGAATCGTTGCACCATTTGAAAACTATTTATGGAACAATAGTGTAGGGTATGTAAAAGAAAATGAACTGCAATTAGTGAATAAAATTTTACCAGCTCAAATCGTTGGAAACTATCCTACAGGAAACTTTGTATTGACGATATCGAAACTTGCTTTTGAAAATAATAACTTAGTGATTCAAGGAGAAGGGTATCGTCCAGGAATATTTGTCACTGATACCAATAAAATAAGTCATACAGTGCAACTTGTTGATCAATATTTTAAAGAAACAAGTTTTAATGCTACAACAACGAAAGTAACAAATGATAAGTGTACCTTTGCTGTTTCACCAATTGATCTTAGTAAATTATTACTTGGTGACTATTCAATCAATATCAAGACATCATATAGTTCTCTTAGTCAATTTAATGATACATCAATTATTACAGATGCTGCTCTATCTACATTACCAATCGAATTTGAATTAAACAATCGTCTATATACCTTTAAGTTTGTTAATAAAACGCTTGTTTTCTCCGTAAAAGAAAAACCAGCTGCATATATTCCGATTATTCATAATAGTTCATCATCACTAACTAATTCGATATGGACAATTGAAGGTAAAGCACAGATTAATAATGAACAACAATTAAGTCAAACAACTCATCGAATTGTGTTAAAAAACAAAGAAACGCAAGAAATGATCCCATTTAACGCGACGACAAGTAAAGATACGATGGATAACACATATAGCTTGTATCATTGTATTATTGATTTGTCTTCTGTAGCAAACGGAAATTATGAAGCTTGGATTGAAATTAATAACGGTTCGATGTCACGTCGTCAGATTATCTATTGTGATTCAACATTTATGGATAAAACTAGTACGACAGAGGATACTGTTTATCGATTATTCCGCCATTATCTAGGTAATAATCAATTAGCGATTAGCAAAGAAAAATCACAACTTGATTTTAATCTTATTCATAAGAACTCAGTTAGAAATTCATTCTTTGGTTATTCAACAATGAAAGTCAATGAAAATGTCGTTCATATTGATGGGTATGCTTTTATGCATGCAGTAAGTACAACAAGCAATGATAACGTATCAACTTCCATTGTTTTAGTTGGAAGTGATGGTCAAACGTATGTCTATCCTACAGTGATTAAGGCATGTAGTGCTGATTTTGCAGCAATGCGAAATGAAACACCTGGTTATTATAGTAATTCTTGTTTTGATGTTCAACTTGATACATCATCACTTCCGGTTGGTGTTTATGATATGTATGTCGATACATCAACTTCAAACTATCGCGATATCTTTGAGATGGTCGATATTCGTGAACAATGCAATGTAATGGGGTCAAGCAACAATCGAAACATAGTAGTCCGTTATTCACCAATCCGTTCACGCTTACAAATAACGATTTCACCGCAATTAAAAAATCGATAAGTTAACTTATCGATTTTTTAATAGCCTAAATAGGAACAAACAGTATTACTTTGTGTATTGTTATAAGAATAACCACCACAAACTTTAACACTACCATCTAAATTTGCTGGAATTCCATGGTAGACACCTCTAGATCCAGTTATATTAGCAACTGCCACTTCATTGACGTAAACAGTACCATAATAGCTAAAGGCACCACTGAGGGATACAGCATCGAATATACAAGCACCACTAGCTGGTACATAATTGCGACCATCATTTAGTGTTAAATCTTTAATGCCATCAGAACATGTACCACTTGCATGCCATACAACATGTAAGTTGCCATCTTCAGCGTACGAAACGGTTAAGTCACTTAAGGCAACGCCAACATCTTTTGGTGTACTAGCATCAATTGAGGTTAATGCAGGGTGACCTTTTCTAATTTCAGCGGTGACCGATTGACCTACCCATTCTTGTGGGGTTGCATATGGCCAGGATCCTAACACATATGTAATGTTTTCAATATCATCTGGTTTTTCTACTGCAGGTGGAGTGTAATCAATTGTTTTTTCAACGGTATCCATTAATAATTTATTAATTTTACCTGGAAGGTTGAGTGATGATTTATAAGCAGTAAAATAAGTTTGTTTATTTTTAATACCTTTATCATATCCAAGCCATACACCATTAGTAAAGGTTGTAGAGGATGACAACATCCATTTATCTTTTGCTGCACCTTTGGGAATATTAAATCGTAATCCATCACTACCCCAATCGGTAGTACCTGATTTAGCGTATACCGGATAATTTCTTTTTAATATTTGCATATAGTTAAAATAAGGACCTTCAACGGCAAATCTCATTAATTGTGAAGCTAAATAAGCAGAACCTGTACTTAACACTGGTTTATTTAAATCATTAGGATAAATTTCAGTACCATCGGATAATACTATTTTTCTAATGGTATGAGGTTTGTTGTAAACACCTTTGTTTATAATCATGGCATGAGCTCCAGCCATTTCTTTCACTGTGGTTTCAAATGTTGTACCACCAATCGCATAACTTATATCAAAGTTTTTACGGTTAACACGAGTAAAGCCAATTGAATTTAAGTAATCCGCAACCGCATCTTTACCTACTGCATCAATGACGTCTTGTAATGTTTGAATTGCGGGAATATTTAATGATTGAGCAAATGCTTGAGAAATAAGAACATCACCACGATATTTACCATCAAAGTTTTTCATTACTTTACTTGCGCCACGATATGTCATAGGTCTATCTGTTAAAACATGTTGATTAGACCAATACAAGTGTTCAAATGCTAATGCATAGGATAGAAATGGTTTAACCGATGAACCTGGTTGTTTGAATTGAGATGTAGCACGATTTAATAAACGTGCACCACCATCATAATTTCGACCGCCACCAATACCGATAATCGCACCAGTTTGGTTGTTGATTGAAATTAAAGCAATTTGCATTAATTCATCAGGGAAGACGATATCTGTTTTACTATTTTGAATGTTGTCAATAACAACTTGAACATCTCTATTGCAGTGAGTATAAATTTTCATGCCAGCAAGGGCAGGGTCTTTACCAGTTAAGTCTCTAGCTTCTTCAATCACCGCATCAACATAACTTTGATATTTTGAGTCACTAATGTACGTTTTTTCTTCGCCAACTAAACAATCTTCAACTTTTACAGCTTTAGCAAGTTCAGCTTCATCGGCTGTTATGTAGCCATGATATACCATCATATCAAGGACAGTGTTTCGTCTTTTTGTCGCATAGTCTAAGAAATTATATGGATTATACGCATTTGGACGATTGATAATACCGGCTAGAAGGGCACCTTCAGATAATGTTAGTTCGTTTACTTGTTTACCGAAATAGAATAAGGATGCCTTTTGAATACCTCGAATATTGCCACCAAAATTTAACTTATTTAAATATAATTCAATAATTTCTTTCTTTGATAATTCTTGTTCTAATTTCGTTGCTAAATAGATTTCTTGAACTTTACGATCAATTTTTTTCTCCGCAACTGTTGATTTATCGATAGAATCAACAGTAAAGTACGTATTTTTTACTAATTGCATGGTGAAGGTAGAACCACCTTGGCCAAAACTCATCGTTTTTAAATTTTCTAAAATTGCTTTTGTAAATCGAGGGACATCGAAACCTTTGTGTTCAAAATAACGAGAATCTTCTATTGACACAAATGCATCGATAACTGATTGAGGTATATCATCATAACTAATATTTTCACGTAAGAAAGCACCAATTTCATCAAGCAAGATGTCATTACCATCATATATTTTTGTCGATTCTAAACTCACAAAATCGGTAGTTTTTAATTCAGGAGATGAATCAATCATTTGTTTACCTAAATACAGAACACCGATTCCAACAATAAGTCCAGCGAAGATACATAAATAAATAATGGCAGCGATAATAATGGAAGTCATGGATGATTTTTTGCTTTTTCGTTTAATTTTTTTATTGTTTGCATTATCATCGATTTCTTCATTGTCTAGTGGTTTAGACACTACTGTTTCTATGCTTTCAGCATCGTCGCTGTCACATTTTTCTTTTGTTTCATCATGTATAGAGCTTTCAGGTAGCTTGTCATTATTATCAGTAGAATTAGTATCATCTTTTTCTTGTAAGGACTGTTCAGAGATATCATCCTTCTCTTCAGTAGTACTATTGTCGATGTCAACATTAGTTACTTCCTTTACGTCATCACTGTTGTTTATGCTAGAATCATCATCTTTTTCTATAACATCATCGCTGTTAGTTTTAAGCTCTTCTTTCTCTTGTAAGGACTGTTCAGAAATTTCATCCTTCTCTTCAGTAGTACTATTGTCGATGTCAACATTAGTTACTTCCTTTACATCATCACTGTTGTTTATGCTAGAATTATCATCTAATTCAATAATTTCATCTGTGAAATTTGTTTTTTTATCGTCAACTTGTGCTATTTCTTGTTCATGATGATCTAAAACAAGTAATAAATCAGTTTGTTTATCTTGACTCTTATTTTCTTTGTGTGGCACAACTAAAACAACTTGTTCAGTTGTTTTCTTAGTGTTTCTTTTTTTTCTTGTTCCTTTTTTAGAAGGAGCTTTTTTTGTAGCTACTTCTTGTGAACTTTGTCTTGTTTTTGTTGCGGTTGTATTCTTTCTGTCTGTTTTAACAGAATTGTTTTTCACTATTTTTTCTTTTTCGTCCATGCTAAACCTCCAAAGACTCCGAGTATATTCTATCACAAAATACGATATATTGATAAAAAAAGAGGTTAAACTTTATAAATTTAAAATTATTTATAAAATGTGTTAAAATGGATGCGAGGTATTGTTATGACAGTTCATTTACATGCACGTAGTTATTATACATTATTAGATAGTACAATCACGATAACCAACCTTGTTACTTATAGTAAAAAGTTGGGGTTTTCGTCTGTTTGCTGTACTGATTTTAATAACTTGCATGGGGCAATGGAGTTTTATAACGAAGCGATGAAACAGTCGATTAAGCCTATCATTGGCGTAGAGATAGCTGTTCGTTATAATGAAAAAAATATTCCTTTTTTAATACTTGCTAAAAACAATGATGGCTTTAAACGTTGTATGCGATTATCAACGTTAAGCAGTAAAGGTTTCATTGATTTTTCCGAGTTACAAGGAGCATCAACGGATTGTTTTATTATTGTGTATGGTGAAGATGGTCCTTTTGAAAAAGACATTATTCATGAGAACAAAGAACAATTAATGGATGGTTTAAGGATGTTACACGATTCTTTGTGTGACTTTGATGTTGCTATATCGATGAATGATATTCCTTTTTGGCGTGAAAAAAATGAATTTTTAAAAAAATGTTGTGATGAGTTACACATTCCTACAGTGGCAGTCCATAAAATATATTATGAACGTAAAGAAGATTATCGACGATATCGCATGATTAGTTCTATTCGTCTAGGACGTAAATTTCGTGATAATTCTTTTATAACCTTAGCTAATCGTTATATTTTATCGAATGATGAAATGCTTCAATTGTATGGTGAAGAATGTTGTCGACGCAGTGAAGAGATTGCATCGATGTGTTTTATACAATTTCCAGTGGAAGTGACGACATTACCGACTTTTCCTTTAGAAAAGGGAAGTCGCGTTGATTATTTAAAACAATTGTGTTTGGCCGGATTAAAAAAACGTCTGCAAACAACGGATGTTCCTGTTTCTTATGTATCACGTTTAAAAATGGAACTAGATGTTATTATTTCGATGTCGTTTGAAGATTATTTTTTAATTGTATACGATGTTGTTCGTTTTGCCCGGTCTTCCGGTATTTTAGTTGGACCAGGTAGAGGAAGTTCTGCAGGATCGCTAGTAGCTTATTGTTTAGGAATTACTCATGTTGATCCATTGCAGTTTAATTTAGTGTTTGAACGTTTTTTAAATCCGGAACGTATTTCAATGCCGGATATTGATATTGATTTTCCAGATAATCGTCGTGATGAAGTGTTCGATTATGTTAAAAAGAAATATGGCAGTAGTCATGTGTGTCATATTGTTACTTATGGAACATTAGCTGCTCGACAGGTATTAAGGGATGTTGGTAAGTCATTAGAGGTTAATGCCCGTGAATTGGATATGTTATGTAAAAATGTTCCTAATACGCCTAAAATGACCCTTGAAGTAGCGTATAAACAGTCGATGACATTTAAAAAGTATATTGATGTTAATAAAAGTTTGCAAGAAGTTTATCAAATGGCACTATCACTTGAAGGATTTCCTCGTCATACCTCCACCCATGCGGCTGGTGTTATTTTAAGTGAAAAAGAATTGGTGTCAGTCGTTCCATTATTAGATGATGGTCAACAAAATTATGTGTGTCAGTGGTCGATGGAACATTTAGAACAGCTTGGTCTTATTAAAATGGATTTTCTTGGTTTACGTAATTTAACGATGCTCAATGATATTGTATGTAGTATTAATGAACAACAACCTTTTGATTTATCAAAAATTAGTTTAGAAGACAAAAAAACATTCTCTTTGATCGCTGATGGCGATACAGTTGGTATTTTCCAATTAGAATCGGATGGAATGAAAAGTTTATTAAAACGGATTAAACCGTCATGTTTTAATGATATTGTCGCAACGATTGCTTTGTATCGACCAGGACCAATGGAAAATATTCCCTTGTATTTACAATCAAAAGCTAATTTTCCTAAGATTCACTATTATCATGATGATTTAAAACCAATTTTAATGGATACGTATGGTGTTATTGTTTATCAAGAACAGATTATGCAAATCGCTCAGAAGATTGCTGGTTTTTCATTAGGTAAAGCGGATATTTTAAGAAAAGCGATGTCAAAGAAAAATCAAAAAGAATTGGATAGTTTAAAATCTGATTTTCTTAAAGGAAGCAAAGAAATGGGTTATGGTGATAAAGTACCATTAGAACTGTTTGAACTCATCAGTAAATTTGCTGGATATGGTTTTAATAAAGCTCATTCGGTAGCATATTCGCTGATTGCCTATCAATTAGCGTATTTAAAAGCTAATTTCCCAATACCTTACTATCAAGCCTTACTGAATAGCTCTCTTCAATCGGAGGCAAAGCGTGATGAAGTTATCAACGAATGTAAAGAACGTAAGGTATTAATTTTAGCTCCGTCGATATCAGTGAGTAAAGATCGCTTTATCATTGAAAAAGAAGGGTTACGTTATCCTTTAAATGGTATTAAAAATGTTGGTATGAGTACGGTAAAAGAAATTATGGCAGAACAAGAAAGAGGTGTCTTTGAAAACTATTTTCAATGTGTAGCACGATTAAGTTTGCGTGGGATTCAGCGAAGAGTTATCGAGTCACTCATTGATGCAGGAGCAATGGACGGGTTTAATCATTCTCGTAAGACGATGTTAATGTCACTTGATGCGGCGATAAATTATGCGGATTTGATTCGCATTGAAACAAAAGATGGTCCGCTTATTGATGAAAGTTTAGTTTCTAAGCCTATCGTTCAATTAGCGAGTGATACGTTAATGGAACGATGTGAACGTGAAAAAAATGCGTTAGGATTTTATTTTAGTGATCATCCAACAATGTTATTAAAACAACAAAGCAATTATACTGGTAAATCACTCTATGAACTAACGAAAGAAGAAGGATATGTGGAAGGATTTGGTATTGTATCGACGATAAAAAATCACCGCACAAAAAAAGGTGATATGATGGCATTTCTTGTTTTAAGTGATGAAACTGCATCGTTTGATGTGGTGATGATGCCACAGTTATATCAGAGGTGCATAAATACATTGAAAAAAGGACAACTTGTCACATTTAGTGGTAAAATGGATAAGCGAGGTTCTTGTGTTTTACAAAAATTAGTGGAAGTAAAAGTGTCTGGAGGTAACACATGAGTAAAATATTAATTGTTGATGATGAAGCGTTAATTCGCAATGTTTTAAAAGAATATTGTGTGTTAAATGGATATACAGTCGTTGAAGCTGCGGATGGCTTGGAAGCATTAGATATTGTTTCAAAAGAAAAGTTTGATTGTATTATTCTTGATGTTATGATGCCGAAGGTGGATGGTTTTTCAGTATGCAAACAAATCAAACAACATAGCGATGTACCTATCATTATGGTATCAGCTCGAGGTGAAGAATATGATAAATTATTTGGTTTTGAACTTGGTGTTGTTGATTATGTTGTAAAACCATTTTCACCGAAAGAATTAATGGCTAGAATTAAAGTATGTTTAGAACGATATAAGGGAAAAGAAAGCAATAGCCACACATTTGAAGGACTCACTGTTGATGTGGATGGCAGAAACGTAATCGTTGATGGGGTTAAAGCTAATTTAACACCAAAGGAAATTGATTTACTTATTTATATGATCAACAATAAAAATGTTGCCTTATCACGTAGTAAATTATTAGATGAAGTGTGGAATTATGATTATTTTGGTGAAGATCGCACAGTTGATAGTCACATTAAAATGCTTCGTGCTAATTTAGGTAAATACCGTAAATTTATTGTCACAGTACATGGAATGGGGTATAAGTTTGAAGTTTAAGTTACGAGGTATTAAATTTCACTTATGGTTAGATTTTTTCTTATTTGCTCTTGGAATATTAATTATTCTAGGAGTTTTACAATTTTCTTTTATTAAACCATATTATCGAAACAATAAAATAGCGGAAATTAAACAAGTATCCACTGTATTACAAGAGTATGTTATTGAAACATCAACGAGTCAATCGATGCAAAAAGCACTTCAAGTGATTGTCAATAATAACGTTTGTACGATGATTTCCAATAACAAAGGAACAACGATTTACAACGTGGATAGTTTGGGAACTAGTTGTCTGCTTGATCAAGAAGTTGTAATTAACAATGAAAAATATATTCCACTTAATTCTGGTCAACGTCTAAAAACAATGATTGATGAACATAATGGCGAATTTTCCATTGTTTTAATGAATCCGAAAAGCAATCAAGAAATGATTTTATATGGTAAGAAAATAAGTAGTAATCTTGGTAATTATTATTTGTTTGTTAATAGTCCATTAGCGCCAGTAGATTCTATTTTGATGTTTTTTCGGCGTCAATATTTAACGATGACCATTCTTATTTCGTTATTATCTGTTGTGATTTCATTGTTAATTTCAACAAGTTTATCGAAACCAATTGTTAAAATGAAAGAATCAGCAGATTATTTAGCGTTAGGTGATTATGATAATACTCATTTTGAAGGTTCTTATTTTAGTGAAATTAATAATCTAGCGGAAACGTTAAATGCAACGACAAAACAATTATCGAAAGTGACAGAACTTAGAAAAGATTTGATAGCTAATATTTCTCATGATATAAAAACACCACTTACAATGATTAAAGCTTATGCTGAGATGATTATGGATATATCCGGTGAGGATGCGATAAAACGAGAAGAACATTTATCGGTTATTATAAAAGAAGTAAATTATTTAGATCATTTAGTTGTTGATATGCAAGAATTATCGAAGTTACAAGCTGGCGTTATCACATTAAGTGAAAGTAATTTTGATTTAGCTAGTAAAATAAGACACATCGTTGATTTATTTGAAGGATTACTAACGAAAAAGAAGTTGACCGTGATTTGTGATTTTCAACAAGATTTTTTAATTTATGCCGATGAAATTAAAATGGGACAAGTTATTAGTAATTTTTTAACAAATGCCATTAAACATGCAAAAGAAGATGGTGAAATTACCATAAAATTGGAAAGAATAAAAAATATTGTTCGCTTTTCAATTATTGATGATGGAGTTGGTATTAGTAGTGAAAACATTCCTTATATTTGGGATCGCTATTATAAAATTGATAAATCATTCAGTCGACCAGTTGAAGGAAGTGGGCTTGGACTTGCAATCGTTAAAGCAATATTAGATAGTCATCGTTGTAATTATGGCGTTATCAGCAAAGAAGGAGAAGGTTCAACGTTTTGGTTTGAACTAAAACAAGACAATGTCTTATGATTATTTACCTAAAAGTCACATTCCGTTACGTCAAGTAAAAGGAATGTTTAAAATGAATTCAGACACCGTTTTATTAGGTGAATTTTTACGTGTATATGACAATGAAACAGTATTAGATATTGGAACAAATAATGGCGCATTGTTATTATATGCTTCTCAATATCCTTTTAAACAATTGATTGGTGTTGATATTTTTCAAGAAGCGATTGATGTTGCTAAAGAAAATTTACAACACTATAGAAATCAATGTACATTTTATTGTTGTCCTATTCAACAAGTAATGATTGATAAAGTAGATGTAATCGTATGCAATCCACCTTATTTTAATGATGATAATGAAGTTAACTTAAATAAAAATAAGTTTTTAAAAGCGGCACGTCATGAAGTAAATTTACCACTTAATGATTTGTTTTCTAGTTTTAAACGATTAATCAGTGATAATGGACGTATTTATATGGTTCATCGTGCAAATCGCTTAATAGAACTTGTTTGTGAAGCGGAAAAAAATAAGTTAGCGATACGCACGCTTCAATTTGTGTATGATGATCATAAAGAACATGCAATTTCTGTTCTTATTGAAATGGTAAATGGACAAAAAAGTGATGTTAAAATAAAGAAAGCGATAGTGAAAGAAAGAGGTTAAATTTTCTGAAAAACGATTGACAACATGAAACCTTTAGTGTAGACTGTTAATAAATTCAAAGACCAAGAGAGTAGTTATTCAGGAATCTAAAGCGAGTTTGGACAGAGTGGAAGCCAAATAGAGGATGGAATAGTGAACCGCACTTGCAAGAAGCAACTCTGAGTAACTAGGAGTTGACGTTAACCGACGTTAAGGGTGAGGTGGTCTATCTTGTATAGACAACTGGAGTGGTACCGCGATAACATCGTCTCTAGAGTTAGGGATGATTTTTTTATGTTTAGGGCTACTTACTAGAAAGAGGGAAAGAATGAAAAAATTTACAAAACTTGCTTGCGCGTTATGTGCAGCACTACTACTAGCGACTGGTTGTACTCAGTCAGCACCAAAAGAAGAAGCAAAAGCTACTGCTGCTCCTACTAACCAATTAGAAGCAATCAAAGCAAAAGGGGTATTGGTTGTAGCAACATCACCAGACTATCCACCAATGGAATTTTTAGACAAAGACAACAAACCTATTGGTAGTGATATGGCATTAGCACAATACATTGCGGATGGTTTAGGAGTTAAATTAGAAATTTTAAATGTTGATTTTTCAACAACAATGTTATCAGTAGAAACAGGAAAAGCTGATATGGCAATTTCTGGTTTAGGTTGGAAAAAAGATCGTGAAGAACAATATGAATTATCAATTGGCTACAACAAAGGTGCAGGTTCTGAATCTAGTTGTCAAGGGTTAATCGTTCATACAAAAGATGTTGAAAAATATAAATCATTGGACGATTTTGCTGGCTTAAAAATCGCTGCTCAAGCAAATTCTCTTCAAGAAGGTTTTGCGAAAGAACAAATCAAAAATGCTGATATTCAAATCGTTACTGATATCGGTTCTGGTATTATGTTGATGCAATCAGGAAAAGCGGATGCAATGGCATTATCTTGTGATATCGCTAAAGGATATGCAAATACAGTAGAAGGTATTACTAAATCATCGGTTGAATTTGTTATTGATGACTTAGATAAACAAGCAGGAAATGTTGTTGCGGTTAAAAAAGGTGAAAAAGAATTAATTGCTGAAGTTAATAAAATGATTGAAGTAATTAATGAGAAAAAATTATTTGAAGAATGGCATGCTGAAGCAAAAAAACAAGCAAAAGAATTAGGAATTAATTTTGAAGAATAAATTAAAGAATGAGGTAGTGTATGTCTATTAAATCCATTATTGATGTTTTCTTTCAATATTATCCTTTATTTTTTAAAGGATTAGGTGTTACGTTAATGTTTGCATTGATTGCGGTTACCTTTGGAACGCTTTTAGGAGCTCTTATCGCGATGATTCAAATGAAGAATAATAAAATCACGACAATCTTGTGTAAATTGTATTTAACAGTAATCCGTGGAACACCATTGTTACTTCAATTATGGATTGTATATTTCTTTTTACCAATGGCTTTTCCAGCGATGAATCAAATGCCTTTTAACAAAGAAATTTCAGTGTTATTAGCGTTGATTATTAATAGTAGCGCCTATGTTTCGGAAATTATTCGTGGTGGTATTCAAGCTGTGGATAAGGGACAAACGGAAGCAGCTCGTTCACTTGGAATGTCTAGTAAAAATTGTATGAGACGAATTATTTTACCTCAAGCAATTAAAAACATATTGCCTTCACTTGGTAATGAATACATTATGATGGTGAAGGAAACTTCTTTAGCTTCAGTTATTGCGGTTGGAGAAATTATGTATGTAAAAGTAATTCTTGCGAATAAATTCTTGTTTTATCAACCATTAATTATTATTGCGATTATTTATTTAATTGTTACGTTATTATTGAGTTATTTGGTGTCTTTATTAGAAAAGAGGTTGGCAGTCAGTGACTAAGTGTATTGAAGTAAAAAATCTAAGAAAAAATTTCGGTCAACTAGAAGTTTTAAAAGGCATTAATGAAGTGATTAATGTTGGAGAAGTAGTTTCTATTATTGGACCTAGTGGAAGTGGAAAATCAACCTTTCTACGCTGTCTAAATTTATTAGAAGTTCCTACTAGTGGTGAAGTGTATGTCGAAGGTGTTAATATTGCCGATAAAAACATTAATCTTGATAAGCATCGTCAAAAAATAGGAATGGTATTTCAACATTTTAATGTATTTCCTCATTTAACGGCTCTTGAGAATATTACAATTACTCCTATCTTAGAAAAAGGAATGAGTAAAAGTGATGCGGAAACAAAAGCGAAATCACTTTTAAAGATGGTTGGTTTGGAAGAAAAAGCAAATGAGTATCCACGTAAATTATCAGGTGGACAAAAACAACGACTTGCGATTGTTCGAGCACTTGCGATGTCTCCTGATATCATGTTATTTGATGAGCCTACATCAGCCCTTGACCCAGAAATGGTAAAAGATGTTTTGGATGTTATTCAACGATTAACAGAAGAAGGAATGACATGTGTTATTGTTACTCATGAAATGGGATTTGCTAAGAAAGTGAGTGATCGCGTCTTATTTATGGATGAGGGAATCATTGCTGAAAGTGGTACTCCTGAACAATTATTTGACCATCCACAAAATCCAAGAACAATTGAATTCTTAAGTAAAGTTCTATAAACCTTGTACAATGTGCAAGGTTTTTTTAGATAGCGCTATCATTTTTTTTGTGGTAAATTAGCTAGCTAAGGACTATAATATTAATGTAGTGGCCATGAGAGCCATTCAAGGAGGAATAAAAGTGCGACATTTGATTGATCCAATGGATTTATCAGTATCAGAAATTGATGAATTATTAGCCTTATCCCGAAAAATCATACAATATCCTGAGAGGTATAGTGACGTATGTAAAGGGAAAAAATTAGCAACATGTTTTTTTGAACCTAGTACAAGAACACGTCTAAGCTTTGAAGCAGCGATGTTAGAATTAGGTGGCAGTGTGCTTGGTTTCTCTTCCGCAGACTCAAGTTCTGCAGCAAAGGGAGAGAGTGTCATCGATACAGCACGTACCATTGCTTGTTACGCTGATATTATTGCGATGCGCCATCCTAAAGAAGGAGCACCGCTTGTTGCCAGTCAGCGCTTAAGTGTACCGCTGATTAACGCAGGAGATGGCGGACATAACCATCCAACCCAAACATTAACCGACCTATTAACAATAAAAGAAGAAAAAGGTCGTTTAGATAATTTAGTCATTGGCTTTTGTGGTGATTTAAAATTTGGTAGAACTGTTCATTCGCTGATTAAAGCACTGACATATTATAAAAATATTCATTTTGTTTTAATTTCACCTGAAGAATTACAAGTACCAGATTATATTAAAGTCGATGTCCTTGAAAAAGGAAATCATTCCTTTGAGGTTTGTCGTGATTTACAAAGTGTTATTTCAACGTTAGATATTATTTATATGACACGTGTACAACGAGAACGTTTCTTTAATGAAGCGGATTATATTCGTTTAAAAGATAGTTATATTTTAACAAGTACTAAATTGGAAAAAGCTAAAAAAGATTTAACGATATTACATCCTCTTCCACGCGTCAATGAAATATCTTTTGAAGTGGATGATGATCCGCGTGCTGCTTATTTTAGACAAGTATACTATGGAAAAATCGTAAGAAAAGCATTAATTATGAAATTGTTGAATGTTGAGGTGAAATAATGAATATCGATAGTATTTATAATGGAATTGTTCTCGATCATATTCAACAAGGTAAAGCTCAAGTTGTCTATGATAGTTTAAACTTAAAAAATTTAACGTGTTCAGTCGCAATGATTATGAACGTAAAAAGTAAAAAAATGGGTTATAAAGATATCATTAAAATTAATGAAGATTTTCAAGTGAATTTAGATGTATTGGGATTTATTGATCCAAACATTACTGTTTGTATAATTCGTGATGGAGTAGTCGCAGAAAAGAAAAAATTGGAATTGCCAAAAGTGATATTTAACGTCGTAAAATGTAAAAATCCACGCTGTATTACATGTGATGAACCATCCTTAGATCATATTTTTAAACTTGTGGATAAAGAAAATAAACGATATCGTTGTATTTATTGTGAAACTAAAATTGAAGGATAGTAAATTGTGCTGATTTGTTACAATAACATAACAAATATTTACAATTATAGTTAATTATATTACAATTATCTAAAGTGTGTGAAAGTGGGGAACTGAACAATATGAATC
>CAZTII010000016.1:0-34084 GCA_964613305.1 uncultured Erysipelotrichaceae bacterium
CCTTTTTTCTATTAGCAGGTGCTTTTGAGGTTACACATAAAATTATACACTCTCCATGTCTTTATTGAATAGTAATCTTTTAATAAAAATCGTATCAATTACTATTGTTTATGTTAATTATCTGCTTCCCCATCCTAGTAATCATTGGCACAACTAATGCATTGCCCATACAAAAGTATCTAAACTTCTGTGGCATTCCTGTATTAGTCCAATTATCAGGAAATCCATTGATTCGTTCGCATTCTTTTTGTGTTAATAACCGTAGTTTATTAGTAACTTTATCATGGACGATATGTGTACTACGATTAATGCTTCCTTCACTTGTAAGCATTGTTCTTGCGGGTAAATCATAAACGTCAAATGGTGACATGCCACCTTCAGAGTAATAATAAACTTCTCCATTAGGTCTTAATCGCTCTATTTTTTTAGAACCTCTTAAATACTCAAATTTTTTAATTTCAGTTTCAGTTAATAAATAAGATTCATCTACTTCATCTGTTTCTAATATTTCTTCAAGTGTAATTGGTGTTTCTATTATCGCATCTAATTCACAAGTATATCCAATACCATTATTAAATATTCCTGCATTTAAAAATGGAAAGGCGAAATTATCTGAAATATCAACTAAATCGTTAAAATTTTTCATAGAAAAACAACTTCCTTTTTTCTTTTGGTTTACTGTTGCTTGAAAACAAGAAGAGAAAAAACCATTTAGAGTAACAATTTCCATACTATTATCAAAGTTTAATGATTGGTAAAACGGTGTTGATTTGTGATATGCGAAAATAAACGTTCTTCTTCTTCTCTGAGCACCACCATAATCAGCTCCGTTGATGACTCTCCATTCTACACAATAATCTAAATCACTTAAGCTTTTTAAAATAATACCAAAATCACGACCTCGTTGTTTACTAGGTGATTTAAGTAGTCGATCAACATTTTCTAATAAAATATAGTTTGGACGTTTGTTATCAACAATATCTCGTATATCCCACCAAAGAATACCTTTTTTGCCTTGAATACCTTTAGCACCTGTAGAAGCTACTGAATAATCTTGGCAAGGAAATCCACCAACTAATAAATCGTGATCAGGAACAGTTGATTTTACTTTGTTTATATCTTCATTCACGCAAGAATTTTCGCCAAAATGATTGATGTAACATGAATAGGCCCATTGAGTTTTTTTATTTGGTTCCCATTGATTAGCCCAAATTGTTTGAAACTTTTCTGAAGCATTTTCAAGGCCTACACGAAAACCACCTACTCCAGCGAACAATTCAACTACTCGTATATTCATATATTTATTACCTCATGTCTATGTTTACTGGTATAATTATAGTATAAAAATGAATTTAGATCAAGCAAAAGGTGATGTTATGACAAAAATCTATGATACTAAAGAAGAAGTGCTCATTGTAGCTAATTCAGCAAAAGGTGTGCCATTTAATCAACTTGATAATACCGGAAGATTAAGTTCTAAAAAAGGTGGTATTGGGCAAATGGTCGAAGAGAATGTTTTTGGGATGAGTGTTAACTCTGATTCAGCCCCAGATTTTAAGAACTTAGGAATTGAATTAAAAGTAACACCATTTATTAAAAACAATAATAAGATACGTGCTAAAGAAAGACTTGTATTAAACATCATCAATTATATGGAGGAAAACTTCGATTCCTTTTATGATAGTCATTTTTGGTATAAAAACAAATCCATATTAATGATGTTTTATGAATATCAAAAACAACGTGAGAGTGGTTATTGGTATATTGATGAATTTATTTTATATACTTGGCCAGAAGAAGATTTATTGATTATATTGAATGATTGGAAGATAATTGCAAATAAAATAAAATCCGGAAAAGCGCACGAAATATCGGAATCAGATACGATGTATTTAGCAGCTTGTACAAAAGGAGCTACTGCAGCATCTAGTCTAAGACAACAACCAATGTCACCTATTATGGCTAAACAACGAGCTTATTCGCTTAAAAACTCGTATATGACATATATTTTAAATCATTATGTGTACGGGAAAGAAACAGATGAACGTATTATAAAATCAACAGATGTTTTAAAAGAAAAGACTTTTGAAGAAGTAATTGTGGATATGTTTAAACCTTATATTGGTAAGTCTCAACAACAATTAATCGATGAGTTTAATATTGTTAAATCTAAACGCACTAACGCTTCAATTGTTAATAAAATTCTTATGGTGAATGATGACGTTAGTAAATCCATTGAATTTCAAAAAGCTAATATAATTCCTAAAACGATTAGAATTGAAAGTAACGGAACTATTAAAGAGTCAATGTCTTTTGCAACATTTAAATTTAAAGAATTGATTGAACAACAATGGGAAGAATCTGATTTTTACAACTTTATTGCTGAAAGTAAATTTATGTTTGTAATCTTTAAAAAAGTTGATGCTACAGAAGAAAATGCCATTTTAAACAGTGTGATGTTTTGGGGAATGCCAGAAGATGATGTAGAAGAAGCAAAAAAATGTTGGGAAACAACAGTAAAGGTTATTAAAGAAGGTGTGCAATTAAATCAAAAAGGTAAATATATTGAAAACAATTTACCAAAATCCAAAGATAACGTTGTAGCACATGTTAGACCGCATGCTTCAAAAGCGTATTATAAGTTCGATGACGTTGAAATTGGTAGCTTTAAAGATGGAAATGAACTTCCTGATGGCAGATGGATGACAACACAATGTTTTTGGATAAATAATAGTTATATTAGAAGTATATTAAAAAATAGAGTTGAATAATATAGAGGATATTCAGAAATAATAGGGATGGTGAGCAACGTGATTAAAGAATTTACTCAATGGTTGAAATTAAACACTTCACTTTCAGAAAGCTCCATAGGAAAATATACTCGCTCAGTTAATGTTATTTCTAGAGATATGATGGAAATAAATATTATAGATAAACAACTAATCGACATGAATTTGTTTGAATTAGACTTGGCAATTAATAAAATATTTAAAAATCCTCAGTTTATTTTAAAAGATCAAGTTGGAAGGAGGATGTATAGTAATTCTTTAAAACACTATAGATATTTTATATCAACCATCGATGAAATTACTTATCCTTTAACAAATGAGCATATTTTTACAGTGAGAGAAACGGTAGTAAAGACGCGTATAGGTCAAAACACTTTTAGAAATGAATTAATCCATAAATATGATGGAAAGTGCATTGTTACGCGAATTAATCATCCGAAACTTTTAATTGCCAGTCATATAAAACCGTGGTCTGTATGTGAAAACAGCGAAAGAATTGACGTTGAAAATGGGTTGTTATTAAGCTCAAACATTGATAAATTGTTTGATTGTGGACTAATTACGTTTAATAACGATGGCCGACTGGCTATATCAAATTTTGTAGGAAAAGATAATGAAAAAGAATTACATATCTCAAAGGATATCATTGTCGATTTAAAGGCTAGTAGTAAGCTTTTAGATTATTTGGATTATCACAGGAGTGTTTTGTTTATCAAATAAGAGTAAAAAAACAACGGATTTTTTTATCCGTTGTTTTCCTTCATCTTTATCCATTGTTCATACAATTCATTTTTACTTATATTGTATTGTTTAGCTACTTCTTTAATAGCGCTGCTTGATTTCATCCCATGTTCAATGTATTCATTGATTTTAGATAAACAGTCATCGATGTTGTTTGTAGTGTTATCTTCATTGTAACCTTCGACAACTACGACCATTTCACCTTTTAATTCATCGATTTCAGCTAAAATTTCAGTGATTGTTCCACGTATAAATTCTTCATGAAGTTTTGTTAATTCTCTAGCGATTACTATTTTTCTATTTCCAAAGATACTTAACATACTTTCCAACATCTTTGTAATACGATGTGGTGCTTCATAGAAGATAAGGGTCATTTCTAGTTTTTCTAACGATTTTAATTGAGTTTCTCTGTGAGATGTTGTTGAAGGTAGAAAACCTATAAAGGCAAATGGTTGAGGAGTAAGACCTGAAGCTACTAAGGCATTTAACATGGCATTACATCCTGAAAGAGGTACTACGGGATAGCCATGTTCAATGATTTTAGAGACAACTATTTTTCCTGGATCACTAATTAAAGGATAACCAGCGTCACTTACAATCGCAATGTTTTTTCCTTCATCGAGTAATTCAATAATTTTTTTAACTTGTTCTTCTTCGTTGTGTTGGTGCATCGCTATCATTTTTGTTGAAATATTGAATAAACTACAAAGCTTTCCCGTATTTCTTGTATCTTCACAAGCGATGAAATCGACACTTTTTAATGTTTCAATGGCTCGTGGTGTCATTTCTTGTAGATTGCCAATTGGTGTTGGTACTAAATAACATGTTGGTTTATTTTCATTAAAACTTTTTTGACGCATAGTTATGCTTCCTTTTTCTTAGGAGTAGTTGCGTCACCTTTTTTAACGGTTCCTTTATTTTTTAAGTCTTCTAAGGATACGTATTGGACAAGCTCTTCGTTTTCTAGTTTTGCGACATTACTAATGACATTCATTGCGGTTAAACGATACGTTGCACCTTCGTAGTCTATTTGTGAATTCATTTTTGGTAAACTTGCTCTAAGCTCTTGATAAACGTCATCTTCAAATTTTAAGCAGCACATTAGTTTTCCACATTGTCCAGATATTTTTTGAATGTTTAAGGCTAATAGTTGGTTTTTTGCCATGTTGATGGATACGAATTCAAATTCTTTCATAAAGCGTGAACAACACGTTTCCATACCACATGTTCCTAAACCACCAACAATCTTCGCTTTATCTCTTGAGCCGATTTGACGTAATTCAATACGACAATGTAGGGAGTTTGCTAAATGTTTTAGTAGTTCTCTAAAGTCAACTCTCTCATCGGCAACATAGACAAATAGTATTTTTGAGCGATCAAGTGTGTATTCGGCACTGATTAAATTCATATCTAACTTAAAATCAGCGATTAATTTTTGACATGTTGTAAAAGCTACTTTTGATAATTCAATGTTTTCATCGTAATCACTAATGTCTTTTTGACTTGCTTTTCTTAAGATTGGTTTAATTACTTTAGGGCATTTACTGCTACAAGCTTCTTTAAGTGGAGTGGTTACTTCTCCTAATTCAGCACCACGAATCGTTTCTACAACGACAATATCGTTTTGTTGAATTGTTTCGTCAAATGTTCCAAAAGTGTATGCTTTATTACCATTTTTAAATTTTACAGATACTATATATGGATACGTTATTTGTGTTTCTTCAGTTGTTATTTCCATGTTGCAGTCTCCTTTTTAATTGAATATATACATTGGTCTAATAATAATGATAATTGAAATGATTTTGATAATTTATCATTAAATTCCAATAAAATAACCATGATTTTATACAGTGGTACTTTCTTTTGACGATAGCGTTGTACTTGTTGACTAAACCAACCTAAATCAATAACGTCTTCCGTAGAACACGTTCTAAAAAATAAAATACTAATCTCTAAAAATAAAGTAGTAATTTCTTTATCTTTTTCTTTATTTCCTAAGACTTCACAAGTATACCATAGGTTGAATTGATCAGCATTACAATCCATCATTTCAATAAATTTTTTAAATGCTAAAAGAGCAGTTTGGAATTCTTCACTGTTTTGAATAAGTAAATTACTTTGTAAAAAGCTTTCAATTGGTGAATTTCCTTCTTTTTTAGATAATTCAATTAAATCGTTGATGCTTGGTTGTCTAAATTGAATTACTTGACAACGGGAAACGATAGTAGGAAGTAAACGTTCAATATTATCAGTCATTAATATAGCGTATGTATTTACACCACTTGGTTCTTCTAAAAATTTTAATAAACTGTTTAATGCTTCCGTTGTCGCATTTTCAGACATATCGATTAAGTATATTTTTTTACCACTTTTTTCAATAGCGGTTTTATTAAATTGTTCTTGAAGTTGTAAAATAGCTTCTTTTTTAATGGATTGTTTTGTACCATCAAGAACAATTAAATCAGAATAGGTATTTGCTTTCACTCGTAAACAAGCAGAACACTTATGACAGGCGTGATGTTCGATTGTATTATTACAAACTAAGGTTGCGATTAAATCGTACGCTGCTTCTTTTTTAGGAGTCCCTTTTGAACCGACAAACAAATAAGCATGGGCGATTGTATTAGAGACAATCGCATTATGAAGTGTTTTAGCGGCTATTGGTTGACTTTCTTGCCAACTCATTCCATGCACCTTAAAACAGCTTGAAATGCATTGTTAATGACTTCTTCTACAGGAAGTGAAGCATCAATCACAATCATCCGATCATTAAATTTTTCAACGACTTGTTGATAACCTTGCCACACTGTTTGATGAAAAGAAGTATCTTCACAATCTAAACGATCTTTAAAAGCACGCTGTTCAATACGAGCTAATCCCTTTTCAGCACTAATGTTTAAAAAGATAGTAAAATCAGGCATGTTTCCATCAATCGCAAATTGATTAATGTTCCATACTTGTTCAATACCAAGACTGCGACCTACTCCTTGGTAAGCTAAAGAGCTATCAATAAAGCGATCACACAATACTACTTGTCCTTTTTCTAAGGCTGGCAGTACTTTTTCTACTAAATGTTGACGACGACTAGCTGCATACAATAATGCTTCTGTTTTCGCGTCCATCGCCGTATTGTTCGGATTTAAAATAACATCACGGATTTGTTCCGCAATATCAATTCCACCAGGTTCTCTAGTATATATAGCATCGATTCCATTATCGAGGCATTTTTTCCAAACAGCTTGAGCGACCGTTGTTTTACCACTGCCGTCAGGTCCTTCAAATGTAATAAAAAGTCCTTTTTTCATTGTATTCACCATCATTTCGTTAAAATTATATCATGCTTATAAGTAGATTAAAAGAAATTAGAGTACACGTGCACGGTGAAAATCAATCCATTCACTTAGAGTTAAAGGAATATAATCACTATACATACAAAAACAATTAAGCAGTTCACAAGGAATATCAAGTCGTTTTACTTGTTTTACGTACAAATCAAGGAAGTCTTGATCTAAGGTGTTATGCACGTGACCGTGCATCATGTATCGTTTTGGTTCTCCTTCAGAGGTTTTACGATATTGACCGTTATAACAAGCAATTGGGTAATGACAACAAATGACTTTACGATTATCATCGCTTAATTCAGCGTACTGTTTTACCCAAATAAAACGATGATAATCAGAAGGTATTTTACTTAAAAAACGATCATGATTCCCTTCGATAAACATGATTTTACCTTTTAATTTATCGATAATAGGTTGAGTTTCTTCCCATGTTCCCATTGAAAAATCACCTAAAACAACGACTTCATCATTTTTATTCACTCGACTATTCCATTGTTGAATCATATAGTCGTGCATTTCTTCAACGCTATTAAAACCTCGCTTATCCATTTTATCCAATAAGTTTTTGTGAAAAAAATGATTGTCGGCAATATAATAACGCATTATAATGCCCTTTCTTTTTTATAAAGAGATAGAGTAATCATCGCTAAAACAAATAAAACAATCGCGATGATAAAACTAGAGCGGCTATGGATAGTGTATAAGTATCCGGCTAATAACGATCCACCAACCATTCCTAAAGAGCGAATGGAATTGTACATACCAACGAGTGTATCGCTTTTATCTTTTGATATTTCCGTTAATAACCCTTGTATTAGTGGTAAAATGATGGCTGTTGAGGCAAATAAAACAATATTTACGACAATAAAGAATGGTATTTGTCGTACAAAGATAACGGATATAAAACCGACAATACACGTTACTAATGTGTATATTAAACTAGTTGCGATATTCGTGTTTTTTAATAACCAAATACAAAGAGTGGAATTAATACCAAAAGTAATAATCCCAATCACTGCTTTAATCATGCCACTATAAGAAGGTGGAAAATTAAATTCATCGCGAATTAAGTAGTTAAATCCTTGATCATAGGCTGTAATAGCGAAATTAATCATAAATACAGTGATTAAAAACAAAATCACGGTTTTAGTTACAATGGAGTTTTTAGTATTAAACAGTGATAATGGATTACTATCCATGATGAGTTGACGCGTTGATAAAGAACGATTACTTTCTTTGCAATCGATGGTAAAGTGATTAATGATTGCGATCACAACTAAACTAACAATTTGAATGTTAAAGACTAGGGGAATTGATGTATCACCAATAAAGCCACCAATTAAATAACCGACTGGTAAAAAGACCGCGCCAACGATCGATGAAATGGCTAGGTTTTTAGAAGGATTATCTGAATGTTCCATCACATATAAGAGTTGATTTACCATGATGCCACTAATAAAGGCTCCAGACAATAATCTTCCGACAACGACACCAACACCATTTGTCGCACTTCCAAAAACAAATTGACCTAAACTATACCCAAGATAACATAATGTTAACACTGACGTAATTCCTATTTTTTTAGATAGTTTTCCCCAAAATGGCGAACATAAAAAATTAGTGATCGACATTGCCGCAAAAGCAACACCAAACATATAATCAGGGGCGTTTAATGATTTTAAAAAACTAGGGGTAATGGGATGAGCTAAATTTGCCGCAATGGAAAATAATGCGACCATTACCCATTGTCGTACAATACTTATTTTTTTCATAAAATCTCCTTAAAGTGTAAAAAAAGAGTGATGAAGTTCATCATTCTTATTGATTGTTTTTTATTTTATCAATGTCTTGTTGATACGTTTCAATCGTTTTTAATGAATTATTGATTAAATCACATCGAACATCTAACTCATTGTCAAATCTCTTTCCATTACTATACTCCGTATAAATTAAATGACCAATGTTGTTTTTTTCATCTTCAATGTTTTTAAGTTCATTGTTAATCTTTAACTGTATTTTACCAATATCAACGAGTTGTTCGGTTTTATCCACAGTTACTTTATAAAGGTTAGACAATTTTTTCTTTAATGTTGACATAAGTAATCCTCGTTTCTGTATAGATTATATCACACTAAATGCCTTTTTTATAAAGAAGATAGGAATAGAGAAATACAGGAATGATTAAAAATGGTAAAACAACTAAAATAATGGATGTTTCATTAAATAGAGCACCTAGTAGTACTAAAATACCAGAAATCATGAAAATGTAACCACCAAAACGATGTGTTTTATTCCAATTTTCATCACTATTTAAGGTCCAAGGTATTTTAATACCAATGGTATAGTTTCGTTTTGTTTTCGGCATATAATTACCTAAAAGAATGAATAAACAACCTACAAGTCCTAGTGTCAATTGATGAATAGGTATAGGTATATGAAGAGAATAAGCTATAATACTGATATGGATAAAGTTAGAAAGAACAGGAATGGTGTATTTTGCGATAAGTGTCATTTCATTTCCAGCGCGTTGTTGTTTAGGGTCAGCATTTACCATGATATTAACAAAAATGTTTACTGCTACCATAAGAAGAGGTAATCCAATTGCAGCAAATGCTTTTGAACTATATCCATCCGCAATACCTTGACTGTTGAAATGAGTCGCTATTTGATCAGGAAGTTGATTGTAAAAATAAGCAAAATAACAGAATGGGATACAAGATACAACGGTTGTAATAATGAGTGTTTTATCAATAAGTTTATTTTTCATTGGTATCTCCTTTTAAAAATCCTTCAATCCACAACAATAATTCTTCAAATACGGAAGCATTTAATTCATAAAAAATAAAATTTTTTTCTTTGCGTTCACTAATTAAACCGGATTTTTTAAGTAGTGATAAATGATAGGAAACAGTCGCATTACTCATATTAAACTTAGAACAAATTTCTCCAGCGGTCATTGAACCTTTTTTTAGAAGGTGTAATATTTCACGTCTGGAACTATCATTCAGTGCTTTAAATGTATCCATGTTTCACCACTTTCTATTTAGATAACTATCTAAATAGATTATAAAATAAAAGATGGAGTGTGTCAAATTAAATAATTTAACACATCCATCAAGGATGAAGCGATAGTGTAGTTACTTTCTTTTAAAACGGTTTCTGATTGATGACCGTGACTTATTAAAATAGCACTACTATTAATATGGTCAGCACATGTTGCATCATGAAGACTATCACCAATAAAGACAATGTCTTGAGGTTGTATAGTAGAACGATGAAACCATGAACTAACGACATCTAATTTGGAATTACCATCGTTGTTGGAAGTACCTAAGACTAGGCTAAAATAAGGTGTTAAAGCATAGTAGTCAACGAGTTGGTTTAAAACGGAATGTTGGGTTGCAGAAATAAGGATATTGGTATAACCTAACTCTTTTGTTTTATTTAGAACGGTGTATGCATCATGGTGAAGTGGAATCGTAGGAATTTTTTGATAAAAGTGTTCAATATAATCAATGGATAGAACATCATAGTTACTAATATCAAATCCTTGTTCCTCATATAAATTAATAACAGGAAAAGAGAAACGATGTCGATATTCTTCAATTGTTTCGATGATTGGAATATGATACTTTACACACAGTTCATTAAAGGCATCAAAGGAAGCTTGAACATCGTTGAGCAAAGTTCCATTAAAATCCCAAACAATGATTTTCATTATTGTTTCATTTCTTTCGTTTTGATCATTACTGCTTTAATCGCTTCATGAACGCTATTTCTAAATCCATGTTTTTCTAAGGCGATTACTCCTTGTATTGTCGTTCCACCGGATGAGCACACTTGATCTTTTAATACGGCTGGAGCCATTTTTGTTTCTTTTGCTAAGGTAGCTGAACCTAAGGTAGCTTGAGCAACGATGCGATAAGCAGCGTCACGAGATAATCCATAAGCTACAGCACTATCCGCTAAAGATTCTAAAAATAAATCAACGAAGGCTGGTAAACAGCCACTGATGGCACCAAAGATATCTAAGTCTTTTTCTTGAATGACTTCTACATCACCAAATGTTTTATATAAGGCTAAAACATCTTGTTGTTCTTGATTGTTTACTTCTTCATTAAACACAACGGCACTCATCGCTTCACTGACTAAAGCCGCTGTATTTGGCATGGATCGAACAATTTTTTTCTTGCCGATAATCGATTCGACTTTTTCAATGGAGTAGCCTGGGGCCATTAATAGGATGACTTGATGAGTGATTTGACTTGAAATGGTTTGTAGTAATGAAGTATAACTTTGTGGCTTGGTTGCTAAAAAGATATAGTCTGATTGTACTACAACATCGATTTCACTAGTTGCTTGAACAAATCCTTCTTTATTCATTTTTGTCGCATCAAAATCAAAGATAGTAATGGTGGAAGTTGGAATATTTTTTTTAATTGCCATCATCATGGCAGAACCCATGTTGCCACAACCGATAAATCCTATTTTCATTATCTCACCTGTCCATTTCCACGAACGACGTATTTAGTCGTTGTTAAATCATTGGCGCCCATTGGACCTCTTGCATGTAGTTTTTGCGTAGAGATTCCTACTTCACCACCAAAGCCAAACTCACCACCATCACTAAAACGAGTGGATGCATTAGCGTATACTACAGCGCTATCGACTTCATTTAAGAAGCGCTCAACATGATGATAGTTTTCACTACAAATCATATCACTATGTTTTGAACTGTGAGTATTAATAAAGGTAATTGCTTCATCAAGAGAATCGACAATTTTCATGGAACAAATTAAATCTAAATATTCTACACCATAATCATCATCCGTAGCGATAGTGTAGGATGTATCCTTCATTTTACTATCAACGCGAACTTCTACATGAAGAGAAGATAAAGTGGATGCGATTTCTTTAGCGAACTCAAGTTGATTTTTATGGACAACAATTGTTTCAATCGCATTACATACTCCTGGTCGTTGGGTTTTTCCGTTGATGATTAGTTGTTTTGCCATGTCATGGTCACAATACTCATCGATATAAGCGTGACAAACACCACTTCCCGTTTCAATGACAGGAATTGTCGCATTATGGATAATATATTCTTTTAATCCTTTTCCGCCACGGGGAATAAGAACATCAATATAGTCTTTCATCGTAATTAATTCATCTACGTAAGATCGATCTTCACTTTCAACAAAGCCGATACAACCTTTAGGTAAATCAGTCACTTGATTGATAAGTTTCGCTAAGATGGTGTTGGAATGAATTGCCGAAGCGGAACCACGTAAAATAATCGCATTGGATGATTGAATAGCGAGTGCACTTGCTTCACAGGTAACGTTTGGGCGTGATTCATAAATCATTGCTAAAACACCTAATGGAACTCTCTTCTTTTCAATGGTCATGCCATTTTGATGTTTAAAACCACTATCAATAGTTCCGATTGGATCTTTTTGAAGAGCTAATTGACGAAAACTATCGCTCATGGAATGAATGCGTTTATCATCTAGTAAAAGACGATCAATCAATGCTTTAGAAATATTGTTTTCAATCGCTTTTTCAATGTCTTTACTATTTTCTTGTTTAATGAGTTCTTTATTGTTTTCAATGATTTCAGCACAATCTAACAATATTTTTTTCTTTGTTGTACTATCAAGCAAAGCCATTTTAATGGAAGCTTCTTTGGCTGCTTTTGCCAAATTTACTACGTAATCACTCATTGTTTTACCTTTTCAAGGACACTCATGTTGTCACTATGGATAACAACATCATCGTATTTATGCCCTAATATCCTTTCTATTTCTTCACTTTTAACACCTTTTATTAATTGAATTTCTTCACTTGTATAATTGCTCATACCAATAGCTAATGTTTTATTATCGCGATTGTTAATTTTGACAATTGCACCTTTATCAAAGGTAGAATGACAATCAATAATTCCTACTGGTAGTAAACTTTTACCACAAGTGATGGCTAAGGTAGCACCATCATCGACGATGATGGTTCCTTGTTTATGGCTGCCATAGGCAAGCCAAGATTTTCTTGCGGTAAGTTTCTTTTTTTGACGGGTAAATAGTGTTCCAACAGTTGCGTTTGCTAGAGCGCGACGAATGATGCTTGGGTCTTCTCCAGAAACAATAAGACAGTGACATCCAGCGGCCGTGGCGATTTCAGCGGCTTTTATTTTAGTAATCATACCACCAGTACCAAATTTAGAACCTTCCCCTTGAGCCATGTTGCGAATACTATCATCGATTACAGTTACCTCTGATAATAGTTTAGCATCTTTATTCGTTTTGGGGTTACTGTCATAAAGTCCATCGATATCCGTTACCAATACTAATAGATCGCCATCAATTAATCCAGAAACTAAGGCGCTTAACGTATCGTTATCACCAACTTTAATTTCATCAGCGACAACGGCGTCATTTTCATTGATGACTGGAATTACTTTTTGTTTTAGTAAGTGATGACACACATTACGAGCATTTAAATAACGTTTACGGTCACTAAAGTCCATTTTCGTCAATAATAATTGACCGATGATAATGTTGTGTTGACTAAATAAACGTTGGTATAAGGCAACTAATTCAACTTGACCAATAGAAGCAACTGCTTGTTTTTCACTGACCATTTTTGGTTTTTCTTTTAAATGAAGTTGTCCCATACCAGCGCCTACGGCACCAGAAGTAACAAGGACAACATCTAAGCCAAGTTGTTGTAATTCACTACATTCTTCCACAATTTTAGCGATTTTTTCTTGATTAAGAGTTCCATTACTATGGGTTAATGTTGAGGTTCCAACTTTTATAATAATGCGTTTAATATTTTCTAAGGTACTTCGTGTCATCACTTTTTCTCCTTTATTATGTAAAAAAAGCAGAGTTAAGTCTGCTTAAAATTCTTCATCGACAAAATCGATGCTTTCATCTTCTTCATTAAGTTGCTCACTAGATTCATCGTCGTCATCATCTAAAATGGCACTTAAATCAACATGGATATCATTAAATAAGTGGCGAGAGCGTAAATCCCACTTATTATCTTTTAGTGAAGCAAAACGCGTATCAAGAGATAATTCAGTATAAAACTGAGCGATTTTGCGCATTTTTATTTCGTTTGAATAGCCCATGCCCACGGAAACTTCATCCCATAGTTTGCCAAACTCAACAGCTCTTTTTCTTTTTGCCAATAAATTAAAAGCTACATCGGTCATAGATTGATAAGTCACGTTTGTTCCTCCTGATATATCTAACGTCTATTTCATAATGTTTCGGTTTTTCATGTGTTATTTTCCCATATATTTATCGTTTGTCAAGCATAATTATATAAGGAATTACTTATTTGAAAAACCATTCAAACTTACTGTGAAAGATGCTTTCATTTTCACTGAAAAGTTTGTATTCAATTGTTATTTTTTCTGGTGTTTTTTGATAATTAAGTAGACGCGATTCAAAGTAGAGCCTTCCTAAGTCACTTGTGATAGTAGCTTTACCGTCACCATTGAAAAACAAAACGATTTCGCTTGTGGATTCAGCGTTACGAGAAAGTATAATGGAATCACTTTGGAAAGAAACAGAACAAGAAGCACCGCTTTTTTCCGTATAAAAGAGTAAATCTTCAGTTAACGACATTTCTGTTTTAGCTAAGATATTCTTTTCATTATCCATCATATTTGTTTGTAGTAGAATGCCACTGACTTGTTTCACCATAATCACCTACGTAGATTATAAGGTTAAATGAAAAGCTGTCAATGGTTATTTATAAAAATAACAAATTTTATTGCTTGACATGGAGTAAACTTCAGCATTTAAGGTAGTAATACAGGAGAAAAAAAGATGAACAAGAAAAAATAACTTTTTTATTAGCGTCATTGATGGTTGTGACAGCTGGTGCCATCAATGTCACCATTGGTATGATCGCAACATCATATCCATTATCAACAATTGAGATGCTTACGACGATACCTTCGTTCTTTATTATTTTTTCATCGTTTATAAGCAGTTTTCTAGCAAAGAAGATTGGATATAAGAATATTATTGTCCTTGGTCTTAGTATTGTATCGATTAGTGGTCTTATTCCGGCCTTTATTAAAAATTTTCCGATTATTTTTATATCAAGAGCTTATTTTGGATTTGGTATTGGCTTAGTAACTCCTAGTTTAGTATCTATGATTCCTATCTTATTTCCTACAGAAGTTGTGTCGATGATTGGACTACAAAGTGCTTTTACTGGAGTTGGTGGAATGTTAAGTACTTTTTTAGTTGGCCAACTATTAAAAATAAATTGGCAATCGGCATTTTTAATGTATGCGATAGCGATACCGCTCACCATCTTATTTATGGTATTTATTCCTAAGGATGAGATAAAGGTACAACAAGCAATTAAAATCATTCAACAATTCTCTTTTGCTTCAACTCTTGTTGGTTTATATAAAACATGTAGTATTTTCTTTTTAGTGCTTGCGCTAGGAAGTATAAAAAAGAAGTGAAATCACTTCTTGTTCAATAAAACATCATTTTGATAAATCATTGGATCACTACTAGTTTGGTATGCTTTATATTCTTTGCGTTTCAATAATTCGTTGACGAGAAAGCGAATGTCTTTAAAACGATATACTTGATATGGTTGGTTTGGAGCCAACTTTTCAATGTAAATATATTCATCGTTATTTTTAATACAAACGCCACTATGAGCGTGAAATAAAACTTTTCCATCAGTATCATTGACTAGTACAGAAATCAGTGACACATTATTAGGAAGAGTTGTATGAGCGCTATTCCAACGGGTTGGAAATAGTGATTCAATAGAATCTGTTTCACTGTAAGGAAGTTCTTTAAATAAGGCTTTGAAGTAACCTAATTTAGTACTATACGGTTGTAATTTAGGATTAGTATTAAATGCGTCCACATCAAACATAATGTAGTTTCCTTCACTTTCTTCACTATCGATAGAAAGAACAGGATGAACGAGTAAGAATGATGTAATACGACAATTAATATCAGAAAAGTCAGGTGACACTTTTGCCCAATCCTCTCCCATGTTTTCTTCGTTATATGCTAGTTTTGATGGAATGACTTCTTCAGAAACTAAGTTGGCAGAAGGGCTAACCGCATTATTGTAGGTATTAATTTCATTGAATATCATTGGGTCATTCATATGGTATTCGTTAAGCAACTGTTTTAAAGTATCTTGTTGCGATGATGTAACGATGTTATGGACAGTAATTGTTTTAGCGCAACTTGTGAGTAAAAACAAGACGATAAGCAACCAATATTTTTTCATAAAAAACCTCCATAAGTAGTATACCACTAAAGTTTTTATTTAGAAAAAAATTATGGTTGTGTACTTTCTAAAAACCAACGATTTTTTTCGTAAAATAAATTTCTTTCTTTTCCTTGAATCAAACAACGATATAAAATACCACCTCCACCAACAATCGAATGACTAGGGCGCATTTCTAGTATTTTATCGATGGTATATTTTTGATTGTTGTCCCAAATAATACATAATGGTTGTAGTTCACCTAGTTTGCCGATTAAAGTAATAACCGCGACATATCGCTTATACATCATAAGAAACTCACCGGAAAGATAATATGATCACCTTTAGGATCAAAGTCAGTTAATTGACGGTCTAATAAACTAGAACACGTAACAATAGAATTGAATCCATATTTATTTTTAATGGTATCCATCACACAATCAATTTTTTTATTTGTTAAACGTTGTTCTTCATCGATAAATAAATTGTATTGAATCATCGTATCTGGTGTTAATTTACTAACAGAAACACCAACACTGCGTAAAGGAATGGAAAAAGTGTAATTAGAAGACAATAATTGATGAACAGTACTTATTAATTCACTACTGATATTCGTTGGAAACTCAAGTGGCATTTGACGTTGAATCGTTTCTAATTGATTGTTTCTTAGTGAAATACGAAGTAAAGAACCTTGAAAACCACTATCTTTTAATCGTGATGCGACAGCTTGACATAAAATGGTGAACACTAACATGGCTTCATGATGATTTTTAATGTCTTTAACGGCAGTGATGCTGTTGCCGATGGATTTAACATCACGTTTAAAGTTGGAAGTAGTTACGTCACTTACATCATTTCCTTGAGCAAAGTGATAAATCATTTCACCATTTTTTCCAAGAATTCGTTTTAAATAATCGATGGGTAACGAAACAATATCACCAATGGTGGTAATACCGCGACTATACAATATTTTTTTTGTTGCTTTACCAACGTACATTAAATTTTCTACAGGAAGCGGATGAACTAGTTGTTGTACATTGTCTTTGGTAATAACGACAAATCCACTTGGTTTTATTAAATCGCTTCCAAGTTTTGCAAATATTTTATTAAAGGATAAACCGATGGAAATAGTTAAACCAACTTCTTGTAATACTCGTTGTTGAATTGTTTTTGCAATACTTATTGGATCACCAAACAACGATTGACTGGCAGTAATATCAACCCATGCTTCATCTAAACCAAAGCTTTCTACTTGGTCACTATAGTCACGATAAATATCTTTTACTTTTTCGGTATAATACATATAATCATCATAATTAGGACTAACAATGACTAAGTCATTGCATTTATTTAACGCTTCACGTAATGTTTCAGCGGTTGCCACATCAAATTGTTTTGCTTTTAAATTTCTTGCTAGAATAATACCATTACGACTTGCTTCACTGCCTCCTACGGCCATTGGAACATGTTTTAATTCAGGAAATTTCATTTCTTCAATTTGTGCATAACAATGGTTAATGTCACAATGTAAAATAGCACGTGGCCACATAGTATCACCTCATTGATTAGATTATAGAAGAAAAGTTTCCTTTTTTCAAATAAAAAGTAAACTTATTTTAATTTAAAATGAAAAAAGCATAATAAGTTGAGTAAATTATCGTATATGTTATAATGATAAAGAGGTAAAAATAATGAAGCTAAGTGAAATGATTCTTGATTTTAAAAGAAAACATCAAGTTACTAACGATTATATTGCAGAAGCGGTTGGCGTTAGTAAATCAGCTGTTTCTAAATGGGTCAATGGTGAAATCTTATCGGTAAAAGGAGAAAAAGCAGTACGACTTTCTCAGTTATTAGGATATGATGTGGACGCTTATTTAAAAGGCGTTGTGATTACCTTTGAAAAGCCTATTTTAGGAGAAGTAAAAGCTGGTTATAATTTATTTGCGCAAGAAAATTACTCTGGTATGGAAACAGTGACAGAACATGATCATCGTTTAGGTGATTACTTTTTGCATGTTGTAGGAAATTCAATGGAAGGTGCTAAAATACATCATGGTGATTTAGTATATGTTAAATCAGTACCTGATGTAGCTAGTGGTGATATTGCGGTTGTTTTAATTGGTAGAGAAGAAGTAACGATTAAAAAAATTATTAAAGCGCAAGATTCTCTAATTTTAGAAGCAGCGAATGTGGATGTGCCGACACGTGTATTTAGTAAACAAGAAGTGATGGAGTTACCAGTTGAAATTATTGGAAAAGTTATTTACAGTAAAACAATGTTTTAAGTGGCACGATGTTTCGTTGAAAGAGCGTAGTGGATGGAGTATAATAACAGTGGTCAGGTGATGATGTGAAAATTAAAGAAGTGATTGTAGTTGAAGGAATTCATGATAGTCAAATTTTAAAAAAACACTTTGATTGCGATACGATTGAAACTGGTGGTTTAGCAATCGATGAAAAGTGTTTTCGTCGTATTGAAGAAGCACAAAAAAAGCGTGGTGTTATTATTTTTACGGATCCTGATTTTCCTGGAACGAAAATTCGAAACTTAATTAATCAACGTATACCAGGTTGTAAAAATGCGTTTATTGATAAAAAAGTATCGCGAACTACGAAGAAAGTTGGCATTGAACACGCCGGATATGATGATTTATATGAGTCGTTGACGAGTTTGTTTACGTATCAAGAACAGTGTGAACAAGTTGTTTGTGTTGATGATTTGGTAAGTTTAGGCTTAAGTGGACAAAGTGATAGTAGTAATAAACGAAATCGCATTGGCAATAAGTATCATATTGGTGAATGCAATAGTAAAACGTTTTGTAAACGATGGAATATGTTAGGGTATAGCCTTGCACAATTAGAAAAGGAAGCACATAATGAATAAACCAATTGCTACAAGTGCGAGAACGAAAGAAATATGTCAACAATATGGATTAACAGCTAAAAAAGGCTATGGTCAAAATTTTATTATTGAACCACAAATTGTCGAGAAAATTGCTTCTTTTGGGGTAATGGATGATGCTTGTACCATAGAAATTGGTCCTGGTATTGGTGCTCTTACCGAAATGTTAGCGAAGAAAAGTGTCTTTGTTAGTGCTTTTGAAATTGATGATCGCTTATTAGAAGTTCTTAGTGATACATTATCCGCGTATGATAATGTTGAAATTATTCATAATGATATATTAACGGTTGATTTAGACGCGTTTATTAAAGAAAAGAAAGAAAAATATGGGCGAGTATGTGTTTGTGCTAATTTGCCATATTACATAACCACACCTATTTTATTTAAATTGTTTGAATGCAAAGAAGATTTATCGAGTATTACCGTAATGATTCAACGTGAGGTTGCTGATCGCTTTGTCGCTGTAAAGAGTACAAAAGATTACAATGCATTGAGTGTGATTAGTCAATATTTGTTTGATGTTAAAATGGTGATGAAAATACCTAGAACTATTTTTAATCCTAAGCCGAATGTTGATTCTGCCGTCATTCAATTTTTACCGAAAGTGAATGCGGAAAAAGTAGATAACGAAGAAGCATTCTTTACTTTTGTTAAGGCATGTTTTAAACAACGTAGAAAAACGTTGTGGAATAATTGTAAGGAAATTGGTATTACCTCAGATTCATTTATAAGTGCTTGTGAAAAACTAGGATTGGATGAACGATGTCGTAGCGAGGAATTATCGTTAGAGACATTGATACAATTATACAAGGAGCTAGTATGAAAGAAAGAGCGTACGCAAAAATAAATCTATGTTTGGATATTGTAGGTAAAAGGGATGATGGCTATCATGAGATGAAAATGGTCATGGTTCCAATTGATTTTTATGATGTGATCGACATTGTAAAAGCTGAGGAAATGTCGTTAAAAAGCAATGTAAAATATTTACCGGCAACCCCTAAAAATACTGTTATTGCGATGATTGAATTAATAAAACGTGAATATGGTATTGTAGACAATTTTGCGGTAACCATGTCAAAATCAATTCCTACCCAGGCTGGTTTAGCTGGTGGTAGTGCGGATGGAGCCGCTGCGCTTCGTATTTTAAATCGTATGTATCATTTAGGATTAAGTGAAGAACGAATGATTGCATTGTGTAAACAAATAGGTGCTGATGTGCCTTTTTGTTGTTTGAATAAACCATCTGTTGTACGTGGTATTGGTGATATTTTAGAACCGTTTAAGGTAAACTTGGATTTTCATATTTTATTAGCGAAGCCATTTAAAGGTGTTTCTACCAAAGCAGCGTTTTCTAAGTTTGATTTGGCTTCTGCAATTCATCCCGATTGTGATGGTGTGGCAAAAGCGTTAATAGAAGGTGATTATTATCGTATGACCTCATTGATGGGTAATGTGTTAGAAAAACCATCGTTTGAACTTGTTCCAGAAATTTTGGACATTAAAAATAAAATGATTGCCTTAGGAATGGATGGAGTTTTAATGTCGGGAAGTGGTTCAACAATATTTGGTTTAACCCAAGATGAAAAATTGTTGGATTTTGCGGCTAAAGAAATTAAAAAATCATGTTCTTTTATAAGAAAAACAAAAATTTATCAAAAAGACGGTTTTTAGATTTTTTTTTATAATGAAATTTGATAGAATAGTACTGTTAATTGATAACGGAGGAATGAAATGAAATCAGCGATTATCATGGCGGCGGGCAAAGGCACTCGAATGATGTCAGATTTACCAAAGGGATTACACAAAGTTTGTAATAAACCGATGGTAGAACACTTAATTGAGGAAGCCAAAGCATCTGGAGCAAATAAAGTGGTAACGATTGTAGGATATGGCAGTGAGTTAGTGAAAAAAACCATGGAAGGAAAGTGTGAGTTTGCTTTACAAGAGCCGCAACTAGGAACAGGTCATGCGGTGATGCAAGCGACTTCTTGTCGTGATGATGTAGGAAAAACACTTGTTATTAATGGTGATTGTCCTTGTTTAAGTAGAGAGACATTTTCAACATTGTATGACGAACTTGATGGTTGTGAAATGGTTGTGCTTACCGCAATTGTGGATGATGCAAAATCGTATGGACGTGTTGTTCGTAAGAGTGATGGCACAATTGAAAAGATTGTTGAGTTTAAAGATTGTAATGAAGAAGAAGTAAAAATTAAAGAAATCAATACCGGAATATATAGCTTTGACAATCAAACATTGTTTAATAGTCTAAGTGAAATTTCTAATAACAACGCTCAAGCAGAATATTATATTACTGATTTAGTAGAAATATTAAATCGTAAGAATTTAAAGGTGAAAGCAGTTGTTGCGAAAGATATTGATGAAGTTGCGGGAGTAAATGATCGATTAGAATTAGCTCAAGCAAATAAAACGATGCAAAAGAGAATTAATGAAGAGTGGATGAGAAAAGGTGTTACGATGATTGATCCTCTTACGACATACATTGGTAAAGATGTTCAAATCGCAAGGGATGTTATATTGTATCCAAACATCCATTTAGAGGGAAAAACAGTTATTGGTACAGGAACAACGATTCTTCCATCTTCGTTCTTACAAGATGCGATTATTGGTGAGCGTTGTACTGTCGATAGTTCAAAAATTGTCCAAAGTGAAATGAAAGATCATTGTACGATTGGACCAAACAGTCACTTACGAATGAATACTGTGGTAGGAAGTGATTGTCGTATTGGAAATTATGTTGAATTGAAAAATACTCACTTCGGTCATTTAAGCCGTTGTGCGCATTTAACATACTTAGGCGACTGTGAAGTTGGCGAGGATGTTAATATTGGTTGTGGTGTTGTTACGGTTAATTATGATGGCAAACACAAATTTAAAACTACGATTGGTGATGGTGCATTTGTTGGTAGTAACGTAAACTTAATTGCTCCAATTCATGTAGGTAAAAATGCGGTGATTGCGGCAGGAACAACAGCGAATCAAAATGTTGCGGACGGAGATTTGGCAATTGGTAGGACACGCCAAGAAAATAAATGTGGCTATGGCGTTAAATACAAGAATAAGGAGTAGAAATAGTAATGAGCGAAAGAGAAACGATAGTTTTTGCTTTAACATCAAGTATAGAATTGGCAAATGAAATAGTGCATCATCTTAATTTACCGTTAGGGAAAATTAGTGTAAAACATTTTTCTGATGGTGAAATTTTAGTGGAACCAGAAGAAACAGTACGTGGACGTTCAGTGTACATTATTCAATCGACAAGTGCACCAGTATCGGAAAGATTAATGGAAGTGTTAATCTGTATTGATGCTTGTAAACGCGCAAGCGCGGGGCGTATTAACGTTGTTATGCCATATTATGGTTATGCAAGACAAGATCGTAAAGCACGTGCTAGACAACCGATTACCGCTAAATTAGTGGCGGATTTATTACAAGTGGCAGGGGCAAATCGAATGATTACACTTGATTTGCATGCGTCACAAATTCAAGGTTTCTTCAATGTGCCGATTGATGATTTAACAGCAATTCCGATGATTGGACAATATTTTAAAGCAAAACAATTAGAAGATGTTGTTGTTGTATCACCAGACCATGGTGGAACAACTCGTGCTCGTCGCTTAGCGGATTGTTTAGAAGTTCCAATGGCTATTGTTGATAAAAGACGACCAAAACCAAATGTTGCCGAAGCAATGAATGTAATTGGTGATGTTGCAGGTAAAACAGTCATCATTATTGATGATATCGTTGATACAGCAGGAAGTTTAATTGCGAGCGTTAATTTGCTTGCGCAAAAAGGGGCAAAAGACATTTATTGTTCTTGTACTCACGGTGTATTATCAGGTCCAGCAGTGGATAGAATTGAAAATTCACCGATTAAAGAAATGGTTATTACCAATACCATTGAATTAAGTGAAGAAATTAAAAAGACAACAACAAAAATTACATGTTTGTCAGTAGGATATATGTTGGCTAAAACGATTGAAGCAATCGAACATCATGCGCCAGTATCTGAAGTATACGATTTATTTACATCTTAAGTGATTGATTTTCAATCACTTTTTTACTAAAAAGAAAAAGGAGGATAACATGGATTTATTTGAAAAAACAGTGTCGCAAGAAATAAAGTTTGAAGGTAGAATTATCGATGTTCGTCACGATGTAGCACAACTAAGTGATGGTAGAGAAGTACAACGAGAAGTGGTATTACATCCAGGAGGGGTTGCGATTGCATTAGAAGATGACGATAATACGTTTTTTTTAGTAGAACAATTTAGATACGGTCAACAACGAACATTAATTGAATTTCCGGCAGGTAAAAAAGAAAAAGGGGAAGACCCCTTTGAAACGGCTAAGCGTGAAATTGTGGAAGAAGTTGGCTATGAAGGAATTGATTACTATTATTTAGGGGAATTAGTTCCTACAGGAGCTTATTTAACAGAAAAGATTGCGATGTATTATGCAAAAAAAGGGAATCAATTAGGACAACATCTAGATGACGATGAACAATTGAATGTTAGTAAAAAAACAATTGATGAACTTGTTGATTTAATTATGGATGGAACTATTATTGATGCGAAAACAATTGCGATGACTTTTATGATTAAACAGTTAAAGGAAAAAGGCATAATATAAGTAAGGAATAAGTAAAAGCACCATGATTAGTGTTGTTCCAATAAACTGAGTGGATGCAATCATAGTAAGTGGTAAAGGATTGACGATTGTTAGTAACAATCTAAATATCCATACGATAACTAAGAGACAATACATTGTTAATGCTTCACTGTTTTTATTAATGATTTTTTCTCTCCATGAAAATAAAATAGCGCTTAATCCAAACAATAATAAAGAAAAACAATAGTTAGTCCAGTCAATTCCAACAATTAAATTGTTATATTCGTTTGGAATATAAGAATACCATTGAAAAATCCATGGTGCGAAAAAGTGGAAAAAACCAACTGTTGCGCTTAAAAAAGTTGCGACGCTATATAGTTTTTTCATAGAGAACCTCCATTAAAAAACTATAACAACAATTTGTTAAGACAAAGTAAAAACAACGATAAATCGTTGTTAGTTAGGATATAATCGTAAACCTACTAGTAGACATGCTTCTACATATGGTAGGTTATTTTTTTCGAGAAAATCGATAATAGCAGGACTTTCAGCTCCTGGTTGAATCACAATGCATTTAAATGGTTGTTTGTTTTCTTGTAGTAATTTTAACCCTTTGATAGGATGAATGCATAAATCAATAATATCAATCGTATCGTTTACATCATTGAGGGATGATAACTCTTTACCAACAGAATATGTTGTATACCCTTTTTCCATTAATTCATGTTTAATTTTATAGGCGTATTTTTCTTCGTTTAGGGTATCTCCTACAACGACGAAGTTGTGTTGTTGCATAATTTCTTGTAGTGTCATAAATCCTCCTAGTTGTACTAAAAGTATAAATCAAACCATCACTATTTTCTACTAATTTACTTTTTATTTTTTTATCATACTTAAAATTCCGATAACTAAAAGTAGTAATCCTACTAATGATTTATTCTCTAGTTTTTCTTTAAATACGATGTAAGAGAAAGCAATCGTAACTAGAATACTTAGTTTATCAACAACCACAACAACACTAGTTATACCTTCTTTTAATGCTTTATAGTAGCACAACCATGATATTCCAGTGGCTAAACCAGATAAGCAAATGAAGAATAATTCTTTTTTGTTCATTGAATTTATTTTTTTATGTTTTATACGCAAAATAATCAAAGACATTATAAGGACAACAATTGTTCTTATGGCAGTAGCTAAGGTTGAGTCAATTGTCGCTATTCCTATTTTAGCAAAAATCGTCGTTAAACTAGCAAATACTGCCGATAAAATTGCGTAGAGTAACCACGATTTATTGGTTTCAATAGTGGTGTTTTCAGTTTTGTTGATCATTAATAAAATACCAATCGTAACAAGAAGTACACCAAGTATTTTATTGATGGATACGGGTTCTTTTAAGAGAATAAATGATAAAAGAACAGTAATCGCAATACTTAATTTATCGATAGGTACAACTTTGTTAATATTTCCAATTTGAAGTGCACGAAAATAAAATATCCAAGAAAAACCAGTACATAGACCAGATAAAATTAAGAAAAGCCAAGACTGTAGAGTGATGCTTGAAAGTTGTGGAAACGATCCTACAATCCATACCATTAACCACGAAAAAAGTAGAACGATAACAGTTCGAATCGTTGTGGCAACATCAGAATCGGTTTGATGAATACCTAATTTGGCTAAAATAGACGTTAAACCGGCAAAAATAGCTGATGCAAAGGCGTAGAGAAGCCACATTGTGATTCCTTCTTTCTTATTCCTCTAATTCTTCCGTATTAAAATCGACTATATCTTTAAACAAATCAACCATATTTTCATTGTCCATATAATCATTTATAAAGTTACAAATGGCTATTGCTTTTTGTTCTTCATTTTTATGATTATATGAAGTAAACAAAGTATTCAACATAGAACGTATCTCTGGCATTATAATAGATTCTAATAATTTCTCATGTTTAAAGTCAGATTCAGCAAATCTAACCTTCCATTCAATGCTTCCATCTTTACGATAGCCAATATACAATAAATCGACACCCTCTTCTTCTGCAATTCTTTTTAACCCTATGGTTGTTTTACATTGTTTTGCTTCTTGATTCTTCTTTTTATTATCTCTACTTAATGAAACACAACAATTGTTTTCTTCACTATTTTTTTTGCGCGGACCTAACTCACCTCTAAGTATATACAGATTTCCTAGGGCCATCAGCGCATCAGTTTTTTCAATATCAGTGTATGATTGTAATAAAGCAAGTCCACTGTAAGGAATCATACCTAATCGTTTACAATGAATTGATTGGAAACTTCCATCTTCTTTTTGAGCTGCGATGATACATGAATGCATTATGAAATCCTCCTTTTGTTGATAATTATCATATCATACTTGTTCTTGCTATTAACAATCAATTATGAATAATTTTTTTACAACAACAAAAGCAATATCAACACTAGATAGAATGATTTCACTATAGTTACTATTAAAATTATTTTCTTTCAGGAAACTACAATAACTGTTAAAATTCCAAAAGTTATTTACTGTAAAGCCAACAATTGAAAGTAATCGCTGTATCATCTTATTCTCTTTGTTCCAAATAAAGGTTGGCGTAATGAATAAACCATCATCTTTTAAAACGCGATGAATTTCTAAGAGTATTTGTTTTGGATCATCGACAATGTGCAATGTATTAGCAATGATAACACAATCAAAACAATGATCAGAGAAACTTGGAAATGATAATATATATTTAACATGGGATAATTATGGTATAATTTTTGTGAGGAAGGAGTTGAAAGAATGGTACGTATTATTCCAATTAAAGATTTAAAAGATACAACGGCCATCTCTAATCTTTGTAAAGAAGTGCAGGAACCTATTTACATTTCAAAGAACGGGTATGGTGATATGGTGATTATGAGCATGAAAGTCTATGAGGATACAATGGGGATGCTTGATGTTTATCAAAAGCTTGCTGATGCTGAAAAAGATGTGGAAGAAGGTAAACTTATTGATGGACGTGATGCGCTTAATGAACTGAGAAAAAAGTATAATGTATAAAATAAGTTTAACAGCACAAGCCAATGAGGATTTAGAACAGATTATTTTTTATATTGCTCGTTCTCTTGATAATCCTGAGGCGGCTGCTACTTTTATGGGAAAGGTTATCGATTGCTATAGTCAGCTTGAAAGAAATCCTTTAATCTATCAATTATGTAGTAACGGCCAACTGACAAAGTTTATTTATCGCAAAGTTGTTATTGGCAAATATATTATGGTATATCGTATAGCGGAAAATAGTAAAATGGTGTATGTTCTTCGGTTTTTCTATGGAGCAAAAAACTATGAAAAGTTTATCTAATATTGCCGTAGTTTATATACATGAGCATAAGCTCATTTAATAATTTATTCCAAAGTAACAATAGGTTATGCAGTTTTATGAACTTTAGTTATATGATTTAAAAAGAGCAGTTACAACCTATTAGAAGGTGTATCTGCTCTTTAAATTTATTTTATTGGTGGAAAGGGATATTTTATCGCTCAGACAATCCCCTCGCAAGAGTCGAAATGTGCCTTGAGGGAAACTTTTGCCATATCAGCGGCATTATAAATGGCACAAAGAGAAACTGAGAATAAGGCTATTCTTGATTGGATTGAGACACTTACAGGGAAGAAGTTGAGCGCATAATGGCTGTTGCCCGTTTGAAATGATGGCGTTATCTTAAAAGTCTATCGTCATAAATACAGTCAATTATTTTCTCTTGATAACAAATGATATATTCGCCAATTATCGGTTTATAAGTATCTCACTCAACCCTGATAATTGGTGAAGCACAAAAAACCAAATATTCTTTGCTCGACACCATGATTTGTCTATTCGCTCACAATCTGGCTAAAATATCCTTAACCATATGGTTATCTTGCAATAGAGATATAGCAAAGCTCTTTTTCCCGGCATCTTTCAGCGAAGCTCCAATATGATATGCAGTAATTCCATCTAAAATCAAAAACCGGTCATGGAATTTAACAGTAGTTGCCACTTTCAATGTCGGATACTGAGAGTTGAATTTGGCGACATCCCCTTGAGATAAAAGAAGCTTTGGAAAAGTATAGAGTCTCACATTTACACCCAGTTTTTTCTTACGGAGAATATTTAATGTATCTGTATCCACATAACCGTCTATCAATATTATCTCACTGTTTGCCTTACTGATGATGTCTACCAACAGACTGAATGCATCATATATTTGTCCATCAAAGAATACCCTTTGTGCCGGCTCATTGCCCCGGTCAATATACTCAAATACACGCTTGAATTTTTCATCTGTAGACTTTTGAAGTTCAAGTTGTTTTAGTTCTACGGCACTAATCCGCTCAAACATGAGGGCGTTATTGGCTATGAATCGGCGCATTTCAATAAAAGTTCGAATAATTCCAATACTTACAGTAATGGCTGTTTCACTGCGGAGAACACTTGACAACATCGAAATGCCATGTTCGCTATAGACAAAGGGAAGCGTTCTCCTTCCTCCATGAGTCACATCATACCGCTCTAAACTTGAAATGCCAAATTGGCATTTCAAGTTTTCGAATTCCTCCGCTGTCAGCTGAAACATGAAATCGGCAGGAAATCTACGATTATTACGCTTTACGGCTCGATTTAATGCACCAGTTTCCACTTGATATAACTCAGCCAAATCGCTATCAAGCATAACCTGTGTATTTCTCACGGTATATATCAAATCTGAAATACGCCTGTTTTCAGGTACTGTAATAGCGGTTTCATATTTTACATCATCATTACCCATAAGCAATCTCCCTCCCTAATAAAAATAAATAGATATGGCTAATTTTACCGTATTTATGACGATAATGCTCTATAAATAATTAAAGCCCACGCTAAATATTTTTAGCGCGAGCTTGACATACTGATGGTGGAGCCAAGGGGGATCGAACCCCTGACCTCTACGCTGCCAGCGTAGCGCTCTCCCAGCTGAGCTATGACCCCAAGTAGTGATACTTTATCATAGTATCACTATTAATTCAAGACTCGTTGCTTAAGTCGTTGCCGTTAGAAGCGATGACTTTTTTGTACCAATAAAATGATTTTTTTCGTGTTCGATTGTATGTTCCATTGCCTTCATCATCTAAATCGACATAGATAAAACCATATCGTTTACTCATTTGACAGGTGGACATACTGACCATATCAATACAACCCCATGGGGTATAACCAATGACATCAACACCTTCTTCAATGGCTTTAGCAATTGCTTGAATGTGATCTTGGAAGTATTGAATACGATAGTCATCAATAATTGAGCCATCTTGTTGAACGATATCTTTATTGCCTAATCCATTTTCTACAATAAACAGTGGTTTTTGGTAGCGATCGTATAAGTCAATTAAGGAATAACAAAGACCTAATGGATCAATTTGCCAATTCCATTCAGTGATACTAAGGTATGGATTTTTAATACCGGTTGTTAAATTACCATTCACCTTTTCATGTTTGTCGGCATCAATCGATGTGACCATGGTCATATAATAACTAAATGAAACAAAATCAACCGTATTGTTTTTAATAATGGCTACGTCAATTTCTTCCATATGGATGTTGATATTTTTTCTTTTCCAATAATTAAGGATGTGTTGCGGATATTCACCTCTTACCTGTACATCACTATAAAAATAATTTTCTCGATTTACTTTTAGTGCTAAATACATATTTTCCGGATGACAGTTTAAAGGATACGTTAATGTTCTCGTTAACATGCATCCCATTGTTGCCGTAGGTATAATTTCTTTCATTAATTTGGTTGTTAATGCACTGGCAAGAAATTGATGATGTAGTGCTTGATAAATGGCTTCTTCTTGTTTGTCTTTATCAATGCGATCTGTGACCATTCCTAATGTGGTAAATGGATGTCTAAATGCTGAATCAATTTCATTGAAGGTGAGCCAATACTTTACAAGATGTTTATAGCGATGAAAACATGTTGAGGCAAACGTAGTAAAATAATCAACAAGCTCTCTACTGTACCATCCATTATACTTGTTTGTTAAGTACAATGGATTTTCATAATGATGAAGAGTAACTAGTGGTTCGATGTTTCTTTTTTTCATTTCGTTAAATACATTCTCATAGAACAATAAACCTTCTTCGTTTGCTTCTTTTTCGATTCCATTAGGATAAATTCTTGTCCAAGCGATGGAAATTCTAAGAACTTTAAATCCCATCTCTTGAAATAAATCTAAATCTTCTTTGTAACGATGATAAAAATCAATTCCGTGTCGCTTTGGATACATGGTTGTATCTTGACTTAACATTGCTTGTTGAATGTCTTCATCACTTATTCCGTGTTGTTTTTGATAATCTTTTGGGTCAACGTTTGGTTTATACGTTGAAACATCGGCTACAGAAAGTCCTTTGCCGTATAAATTCCAAGCTCCTTCACATTGGTTGGCAGCTAAAGCTCCTCCCCATAAAAACGTTTTTGGAAATGTCATAAGTTTTCCTCCTGTATTAACTATAGAATCATTTTTTCATTAATTTTACCAAAATTTTAAAAAAAAGATTCTTTGTTAACTTTTAACGATTTTAATTTACCGTAACTTATGGTCGTCTTTATGTCTATTTAACACATTGTTGATAGACTGTGAAAGCAAAGGGGTACTGTATGGATAAAATAAAACTTATTAACATAAAGAAGGCTTATGGGACAAATGTTGTTATAGAAAACTGTAATTTAGATATTAAAGATGGTAGTTTTACGGTATTACTTGGTCCAAGTGGCTGTGGAAAATCAACAACTTTACGTATGATTGCTGGTCTTGAAAAAGAGAGTGGTGGCGAAATACGAATTGATGGTGTGAATGTGTGTGATTTAGAACCAGGTGATCGTAATATTGCGATGGTATTTCAAAACTACGCATTATATCCAACCATGAATGTTAAAGAAAATATTGAATTTGGTCTTAAAAATAGCAAAGTTGAAAAACAAGAAAGAGAACGTCGAATTTCTGAAATTTCAAAACTTGTTGGGTTAGAACAATATTTAACCCGTAAACCATCACAATTATCTGGTGGACAACGTCAACGTGTTGCTTTAGCACGCGCTATTGTTAAAAATCCTTCGGTGTTTTTAATGGATGAACCTTTAAGTAACTTAGACGCAAAACTTAGAAATCAAATTCGTGGTGATTTGATTGAATTATACAATAAGTTAAAAACAACCTTTGTTTATGTAACTCATGATCAAGTAGAAGCGATGAGTATGGCGACGGATATTGTTTTAATGCATGATGGTAAAATTATGCAACAAGGATCACCAAATGAAATTTATAATAATCCTGCCAATGTATTCTGTGCTCGCTTTATCGGTTCTCCACCAATGAACATTATTGTAAATGGTCCGGAAATGAAAGAAAAATATCCTTCATTAAATAACGATAAAATTGGTTATATTGGCTTTAGACCAGAAAAAGCATTTATTGCGCAAGATGATTGTACGTTGGATGGTAGTTTACATTTTAGAGGTACACTCTTAACAAAAGAGATGTTAGGTGATTTAACACTATATAAAGTAGATATTAAAGTAGGAATTGTGTATGTGAAGAGTTTCTATGAAGCTTCCATCGTCTATGGAGAAGTATCAATTAATGTGCCAATGGCGGCTTGTTTCTACTTTGATCAAAATGAACAACGATTGAGAGAAGTGTATGAGTAAAAGTAAACTATGGAATACGATACTACCTTATGTTCTAATTACACCAGCGTTTATCATCTTAGGAACATTTGTTATTTATCCAATATTCAATATGATTTATTTAAGTTTCTTTGAATGGAATTTAGTATCACCTAAAATATTTGTCGGTTTAAATAATTTCATTTATTTATTCAAGGATAAAGTGTTTTGGCAAATTATTGGTAATTCATTCAATTACACCTTTTATTACGTTGTATTATCGATTGGATTATCACTCCCTCTAGCGTTCTATTTACAATTAAAAGTAAAAGGATCGGAATTTCTACAAACAATTTTGTTCGCTCCACATATTTTATCGCTTGTATCCGTAGCGTTTATATGGATGTGGTTAATGGATAGTGATTATGGATTATTAAATTATATTTTAAGTTTATTTAAAATAGCGCCAGTAGGATGGCTAAGCAATCGTTTCATTGCTTTATTTTCAGTAATCTTTGTATCAGTGTGGAAAAGTTTAGGTTATAACACCATTATCATGTTATCGGCAATGAAAAATATTCCAGTACATTTATATGAGGCAGCAAAGTTAGATAAAGCATCAGCGCTTAAAATATTTACTAATATCACCTTACCATTGATTTCACCTACATTATTCTTTCTAACATTAATGAACATTATTAGTGCCTTCAAAGTATTTGAAACTATCAATGTGATGACGGCAGGTGGTCCGGTAAACTCAACGAACACGTTTGTATACGCTATTTATTTAAATAGTTTCCAATACTACAACAAAGTTGGTGAAGCAAGTGCGATTGGCGTTATCTTAATGGTCATTATTGGTGTTTGTACGGCGCTCTACTTTAAAGCGATGGGCTCTAAAGTACATTATCGTTAGGAGAAAAACATGAAAAAAATAGGTAGATTTATAATAGACGCTTTAATTGTTTGTTTGTATTTAATTCCGCTGTATTGGATGGCTTTAACATCCTTAAAAACAGTGGGTCAATCACTAGCTAACCCACCATCATTCTTTGTCAGCAATCCACAATGGATTAACTACGTCACCGTATTTAAATCCATTCCATTATTATCGATGTTAAAAAACAGTATTATTGTGACTATTGGAATTATGGTTTGCCAAGCAATCACTGTAATACCAGCCGCATATGCTTTTTCTCGCTTTAAATTCAAAGGCGATGGATTATTGTTCTCGTTAGTTTTATTAACGATGATGATACCGGCACAGTTAATCTTTCTTCCGGTATTCTTATTATTTTCAAAGTTCAATTTAATTAATAACGTTCTAAGCTTAATTTTACCTTCGGCAACAAGTGCTTTCGCAATCTTTATGTTACGTCAAAATTTCATGCAAATTCCAGAAGAATTGTTTGAAGCAGCTATTTTAGATAAAGCCTCGAAATGGAAAATTGTATGGAAAATAATGTTACCAATTGCGATACCAACCATCGCAACATTAGGTATGTTAACCTTTATTAGCGCTTGGAATGATTATTTCTGGCCATTTGTCTTAACGACGGAAAATGCCGCAAGAACTCTTCCAGTAGGAATCGTTTCGTTAAAAAATAGTGAAAATGGGTTACCTCATCACATCATTATGGCTGGAAATATGATTCTGGCAGCTCCAGTATTAGCGGTATTCTTCGCTGCACAAAAACAAATTATTCGTGGATTTACTTATATGGGAGATAAATAAATGAGTAAAAAACTAATTGTATTAAGTATTGACGCAATGCAAGTAGATGATATGGATAAAATATTAAAAAAATCATTTATGTCTACGTATAAAGATAAAATGGCGATTGTTCGAAACATTCGTGAAATTTATCCAACGTTAACGTATCCAATCCATACGACGATGGTAACCGGAGTAACACCAAATAAACACGGTATCTTTCACAATCAAAAACCGACTGTGTTAGCACAAGATCCTGATTGGAGCTTAATGGGAAGTGATTGGTTCTGGCAAGAAGAAAACATTCAAGTAAAAACACTACAAGATTATTGTGAAGAAAAAGGACTTGTTGTCGCAAGTGTTGGCTGGCCCGTAACCGCCAATGATAAACGTGGTATTAACATTCCAGAAATTTGGCCACCTAAAAATAGAAGTGATTTAGCACGTGATATTTTTAAGGAAACAAGTTCAAGTTATGCATTTGATACGTATTATGATCGTTATATTACTCATTTTAATTGGAAAGATAATGAAGATTTATCATTATACAATTGTGAAATGATGTTGGATATTTTAAAAAATGATAAACCAGATGTTTTGTTAGGACACATTTTACACTTTGATCATACTAGACACGTATATGGGGTAAATAGTCCACAAATTGATGATTGTGTTCGTCAAATGGATGTGTTATTAAAACGATTTATTGATTGTATTGAAGAAAACTATGATATGGATAATACAACAATAGTGTTTGTATCTGATCATGGACAGTTAGATATTAAACGTCATGTTTATTTAAATAAATTGTTTGAAGATGAAGGATTAATTCGATTCAATGGCGATGAAATTGATTACGATGCCTATAGCTTTACCGCAGGATTTTCAACACAAATTTATTTGAAAGAAGATAATGCTGAAATAAGAGAAAAAGTACATGCGATTTTGGTGAAAGCGATGAGCGATTATCCACGTTATTTAGAACGCTTATACACGAAAGAAGAAGTAAATCGTGAAGAAGGTT
>CAZTII010000017.1:0-32033 GCA_964613305.1 uncultured Erysipelotrichaceae bacterium
TCAACAATTACTTATTTTTACAAGAGATGTTTACACATAAATATTGACACTACCACTTTACACTAACTTATATAAATTAATTCATATTACTTTCATAAAAAAAGAAGATTTAATCTTCTCTTTTTGGTCTAATTTGTATTCGTTCAATAGAAACTGCTCGTTTTGTTTTTTCATCAACTTCAATCACAACAGCACAGAATAAACCTTCACCCATCGCTGGAGTATAATGAGTCGATTCTTGATAAACAACATTTGCGATAACTTCTTTAGTGTCTCTACCTAAGATACTATCATATGCACCACACATGCCTGTGTCACAAATAAATGCACAACCATCTTCTACGCATTCATCAGCTGTTTGAATATGGGTATGAGTTCCACATACCGCAATCAATTGTTTACGATAATAATTCCAAAAGCATAATTTTTCAGCAGTAGCTTCTCCATGAAAATCGACAAAGTAGCAATCTGCTTCAACAGTTTCTAATACTTCATCCATGCAATCGTATGGTGAACGAACAATACGGTCCATAAATATTTCACCACATATGTTAACAATAGCAACTTTTAATCCATTTACTTCTTTAATAACAACGTAGTTTCCAACATTAAGTGGTAACAAATTCATTGGTCGCACCAAAGATGGGCATTGATCAACTGTTTTTAATAGTTCACTTTTTGAAAATGCGTGATTTCCTAGTGTGATGACATCAGCTCCCATATCAATAATTTCGTTATACAAACGACTGGTAATACCTTTGCCATGCGCAGAATTCTCACCATTAATGATTGTTAGATGAATATCATAGTTTGTTTTAATTGATTGTAAGTGTTGTTGGATAACTGAACGTCCAACTTTACCAACAACATCACCAACAAATAAAATACGCATTATTTAGCAATCTCGTTAGCTCTAGTTTCACGAATTACAGTTACTTTAATTTGACCTGGATATGTAAGTTCTGTTTCAATTTTTTCACGAATATCGCGAGCAATCTTCACCATTTTAATATCATCTACTTTATCTGGAACTACCAATACACGAATTTCTCTTCCAGCTTGAATTGCAAACGAACGTTCAACACCTTCAAATTTATTCGCAAGAGTTTCTAATTGTTCCAAACGATTTACGTAATTTTCCATCGATTCATAACGAGCACCTGGACGAGCTGCACTTAATGCATCCGCAGCCGCTACTAAATTAGAAATAAGTGTCGTCGGTTCAACTTCACCATGATGTGATTCAATCGCATTAATAACAATCGCATTCTCACCATGTTTCTTCGCCACTTTAGATCCTAATTCAACATGACTACCATCTTGTTCAAAGTCAATTGCTTTACCAATGTCATGCAATAAACCAGCACGTTTTGCAAGGGATTGATTAAGTCCAAGTTCAGCAGCCATTATTCCGGCAAAATAAGCTACTTCCATACTATGTTGCAATGCATTTTGACCATAGCTATAGCGATACTTTAAGCGCCCGATTAAACGTACTAACTCACGATCAATCTTACCAATACCTAACTTAAATACAGCTTCTTCTCCAGCTTTTTTAACGATTTCTTCCATTTCTTTTGTCATTTTATTGACAACTTCTTCTATTCTTCCTGGTTGAATACGTCCATCGCGAATTAAACTTTCGATTGATAAACGGGCAATTTCACGACGAATTGGATCAAAACAGCTAATAGTAATTGTTTCTGGAGTATCATCAATAATTAAATCAACACCAGTAATCTGTTCTATAGCGCGAATATTTCTACCTTCGCGACCAATAATACGACCCTTCATTTCTTCACTTGGTAAGCTAACAACACTTACTGTACGTTCAATTGTTTCTTCTTGTGCATATCTCTGAATTGCTACCGCAATAATATTACGCGACATTTCTGCTGCTTTAGAACGCATTTCATCGTCCTTATCACGAATATACATTGCCATTTCTACTTCTACTTGCTTTTCAACTACCTGCATTAATTCATTTTTAGCTTCTTGACAACTCATATGGGCAATATTTTCTAATACCCCTACTTGCTCATCAATCTTTGTTTGTAACTCACTTTCCATCTTTTCTAGATTACAAAGTTTGTCGGTTACTTGACGATTTTTTTCATCAATTTGTTTTTCCTTAGCAATTAAAGTTTCATCTCGGAAATTAATGCTGTCTTCACGTCGCATTATTTTAGTTTCTAATTCAGCTACTTCGCTTTTTCTTTCCTTAATTTCTTTCTCAGCTTGCAATTTCATCTCATAAACTTGTTGCTTACCATCTAATGTAGCTTGACGAACAGTCGTCTCAGCCTTCATTGTTGCTTCTTCCATTATTAGTTTTGCTTTTTGTTGTTCACGATTTAAACCTAACCGACCCATGATTACCATTAATACAACACCAACGATAATCCCTATAATAAGCGAAAAGACGGAATAAATTAGTATATTCATACCATTATTCCTCCACTTTCTAAAGTATTGAAGTTTCCTTCTTAGCTATTATAAACCATATTAGCCCCTCTTCACAAGTCAAAATTAATAATACAGCCTTTATATCATATTAGTTTTCAAATGAAATCATTTTTTACGTAGTTTTGATAAATTAGTTTTGAAATTAAAAGAATTTAAAAAGATTTTTCTGTAATAACTTAGTTATATAATATAGTCATTAATTATAATTATTATTATAAATATATGCTAAATTAACTCCACAAAATGTATCTAATCATATTTTATTGATAATTCAAGAAGAAGAAATTTGACAGTGATGATTTTTAAATATACAATTAAAATGATTAACAATGAATAAGAAATGGGGAATTATTATGGCGAATCTTATGAAGCAAATGTTGTCATTATTAGGGTTAGATGACGATAGCGAACAAACGCAAGAAGATTTAATTAATTTATCCAACGAAAAAATAAATCAACTTGAATCTCTAGCACAACAAGAAAGAGAAAAAGTAAATCTTGAAAAACAAAACAATCAACTAATTCAAAAGAAACAGAATGAGTTATTACATAAACAAAAACTATTAGAAGATCTAAAAAAAGAGAATTCAGTCAAAATTGAACTTGAATCGCGATTAATGAATAATGAAATAGAAAAAAGTAATTTAAAGCTTGCTGAAACTCAGCAAAATTTTAATAATCAAAAAAATAAATTGGAAGAAAACGTCGAACAAGAAAAAGAACGTTTACTACAACAATTAAGCAATATCGAAATAAATAATGACGAAGAATACAATCAACGTCTTCAAGAAATAAACCGTAAAAAAGAAGAGAAAATAAAACAAACAGAAGCAAAAGGAAAAGAAAAACTTGATGCTTTTCTTCATGAAAAAAATCAAATAGAAAAAACTATTGAAGTAAAACAACAAGAACATAATCGATTAATCGAAGAAAAAAATGAACAACTTAACAAAAAGCAAGTTGATTATGACCAACTTGTTCACTTAAACGCGGAAGAAATCGTTGTTTTTGATGAAAAACATCGAATAGCTATTCAAAAAGAAAAAGAAAATTTAATGGCGATTAAACAACAAATTGATATTAAAAACAGAGAACACACAAGCTATAATGAACAACAATTACAAGCAAAAAAAGAAGAAATTGTAAGCTATTTCGGACAAATTAATGACCTAAAATTAAAAATTAAAGCTGAAGTTGAACAAAACAATCAACTGATTCAAAAAAATAACGAAGAAAAAGTAACTATTAAACAGCAATATGATGATGAAATCAATAAAATTCAGTATGATATTAATCGACTTGAACATGAATTCATTATTGAAAAAAATAATTTGGCCGCAACTCTTGAACAATATAAGGAAAAAATTCAAAATAAACGCGATATTGTCATCAAAGAAGAAAAAGCATTTAATAATGAGCTATTAGAGTTTGAACAAAAATGTCAACTAATGATAACTGATTCTAAACGTGAAGTTGAAGAAAAGTTAAATAACAATCAATCCGACTTCTCTATTCTATTAGAAAACGCTCAAAAAGAAATTGATGAAGAGCTATTCCTTATTGAAAAGAAAATGGAACAAGAAGATGGTAATTATCAAGCAGAACTAAATCGTTTAGAAAACAAGCGAATTGATTTAGAACGTCAAAATGCTCGTTTCTTCTATTTGATTCAAAGTGAAATTAATCAAGTAGAACATAAAATTATAAACGAACAAAATAATCATCTTGAAAACTTACAACAACTTGAAGTTGCATTCGATGAAGAAATCGATCGTTTAATGGATCAACAAAATGCATTATTACAAATGAGCCAAGAACAAGATATTTTCTTTCAAAACAAAATGAGACAAGTAGAAGTTGACTTTAATGTTGATAAAGAGAAATTAGATCGACAAATTTACAGTTTAAATCAACAGCTAATCGATTATCAAAACAATTTAAAAGAAGAGCTTTTAAATTCAGACATTAGCTTTGAATCTGCTCAAGGCGAATTAAAATTAAAGATTCAAGATTTAACATTAGAAAAAAATAGATTGATAGAATCTTTAGAAAATACTGCAAAGCAACGTTTGGAAAATAACAATTCCTATTTACAATCAATGAGTGAACTCGATAACCGCCAACTTGAAATTAAGGCTGATTTTGAACATCGTACCAATGAAATCTATAGTAAATATGATGATACTGCTAAGCAGGTAGAAGAAGAATACAAAAAAGAATACGATGTTTTACTTGCAGAATACACTCGTAAAAAAGAAAAATTAATGAGTGATAACAAACAGAAAAATGATGAATTTTTAACGTATCAAACAAGTATTCAAGAAGAAATAGCTCTTAAAAATAAAACATATGAACAAGAAATTGGAGAAATCAATCAAAGTTTCACAGAAAAATATAATGTTTTAACATCACAACTCAACGAAAAAATTGCTGATAGTGAAAAAGAAAAACAATCACATCTCGATGAAATTAATTTTAAAAAAGCTGAATACGATAAGCTTGTAATGGATACTAAACAAGAAATTAATGAATTAGAATTATCACTTGCACTAAATAAAGATAAATGGTTGGATTTAAAAGACAATTTATTAAATGAACGTGAAGAGATGATCAAAGCTAAAAACGAAGAAATTTCTACCATTAAAATTTCCATTCACCAGTTTAAAGTAGACCATGAAAATACCGTTGTTGAAGTAAACAAAGGACATACCGTATCATTAATTAGTTTAAAAAATGAAATAGAACAATTAGTTGCGGATGTAAATGAGAAAGCAATGGAATTTAAAACCCAACAAACTCTTTGCAATCAAGAAAAAGAACTTTTTAGAGTGCAATCCGAAGAACGTGTTTTATCATTACAACAGTTAAAAGATAATAATCTTCGCTTATTATCAACTGAAAGCGAAAAACTTAATATTAAATTAGAAGAAATTAAAGCTGAATATCGTAATCGTCTTAATAGTAAAAAAGAAGAAATTACATATTTACTCAATACAGAAGAAAAAAATATTAATGAATGGATTAAACTTACTACAGAAAAAAATAGACAATTAGAAAGCTTATTGTTGCACCGCATTGAATCGTATGAACTTAAAAAGAGCGAAACTGTTAGTGAAAACGAAAAACAATTGGCTAATTTAGAATTAGAACTTCAAGAGATAAGTCGAATCCGTGAAGAAAACGAACTTTCTTTCAATCTTTTAACAACACAACAAGCAAATAAATTTGCTGAAGCTAAACGTTGGAGTGAATTACAACTTAACAGTAAGATGCAAGAAATTGAAGGTTTAAATTCATCGTCAAAAGAAGAATTAAGCCAAATTAAAATTAATTATGATATTAAACTATTTGAAACTAATGAACAATTGGAAGCTCTTAAAGTAGAAAAAATAAAAATAGAGCAAGATAGTGTTGAATACATCCAATCACTTCAACATAGCTTTACTAATAAAGTGGAACAATATGATTCTATGAAAACTCAGTATGAGTTAGAAATAAAAGAACATGAACAATCAATACAAACACTTCATGATGAACGTCTTCTTTTACGTGAAGACTTCAATAAGAAGATTGCGATGTATAGAGAAAGAGAACAACTTGCTAATCAAGAGCTTCAACAACAATTAAAGATTAAAGAAATCGACTATAGTCGCGCTACTGAAGAAGCTGAATTAATGTATGCTGAAGAAGTTAGTAAACTTGAAGCAGAATGGAATGAAACAATTGATTCACTTCGTACTACATTTGCTATAACACAAGAAGAGTTAACGAACTATCAACAAGAAATATTAAATCAATCCAATGAAAAACAAGCTGCAGTCGAACAAGAACTTGTTGATATTGATAAGCAGTTTAACCATAAAAAAGAACAATTGGAAGAAGAATTAAATTTATTACAACAACAAGAAGAACAGCGTCAACAACAACGTTTACTTAAGTTAGAACAAGATGAAATGTTGTTTAATAACGAATTAGAGAAATTTACAATTGAAATAAATCGTCGAAAAGAATCAATTGAGAAAATTAAAATGGATAATGCAGCTCAAAAAGATGCGATTTTAATGGCTAAATCTGAAGAAATCCAAACAATTTTATCTGAGAAGAGCCAATTGGAAGATACTATTCGTTTATTAGAAGCAGATATTCATGAACAACAACAATCACTTATCAAAGAACAACAAGTTTTAATCAATAAACAACAAGATGAATTAAATGAGTTAGATGCAATACGTCAAAGAAAAATTGAAGAATCGAATCAATTAAAGAAAGATTTAGATAGTGAATTGATACAATTAAAAGAGCGTATTAACGATGAAGAAAAACGCAGTGAACAAACGATTGACAATTACAAAAAACAACGTGAAGAACTACAACAAGAACTTCGTGCGATGAGTAAACAAAACGAAAAGATGCTTTCTCGTAAAAAAGCAGATGTTGAAGAAAATTATCGTGTGTTGCAACGACAAATCGATCGTGAAATTCAATTGATACGTCGTGATAAACGTCGTTTAAGTGAAGTTCATATTGCAAATATTGCTCAACTTGATGAGCTTAGAAATTCAACTATTGCACAAAAAGAAGAAGAATTAAATAGACAACGTCAACAAATAGAAGAAGAGAAAAAACGTTGGGAAGAAGAACTTCATAATAAATTAGAAGCTGAACGATTAGAAGAAGAAAAACGTGCACAACTTCAAGAAAAAGAACTTAATCGACGCAAACGATGGTTAAAAGATATCATCAGTGAAGAAAGACAAGAAACTCAGTCAATTCGCGAAACTGAATCTTCCATTAACGAAACTCATCAAGAAGCACTTAACCTCATTGAGCAGGATAAGAAGATTCATCAAACTGTCATTCAAAAATTAAAAGATCAACGTCGTCAACAAGAAATAATCAATGAACGCGTATTAAGAGAACAACAAGAAGCATTTAAACCTATCATTGAAGAGAAAAAGAATGATATTGAACAATACAATCAACTTAAACAACAACTTATTTCCAATCATCAACAAGATGTCATTGATCAACATGAAAAACTTGAACAAATAAAAATGGATGAAGCGATTGAAATTGCTAAAATTGATGTTGAAAAAGAAGCTATTCGTGAAAAAGTAAATGAATTGAATCAAAATTATCGTTCAAGTATGGACAAACTAAAACAACAAGAAGAACTCGATCGTCAAATATTCAATGACCGATATGATTTCTTAAAAGATTTCTTCAATTAAAGACCTAACGGTCTTTTTTTATATAAAAAAGATGAATTCTTATTCACCTTTCTCTGTTTCAAACATTATTTTAATTAATTGATCGTATTCTTGCCAAACGTGTGTATCTTTTAACTCACTAGTAGCATTGGCAATCTCACGATAATACCATCCAATTTCTTGTGGATTTTCTTGATTAAAACGATCCCATACCTTTTCTTGATGAATACGATATTCATCATATAAGAATTTAAGATTGGAATATTTATCACCCAACGCAATAATTTTAGTTTCAATTGCCTTACAGCGATACATTCTATCAATCGTTTCTTGTTTACGACTCTTCCACGTTTCCCTTGGATTTTCCCCTTTTCGCTTATATGTTGTTTCACTTACAACTAATTCTACAACCCATTCGCTAAAACTTTCTAAGAGTTCATCTTTGCTAATGTCAGTGTCTTCCAAAATATCATGTAATACTGATGCCGCAAGTACTTCTTGTTGCGTTGTAAGTCTAGATACTATCGATAGTGTTTCCATCAAATGAACACAATAAGGCACTTTAGTTCCTTTTCTTACTTGGCCTTCATGTGCCATACACGCAAAATTAATTGCATCTGTTAACAATTTTCTTTCCCCGTTTTTCATAATTTCCACCTACCTGTGTTAATTATAGCATTTTAATTAACGAATTGACTAGGTTTATCAACTATTTATCTCAAATACAATTTCCCTCATATAGCATTTACTATTTAAGTAATGTATAATAACAATAACAAATGAAAGGAATTTTACTATGATTGATTATTCTGAAGGTTCAGGAAAACAATATCATATCGGTGTTGGTAAAGATGACATCGGCCAATATGTGTTATTACCTGGAGATCCAAAACGCTGTGCCAAAATTGCAGCATATTTCGACAACCCAGTATTAGTTGGTGATAATAGAGAATACACAACATATACTGGCTATTTAAACGGTACAAAAGTATCAGTTACATCCACAGGAATTGGAGGGCCATCTGCTTCTATCGCGATGGAAGAATTAGTAGCTTCTGGAGCTCACACGTTCCTTCGTATTGGAACTTGTGGTGGTATGGACATCAACGTTAAAAGTGGTGATGTTGTTATCGCTACTAGTGCTATTCGCTTTGAAGGAACATCCAAAGAGTATGCACCAATTGAATTTCCTGCTGTTGCCGATTTAGATATTACAAATGCTTTAGTTTCAAGTGCTAAAAAATTAAAACAATCATATCATGCTGGAGTTGTTCAATGCAAAGATGCATTTTATGGCCAACATCGTCCAGATACACTACCAAATAGTGTTGAATTAAACAGAAAATGGGATGCATGGTGTAGACTAGGTGCAAAAGCTTCAGAAATGGAATCAGCTGCCCTATTTATTGTCGCAAGTTATTTAAATGTTCGTTGCGGTTCTTGCTTTCTCGTTGTCGCAAATCAAGAAAGAGCAAAAAGAAATTTAGAAAATCCTCAATGCCATGATACTGATATCGCTATTAAAGTTGCGATTGAAGCGTTAAAAGAAATCATTGAAAACGACAAAAAAGAACAAAAATAAATTGTTCTTTTTTTGTTGTATACATTTTAGTCCGAATTTTTCACTTTATATATCACACTTTTCTTATTTTATGATACTATATTTAAAAGGAGATTTTTATTATGTATACAATTGAAAAAATTCAACAAGCTTCCTATACCGCTTATAAATTATGTGATGTTGCCAACAATACAACGATGATTGTAACTCCTGAAAAAGGTGGTATGATTACTAGTATTACAAAAAACAATGAAGAATATTCTTGGTTAAGAGAACCAAATTTTTCCTTAAACGAACGTCCTCGTTGTGCTATTCCAGTATTATTTCCTACTTGTGGTCGATCAAATGATGGTAAAATTGTCATCAACAACCAATCTTATCCAATCGACATTCATGGTTTTGCCCATAGTCAACCTTGGGAAGTTCTAAGCACTTCTACTGCTGAAGGGGCAAGTATTACGTTAGTTTTAACAGCCAATGAAGAAACTTTAACGTATTATCCATTTAACTTTAAATTTGAAATCACATATACTCTTTTAGCTAATAAAATTACAACAACATCAAAAATCACCAATGTAGATACACAAGAAATGCCTTTCTCCCTAGGTTTTCATCCTTACTTTAAAATCAGTAGCGTAAACAATTTATCATGGAATATTCATGCTGAAATTGAAGCAAATCCTGATACTAATGAAGAGAAACCATTTTCTTCGATTGATTTCCCTTATCATCCAGAACAAACAACTCGTTACTATAAAAATGTATCTAGCCCTATTTCTTTTACTGATTCAGAACTTAACCGTACAATTACTATCGATTTCGATAAACACTTTAAAAACGTTGTTTTATGGAGTCAATGTGATTTAGGTTTTGTTTGTATGGAACCTTGGAATGGTTATCCAAATAGTATTAATAGTGGTGACCATGAAACACTAGCAGTCAACGAAACATTTGTCGCAACATACGGTATGACATTTTGAGATAGTGAAAACTATCTTTTTTTTATAAAAAAAAGATATCAACAAGGATATCAGCTTACTTTAATGCGTTTTAAAGCTTCTTTTGCAATTATTCCAATTAGAATACCTGTTACAATAGATCCAACTAAGAGATATGGTAAAATGGAAATCATGGCAACTTGTTTATAAATAAACATTACAACAACTACTTGCCCTACCGTATGAAATACGGCACTAATAATCGATGAAAATAGTATTGAAGAATTCATTTTTTTAGTAATGATAAGTGCTAAACAACTAAATACAATACCACTTAACGCTATCCAAAAAGTCGAACCAAAAATAGTTCCGCGTAATAAATTACCTAACATAACACGCATTAAATTTACAACAATCATATCATTGACATCAAATAATTGAATTGTCATCAACGCTATAATATTTGCTAAACCAAAACGAATACCAAAAGGCAATGGTGGTAAATACGTATATTCCGCTAAATTCAATACAATTGCCATTGCACTTAGTAGTGTAATCATCATTAATCGTTTCACTGATTTCATTGTCTTAACTCCACAACTACTTCATTTGGTAAACAAATAATTGGAAAGTAATCATCAACACTTACCCAACCAATGGAACTACAAATGTGATTAGGACATTGTTCTTCAGTAACGCGCCATTTTCCATCTTTTACCTCAAGATATAATGTTCCATAACTGCCATGAATAAGTGTTTTACTATCTTTATCGGGACTGCAGCGAAAAACTTCTTTGTCACGATACAAAACAACAATTTTATCGTTATCCATCAGTGACGTGTACAATTTCCAACCACCAAAAAGTAGTAATGCAACAATCAATAATCCAATAACAATATTTTTTTCACTTTTTTTCATATTCACCTCGCTATGACAATAACTGTTGTGCCCATTTCTCTTGTTTTACACGTATCATGCCAAATAAGAAGCGCACCAGTTGTTCTAATTGACAAAGTAATAAAACGATTACTAAACTATTCATTTTAAAAATATAAACACTGATAAAAGCTACTGGCAATCCAACTAACCATAAAATACCCGCATCTAAAAATTGAATTATTTTGGCGTCGCCACCAGATTTTAATATTGAAAAAATAATAAAGTTAAATTGACGAATAAATATTTTTACCGCATACACCATCACCATCATCGAAGCAAGGGATGCGACAATATCACTTTCTGGCTTAAAAATACTCACCATATACTTGGAAAATACTACCATTGTTGTCGATAAAACAATGGATATAACAAGTGATATTTTTAAGTGATGATTCGCTTCTTCTTTTGCCAACTGAATATTACCTTCACCTAATGTACCACCTAATAACACCGAAATAGCACCACCATATCCATACACGATAAATAAAAATACATTGAAAATTTGAGTTGCGATATAATATCCATCCATATTCGCTTTACCTAACTCTCCAAATGCTTTTATAAACAATGTCGTTCCAATTCCAAAGAAAGCTTCATTAATAATCAAAGGCATTATTTTTTTAATAATTGGTTGGACAAATGATAATTCTAAGGAAAACATTTCTTTAAACGTACCAATGAATGGTTGTTTCGTTTTAATGGAATGAACTAAATACATTACTAAACCAACACTTTGCGCAATAAGTGTTCCTACTGCACTACCTTCAACATGCATCGCCGGAATACTTTTATAACCAAAAATTAATAACACATTAAGACCAATATTCAAAATCATTGTCACAATACTAATAATTAATGTGATTGTCGCTTGTTGTAATGCCCGATACATATAACTAAAAGCAAAATTTAAACTCGATATAATTAACCAATATTTTCCAATCTTTAAAAATCGATATGCAACTTCTACTACAGCTGGATCCTTCATATAAAAAGAAAGAATTTCTTTAGGAAAAAACAAAGCAAGAAAAAACCAAAAAAAAGCATTAATTAAAGCTAATATAATGCTTAAACCAAAACTTTTCTTCAGTTTACTATAATCACGAGCACCATAAAACTGTGCTGAAAACATCACTGTTCCACCAATTGCACCATAAGCAATCATTGAACAAAGAATATCAAATTGTGATGCTGTACCTACTGCACTTACCGCACCAATCCATGAAACAAGCATCGTATCAACAATAGACATAGCACTAGCTAATAACTGTTGTAATGATAGTGGAATCGCAATTTTAGCGGTTTTTTTATAAAAAGTCATCTTGCTCATACTATCCTCCGTCAATAGAAGATTATACCTTTTTAAATCGTTCAAGGCAAGGCTCTACTGATTGATTAAACGAATTATTTCACTAGTAACTTTTCTACTCATAAGTGGACTTTCAATGAATCCTTGCTTAATACACTGTATAAAATGTAGAATTTCAAACGTAAATTCACTATTAAAATCGAAAGTTTTTTTAATTGTATCTTCACCTTTAACAACTTCCACTTCTCTGCTTCGCCAAAAATTAGTCGATTGTATCCTTCCTTCAGTTCCAGCAATGACAATTTTATTTTCCAGTTGTACACCAATTGAACTTTTCACCACAACAATAATTTCATCCAATTTAAATGTTAATACCGATGTTTCATCACAACCTTGTTTTAAAGTTGTTTTAACACGATGAACATCACTAATCGATTGATGAAATAAACATCGAATAAACGCTAATGGATATACACCAACATCAAACATACTACCACTAGCTTCTTCGGTATAAACAAAATGATCTTCTGGAAAATTTCCTCGATAACAATAACTAGCATCAATAAATTTTATTTCGCCTAAATCACCACGATCAATTACTTCCTTAAAATAATCGAATATTGGCGTGTACACTCCTTTATTCGCTTCCATCAACAGTAAGCTTTTCGATTTAGCCAACTCAAAACATTGTTGAACATGATTTTCATTTGCCATCAATGGTTTCTCACATAATACATGTTTATTGCAAGAAAGTGACAACATGATTAGTTCAACGTGAGTATGTGGTGGTGTTGCAATATATACCGCATCAATATCATCGTCCATCAATAAATCACTATAAGAAGTATACGTTTTTTCAAAACCATATTGTTGTTGCATCTGTAGTGATTTTTCTGGATTTCGTGAAGCACAACCAACAATAACACCATCAGCAACATCGTTCATTCCTATAATAAAACGATGGCTTATTTTTCCAGGCCCAATAATACCAAAGCGTATCATTTATTGAAATGTTCCTTTAATACATCCAATGCAACAATGTATGAATTACCACCATAACCTTTTACTTGATCAAGACACACTGCTTGACAATACGACTGTTTACGAAATTCTTCACGGTGGTCAATATCCGATAAGTGTACTTCAATTACAGGAATTGGTGCAATTGCTGAAATAGCATCAGCTATCGCAACACTTGTATGCGTATATGCCGCTGGATTGATTAAAATACCATCCACTTTATCAAAATACGCTTGTTGAATCGTATCCACTAAAACACCTTCATGATTGCTTTGCATATAACTACAATCAAAGCCTAATGTTTTACCATATTCTATTGTTCGATTCATTATTTGTTCTAATGATTCACTACCATAAACCGTCTTTTCACGAATACCTAACATATTTAAGTTTGGTCCATTACAAATTAGTACTTTCATCCTTATCAAATTTCTTTCTACGATTTGTCGATTCAATAAATTTAGCATGCATCACGTCGATATCATCATTTAACAACGATTGTTTAAAACGATGTAATTCTTTCTCAAAATGATCAATTTCAATTAATAATTTTTCCTTATTTCCACAAAAAAGTTGTGTCCACAATGTTTCATTGATTTTAGCAATTCGCGTTAAATCGCGAAAACTATCCCCAGTATATTGAACGATATCATCATCGTCTTTACAGTTCATCAAACAAACTGCAATAACATGCGTAAGTTGTGATACATAAGCAATCATTTCATCATGTTTATCAATAGAACAATGAATAATTGATTTAAACTGTAAGATTTTCGCTAATTGTTCCATCATATCAATCGATCGTTGTTTGTTTTTAGCAGTTGGCGTAATAATAAAATTAGCTGGTAAAAACATGTCAGTGTTACTAAATTGAACACCTTTTACTTCTCTTCCTGCCATTGGATGACATCCGACAAAATCAACATCATCACGAAGAATTTCTTGAATGGCAGGTATAATCATCGCTTTAATACCACTGACATCACAACAAACAGCATCTTTTTTAAAATAATGTTGATTATCTTTAATCCATTGAACAACTAAATTAGGATATAAACAACATATGATAACATCCGCTTCTTGTAACCATTGTTCATTAAAAATAGCACCATCATCAATAATTTCATGGTCAATACCATAATTAATTGCCTTTTCATCAATATCAATGGCCTTTACCTTATATCCTTTTTTCTTTAGACCTAAAGCGTATGAGCCACCTAATAATCCTAAGCCAACAACTAAAAAATTACTATCCTTCGTCAACATACTCAACCTTAATACCTAATGATTGCAAATCCGTAAAAAAACTTGGATACGATTTACTAATCGCTTCACTTTCATCAATAATCATTACATTGTTGGCGATTGTTGCACCAATTGCTAAAGCCATCACAATACGATGGTCATTATGACCACTTAATAGTTGTGATGATGACCATGTTGTAGGTCCGATAATGGTCATTGAATCAGTTGTTGAAGAAACATTAACGCCAACCTTCTTTAATTCCGTTTCCATCGCTAAAATACGATCACTTTCTTTAATACGTAAACGCTCAGCATTCACCAATTTCGTTTCACCTTTAGCGTAAGAAGCAATGGTACTAGCAATTGGTCCTAAATCAGGACAATTGTTTAAATCCATCGTAATCGCTTTTAAATCACTTGGATAAAAACGATATCCATTAGCTACTTCTACTACTTTTCCGCCCATTTCACGACAGAAATCAATAAATTGTTTATCTCCTTGTAATGAATCATGGCTAACACCAAGAACAGTTAATGGTCCATTGATTAATCCTAATGTAGCAAAAAATGCCAATTGAGAATAATCACCTTCTACCGTATAATCATGTGGTAAATAGTGTTGTCCACCTTTAATAAACAATGTATTTTCATCCTTCCATACAATATCAATATTGTATTGTTTTAATACAGAAATCGTTAAATCAACATAAGAACGACTTTCAAAAGGTGGAATGATGTTAATGATAGAATCTTTTTCACATAGTGGCAACGTATATAATAAACCTGTAATAAACTGTGATGATACATTCCCAACAACATCAAAATTATCTGCTTGAATAGCACCACAAACTACAATATCATCGTTTTGTTCAAACGTATTATTTTGATGTTTAAATATTTCTTCGTATACATTATTAGGACGTTGAAATAAACGTTTACTGCCAATAAATTGAACTTTACAGTTGCTTAAACTCGCTAATGGTATCAAAAATCGTAATGTCGAACCGGATTCTTTCGCATCAATAACACGTTCTACTTGACTAAAAACACCTCCAACTCCTTCTATAATAACCTCATTTTCACCTTCAATAAACGATGCACCTAATGTTTTCATCGCTTCAATTGTCGCTTTAATATCAACACTATAGCTAATATTTTTAATTGTACTTTTGCCACTAGCTAAAGAAGCAGCCATAATAGCACGATGTGACATTGATTTACTAGCAGGAATAACAATTTCATCAAAAGTAAGGGTTGAAGGATAAATCTTAACCTTCATAGATATCTCTGCCAATCGCCTTAGCTACAAGTTTCGCTTTTTCAATCAATTGTTTAAAGTTATCTGGTTTTAATGATTGTTGACCATCAGACCATGCACATTCAGGATTTTGATGAACTTCAATGATTAAACCATCTGCACCCGCAGCTATCGCAGCTAAAGACATACTTTCCACTAATTTCCAATCACCGGTTGCATGCGATGGATCAATAATAATTGGTAAATGTGTTCTTGCTTTAATCACCGGAATAACACTTAAATCTAGCGTATTACGCGTATATTTTTCAAAGGTACGAATGCCACGTTCACATAAAATAACATTTGGATTACCACCTGCCATAATGTATTCTGCTGACATAATCCACTCTTCAATCGTATTCGCTAAACCACGTTTTAATAACACTGGTTTTTTCGTTGTTCCAACCGCTTTTAATAAATCGAAGTTTTGCATGTTTCTAGCACCAATTTGAATCATATCCGCATATTCAACGAATTCATCTAATTTATCAATACTCATTAACTCCGAAACAACCGGTAATCCCGTTCTTTCACGCGCTAATGCCATGTGTTTTAATCCTTCCAAGCCTAATCCTTGAAAAGCGTATGGAGAAGTTCTTGGTTTATATGCACCACCACGAAGCATGCATCCACCAGCTTTTTTTACTTCACTGGCAATATCAATCATCATCGATTGACCTTCTACTGAACAAGGTCCACCAATAATTACAATTGGTTTGTCTCCGCCAACTTGGATACCACCGACATTAATGATAGAATCTTCAGGATGGAATAACCGATTTACTAATTTATATGGTGCGGCAATACGTTGTACATTCGCAACCCATTCATTGGCTAAAATGCGTTTTTCATCCAATGTGGATGTATCACCTACAACACCAAATACATTGTACGTTTCTCCTTGAATTACATTTACTTTAGCACCATGAATTTCTAACATTTTAATAAGTTTGTCTATTTCTTGTTGAGAAGCACCTTTTTTACACGTAATAATCATCGTTTTTTCCATTCTCTTTCTATATTTTCTACAACTGTTTGTAAACATTGATTGTTTTCTATGCAAACATCCATCATTTTTTCATATAATGGATGACGTTGCTTATACATTTCTTCTAAAACACCTTTATGTTGACTAAGTGGTCGACTTACACCAACTTCTAATTCATTAAGATCACGTTTTAAATACACGATAAATCCATTTCGGCGTAAGCGTACCGTATTTTCATGGCGTTTAATGACACCACCACCACAAGAAATAACAATTCCTTGTCGTTTAGACAACATCGTTATCACTTCACTTTCAATATTACGGAAAGCTTCTTCGCCTTCATCTTTAAATATTTCAGCGATTGATTTTTTACAACGTTGTTCAATCAATTGATCACAATCAACCCATTCACGTTGACAGTACTCAGCAAACATTTTGCCAACCGTACTTTTGCCACAACCTGGCATACCAATCAAAACAACATTTTGTTTTTCGCAGCGAAGCGCGGATACCATCGATCGTATTTCATCATCACTAAGAGTAATATTATGAAACCTTTTAATTGCTTCTTGTCCTTGAGCAACAAGCATTTGTAAACCACCAATTGCTTTTAATCCTAAATCAAGTGCTTCGATAACCATCGTAGTTCGATAAGGATTATAGATTAAGTCAACAAACGCTTCTGCTTTATGAAATGAAGCTAAAGAAAATAGTTGTTGTTCTTCATGAGGCATCATACCTACTGGTGTCGCTTGAATAAATACCTCTACATCATTATGTTCTTGCATCAATTCATCCATAGTAATAACACCATCGCCTTTTTTTCTCGATACGATAAGGCATTGTTTACAACCTAAGTTACTTGCCACAACTAAAGCTGCTTTAGTTGCTCCACCATTACCAAGAATCGCTACTTTTTTATTGGTTATCGATATGTTATTTTCTTGAAGTAACCATGTTAATCCAAATACATCCGTATTGTAGCCAATTAGACGATTATTACGATGAACAATCGTATTGACGGCACCAACCTTTAATGCTGTTTCATCAATGTCATCTAAATACGGTATTACTGCCATTTTATGCGGAATCGTAACATTGATACCATCAAATTGTTTCTTTGTCATAAATTCACCAACATCTTCAGGAGCTATATCCCATAGATGATACTCACAATCCACCCACTGTTCTTGCATTATTTTAGAATAACTATGACCAAGAGGATGACCAATCAACCCAATGTTCATTTTTTTTCTCCTTGAAACCATAGTGGTCCAAATCGTTCTATTAAACAATCCACCAATACAATCGCAATAACACTATCAATAACAACTAGAGCTCGATGCACAATGCATGGATCATGTCTTCCTTGTATTTGTAACTCACAATTTTCTTGTGTATTCATATCAACGGTATTCTGACTTTGCGCAATGGAAGGTGTTGGTTTAATGACAGTTTTAAAATGAATTGGCATCCCATTACTAATACCACCATTAATGCCTCCATTGTTATTGGTACGGGTTCTAACACCATCATCACTCATATAAAATTCATCATTACATGTTGAACCTTTTTCCTTAGCAAAATCAAAACCTAAACCAAATTCAATTCCTTTTACCCCACCAATACTAAATATCGCATGACTTAATCGACTTTCTAATGAATCAAAGAAAGGTTCTCCCACTCCACTTGGCATATTTAATACTTTACTTTCTACAATACCACCAACAGAATCTAACGATGCTCTTGCTTGTTCAATACATGAAATCATTTCTTCTTTTATTTCATCATTAATAATCGGAAATTCTTTATTAAAAATTTCGCTAATTTGTTGTTTACAAAGAATGTCATCATCAGAAAAATTACTATCGACAACGGTATTTATTTGACTAATGTGTGATCCAACTACAATGTTTTTACTATGTAACATCGATAGTGCAATTGATCCTGCCGCCACAAGTGGCGCAGTAATACGACCTGAGAAATGTCCTCCACCACGATAATCTTCATACCCTAAATAACGTATCATCGCACTGTAATCACTATGAGAAGGACGTAAAATACCTTTTGTTTTCGTATAATCTTTTGATTGTTGATTTTCATTTTTAATAAGTAATGTTATTGGTGTTCCTGTACTATACGACTCAAAGACACCACTTACTATTTGTACCTCGTCTTTCTCTACTCTTGATGTAGAAATTTTCCCTTTTGCTTTGCGACGAAACAGTTGTTGACTCATTAGTTGTTCATTGATTTTAATTCCAGAAGGCATACCATCAATGACAACACCAATCGCTTGACCATGTGATTCACCAAAGATGGTTACAACAAAGTGATTTCCAAAACTATTTTTCAAGATAATGTACCAACCTTTCTTTTAATTGATCAAGTGTGCAATCAACAAGAGTAGCTTCACCACACTCATAGACGATAACAACGGTAATAGAATGCTCATTTTTCTTTTTATCTTTATTTATAAACTTCATTACTTCTTCTGCGTCTACATCAATGTCTAATGGACAATTTAATTTATGTAATATATCGATGACTTGATTTTTCAATACTTCATTATCAATCATCATAACCATGCCCATACCAACACATTCACCATGAGTGTATTGTTTGCACCCTGTAACACTTTCAATGCCATGACCAATCGTATGACCAAAATTCAGTATTTTTCTAAGTCCCAATTCTTTTTCATCGATTTCAACAACTTTACGTTTTACATCCAACGCTTTAATAATAATGGTATCGATATCAAGTGTTTCTTGTAAAAATAAATCAAATAAACTTTTATCGTAAATAAGGCCTGCTTTTAATGCTTCTACTAAACCGCTCGATATTTGACGATGACTAAGTGTAGATAAAACAGTTGTATCAATTAACACTTTCTTTGGTTGATAAAATACACCAACACTATTTTTAGCACCTTCAAGATTAATCGCAACTTTACCACCAATACTACTATCAATTTGTGATAACGTCGTTGTTGGAATATTAATAAAATCAACACCACGATTGTATAAAGCAGCGACTAAACCAGATAAATCACCTACAACACCACCACCTAAGGCAACAACACAACTTTTCCTCGTAAAGTTATTTTCTAACATTACCGTTAAACAGTGTTGTAGTGTAGAAAATGATTTTGATTGTTCTCCTTGTTTCACAACACAAACAGTACAATTTGTCAGTTGTTTAGTCACAATATCAACCCATTGTTGTGGTACTCCATCATCAGTAATACACAATATTTGTTGATGAACATTCATGTAAGAAGATAAATTTTCAATAATTCCTTTTTGAACTACGACATCGTATTTTTGTTCATGACAATTAACTTGTAAGATCATCTTTTTCTCCTTTAATAAAAAAAACCATATAGGCAATCTATATGGTAGCTATATTTCATTACCATCGATATTGCCGTTCAACATAAAATGGGCAATATCAACTGATACGACCCTCTATCTAAAACTAAAGCTAAAATAATATTCATTTCTAACGATAAGTGACATATTATTCCTCGTCTTTCTTGGTATATTTTATCATTCAAACTAAATATTTTCAATAATTTTCTGAAAATATTTCTTATTTTTTCATATATTCACTAAATAATCGGGTTAATTCCTTCGTTAATTCCTCTTTTTGATCATCAGTCAAGTCTACTTCTTTAGCGTTATGACCTTCTAATGTTCCTTTATGATCAACTAATAATTCACCATTTTTAAAGAAGAAAACATGAGGAACATACAATCGTTTATTGCCATTATCATCATTTTTTAACGTAGATGAAACGATTGAAACAAACTTCATATAATCAGCATTATCATTTTTTCGAATATCTTCTTCTGTACTATTCGTTTTGCCGGGACGAACATCCACATAATACACATCGGTTTTGTTTGTTTTAGCTACTTCATCTAAAATAGGTAAAATATCTACACACCATGGACATGTAGCAAAACCAAAATAAACGACGAAACTTTCTTTTTTATCAATCTTCGATAAAATGGATGAAAATGTCGCTTCTTTATACACGTGGTCAGTTGCCATAAATCCTTCATAATCACTTAAATCGGCAACTTTACATGGATCACTTACATCACACCCTGCATCCATATCTTTCTTTTGACTACATCCAAACAAACTTAATACAATTATAACAATAATTAATTTTTTCATTTTATTTCTTCCGCCTTTTTATAAGTTCCTAATACTTTTACTTCAACACACAACGATTCTACTTCTTTTAACACTTGTTCAAAATCTTCTTTATTAACATCTCCTTGTAAATCAACATAGAAACAATATTCAAATCGTCTTCCTTTTAACGGTCTAGATTCTAGCTTAAGCATGTTTATACCATGATCAGCAAACACTTTAACAACCGAGAATAATGCACCAGCCTCATGTTTAACAACTAAATACAAACTCATTTTATTAGCGTCTTCTACATATTTTTTTCCTTTCTTTAAACATAAGAAACGAGTCATATTTAAAGGACAATCATTCACATTTTCTTTAAGTATCGTACAACCATAATGTTTGGCCGCTAAATAACTAGCGAGTGCTGCTTTACTTGTGTCATTGCATGATTTTATGTATTCAACACTTTTAGCCGTATCTTGGTATGGAATTGGTTTTAGCCAAGGATAATCCTTAAACAATTGTTCACATTGTCCAAGTGCTTCAGGATGACTATACACTTCTTTAATCTGTTGTATTGTCACTGAAGGAAGCGTAATTAAATGTTCAATGATAGGAACTAATATTTCACCAATCGCATATACATCACGATCAACCAACAAATCATACGTTCGATAAATCATTCCTGTCGTCGTATTTTCAACTGGTAACATTACCTCGTCAATAACACCTTTTTCTAAATCATTCAATAAATCAGTAAAATTAGTGTATTGACAACGCTCAATTTCTTGATTTTTATAATACTCGATAACCGCTATTTCACTAAAAGTACCATGATGCCCTTGCAATCCTACTTTCATAAAATTCTCCTTTTTTATTTTAATTATTATATAATAGGATAGCATTGTTAGCAATCTACCATTTGAAAGGAAAATTGTTTATTTCATGAAAATTAACCATTTTGTTACAATACTAATTTGCACTACAACATGCTTAACTTCCTATATTGCATGGCATTTTAACATGTTTGAAACAAATTTTACCGGTGTTCAAGCTAGCAATCCAACCTTATATACACTATGGGTGCTTATAACATCAATAACACTCTTGTTTATTTTATATCAACACGCTAAAAGCCAACAATTATTGTATTTTATTACATGTTTTTTATTGATTGTAGCTGCATTATCTCCTTACGATAGTAAATTCCCTTTTTTCAGTTTTATTCATGTTTTCTTTGCCTATGTTGGATTTTGTTGTTATAACATTGTATTTTTTTCATCCTATCAACAACAATTTCCCTTATTGATAGTATCGACTGGTCTTATCATCTTATACACTCAATTTAATAGTATTAATGGCTTTATGGAAATATTGTATCTGTTGACCATTTTTGTTTTACACATAAAAAAAAGTCGTTATTAACGACTATTCTTCAAATTTTTTACGTTCAGGGCTTAAGTTGTCACAATAGTAACGAACACTAAAGTCTGCGGTTGCTTTTGATTTCATTGTGAAATCTCCTAAAAAAGCATCTCCTTCAAGCATAACTTCTTTCATCGCTTTACAAACTGTCGCTAAGTTATTAACTCCAGCTTCTAGCTCTTCCATAAGTTCAGCAGCTTTCACTTCAATGTATAACCATTGAATACTGTTTGCTTCCCCTTTTTTCCAATTCAAAACATCAATATAATTTTGAACACTCTTCTTTTCTACTGCTACTTTAGCAACTTTTTTAGTTTCTTTTTTAACTGCAGCTTTTTTCTCTGTTGCTGCTTTTTTCTCTGTTGCTGCTGGACTTTTTTTATTTGTTGCTTTTTTAGTCACTTTTACTTCTGCGACTGTTGCATCGGCTGTTTTTTTACTTACTTTCTTTTCTGTCATTTACGATACCTCATTTCTTTATTAAAACAATAACATTATACCATTTTTGCTTAATAAGTAAAGAAGATGACGAACTTTAACTTTTAAATAAGCTTTATATTTCATTATTGGCAAAATAATTGTAATATTTGAACACAGTTACTTGCTGCACCTTTTCTAATTTGATCACCACAGCACCATAACGATATCGCTTTATCACAACTTAAATCTTGACGAATACGGCTTACAAAGATATCATCTTGCATTCCTGAATCAAGTGGTGTAGCTACTTCAGAACCATTTAATTCATCGTATAAAACAACACCTTTAGCTTGTTTTAATACTTCTTTTACTTCTGTTGGCGTCATTGTTTTTTCAAGTTGTGCATACACCGAAATAGAGTGAGAACGCATTACTGGAATTCGTACACACGTACAATTTACTACCATATCGCTATTATGTAAAATCTTACGACCTTCGTTTTGCATCTTCATTTCTTCACTAGTATAACCAAACGCGTCAAAGCCACCAATTTGAGGAATTGCATTGTAAGCGATTTGTTTTTTAAATACGCTAACTTCTACTTCTTTTTGTTCATGAATTGCATTAATTTGTTGATTTAATTCACGCATTCCCCCAACACCAGCACCAGATACCGCTTGATATGTTGAAACAACCATTTTTTCTACTTTATTCACCGCATTGATTGCCCCCATCACCATAAATGTAATGATTGTTGAACAGTTTGGATTAGCAATAATCCCTTGGTGTTTAAATGCATCAGCACCATTAATTTCAGGAATGATTAAAGGTACGGTTGGATCCATTCTAAAAGCACTACTATTATCGATAAAAATAGCATTTGCTTCTTTAATCATTGGTGCATATTCAATTGCTTGTTCATTTTCAGCAGCACCTAACACAAAATCTAATCCTTGTAATCCTTCTTTTGTTACGGTTTGAAGTACAATATCTTGACCATTAAATTGAATAACTTTTCCAGCACTTCTTTCACTTGCGAAACAACGCAATTCTTCAATTGGAATATTTCTTTCAACTAAACATTCCAACATTTGTTGACCAACAGCACCAGTTGCTCCAATAATTCCTACTTTAATTTTTTTCATCTTTCCACCTCACGCAAATGTATAATACAACGAACGAATCGCTTTTTCAAAATCTTCATTTTCAACACCAATAATAATATTAATTTCATCGCTTCCTTGAGCAATCATACGAATATTCACATTAGAATCTGCTAATGTACTAAAGATTTTTCCTGATACGCCAATATGTTTTGCCATGTTTCTGCCAACAATCGCGATAAGTGAAATATTATCAACAACTTTAATGTGATTGCTTTGTGTAACTCGTTTAATTTCACTAATGATATCGTATAAACTCTTTTCAATTTGTTTTGAGCTAACTACAATCGAGAAGTTATCAATTCCACTTGGTACATGTTCAATACTAATGTTATATTTTTCAAATACTTCAAGTACTTTACGTAATAATCCAATTTCATTGTTGGCATTATGACGATAAATAGTAATAACCGTAAAATCTTTTTTACCAGCAATACCTGTAACACGTTTACTATTTTCATCTTCAGCAACGATTTCTTGAATCATCGTTCCACCACTTAATGGATCGTTTGTATTGTAAATATAAATTGGGATATTCACATCTTTTACTGGATATATCGCATCTTCATGCAACACATTAGCACCCATATAACTTAATTCACGAAGTTCACTATACGTAATTTTTTCAATTTGTTTTGGTTTTTCAACGATATGAGGGTCAACCATTAAAATACCACTAACATCCGTCCAATTCTCATATGCTTCAGCGTGAAGTACACGAGCTAAAATACTACCAGTAATATCAGAACCTCCACGTTGCATTACATGAACGGTACCATCTTCTAAACCACCGTAAAAGCCAGGAACAACGATGTTACCATATTGTTCAACTGCCATTTTCACTAACATTTCTGTTTTAGAATAATTAACAGTTCCATCATAATTAAAAATTAAAATATCTTTTGAATCAACAAATTTATAACCTAGAAAATCAGCAAGCAATAAACCAGTTAAATATTCTCCACGTGATACTAAATAGTCTAAAGCTGTACGTTTATTTAATTCTGCTTCAAGAGCTTCACAATCAACTGTAATATTCGTTGATAAATTCAATTCTTGTTCAATTTTTACAAATCGTTGGGTGATTGTTTTAAATAATTCCTTAAATGATACTGAATATTGTAAGTGAGCATGTGTTAAATACAATAAATCAGTAATTTTATTATCACCACTATTACGTCGACCAACTGCACTTGTTACAACAACTTGTCGACGAGGATCGCCATGAACAATGGCTTTTACTTTTTTAAATTGTTCCGAATTTGCTACTGAAGAACCACCAAATTTTGCAACGATCATTCGCTATCACACCAAACGTGCATAAAAACACGCTTCATCCTTTTCTAGTATTTGTTTTATTAAGTTTTCTTTTTCTAACGGTGTCATTTCAATTGTTTCGATAATATTTCCATCTATTTTTTTAATCCAATCGCTACATAGTTGTACTTCTTTAGTGCATACTACATAACTACTTTTATCCATTTCCTTATCGATAATCAACTTATTTGTAAACGATAATTCATCTTTACGATGATCAACGATATCCAATAAATCTTGAACCATCGCATTTGCCGTTGGATATTTTCCTGCACCTTGTCCACTAAAAGCAAGACGACCAATCGTTTTACCTTCAAAGGCAACACAGTTGTTGTTTTCATCAATTGAGGCCATTTGTGCAGTTGCTTTAAAGGCAACTGGTTCTACGCTTAAGTATCCTCTTTCGCCATTTCTTGTTGATTGACCAATCAAACGAATAACACGATTGTTTTCTTTCATATAATCAACAATTACTTTTGTCAAGTTGCGTATACCAAACACCCAAATGTCATCCAATGCTATAATTGACTCATAACTCAATGATGATGAAATCATAATTTTACGCATTACATCAAAACCATCGACATCATCACTAGGATTTTTTTCCGCATAACCTAACTGTTGTGCTTGTTGTAATATTTCTTGAAAATCACAACCATCTTTAAACATATGGTCTAAAATATAATTTGTTGTTCCATTAATAATTCCTTCAATCTTCGTTATTTCGTCAATTCTCTTGCCCTTTGATAAACTAGCAATCCATGGAATTCCTCCTGCTACACTAGCCTCAAATCGAAATTGACAGTTGTTTTCTTTCGCTAATTGAACATATTCTTCTAAATGAGCCGCAACAGTCGTTTTATTGGACGTAATAACATGTTTCCCTTTTTTTAATGCACTTGTCAAAAAACGGTATGCAGGATTATCCCCTACAATCATCTCCATCACACATTCTACTTCGTCATCATTTAGGATGTCAGTAAAATCTTTTGTAAAGCGATGATCTTTTAACTCTGATTCATCTTTTACCAAAATATGACTAATCGTAATATGACTAAACTGCGATTCGATAATATCGACTACACCAGCCCCGACAGTTCCATAACCTAATATCGCTACTTTCATAACTTCTCCCTCTGTTTAAATTAAAATACACTTGTATTTACACGGGATACATTGTATCATATATAAATGTCAGTTACAAGGAGAAAAACGATGAAATATACATATGCAAGTTCAAGAAACAACAAAGAAACTACAACTTTTTCAAAAGCTGTCCTGAATGGTCTTAGTGATGATGGTGGATTATACGTCCCTTTAGAGTTAAATTCAATCCAATTACCATGGCACAATTTCATCAATTATTCATACCAAGAAATTGCGGTGGAAGTATTAAAAGTGTTTGCCAGTGACTTTACTGAAGAAGAAATTAAAAGTTGTGTTGATAAAGCTTACAGCAATACTTTTATAACATCTGAAGTAATTGATTGCATCGAAGTAAACAATCAAACCATTGTAAAATTGTATGAAGGACCTACATGTGCATTTAAAGATGTTGCCTTACAGCTTTTACCACAATTATTACAAGTATCGATGAAAAAAAATAACTTCAAAGGTAATATATTAATTTTAACTGCTACCTCAGGTGATACGGGAAAAGCCGCATTAGAAGGTTTTAAAGATGTAGAGAACATTAGTATTGATGTTTTATATCCAAAAGGATTAGTGTCACAAATTCAAGAACATCAAATGGTATCTACTACTGGTAATAATACAAATGTTATCGGCGTTACTGGAAATTTTGATGATTGCCAACAAATTGTTAAAGAAATATTTAATGACACCGCATTAAATGATGAATTTAAAAATCATGGAATCACCCTTTCTAGTGCAAATAGCATTAACATCGGTCGCTTATGTCCACAAGTTGTTTATTATTTTGCAAGTTATATGACACTTGTAAAAAATGGTACAATTCAAATGAACGATGAAGTTAACTTTGCTGTACCTACAGGTAACTTTGGTAATATATTAGCTGGTTATTATGCGAAATGTTTAGGATTGCCTATTGGTAAATTAATCTGTGCATCCAATGAAAATAACGTTTTAACCGATTTTATTAATACCGGTGTTTATAACAAAAATCGTCCATTAAAACCAACAATTTCTCCTTCCATGGATATTTTAGTAAGTAGTAATGTAGAACGTTTGTTGTTTGAATTGTTGAATCAAGATAGTAATCAAGTACAACAATGCATGGATGATTTAAAAAATAAACAACAATATACCCTTAATGAAAAAGCACTTCACCAATTAAATGATTGTTTCTATGCCGATTATTGTGATAATGAACAAACAAAAAGTACGATTAACGATGTTTATACAACTAGTGGTTACGTATGTGATCCACATACCGCCGTCGCTATTGAAGTTGCGAATCGCTATCAACAACAAACAAATGATTCTCGTCCTCTTTGTGTTTTAAGCACTGCTTCATGTTATAAATTCGCTAATGATGTACTTCAAGCAATAAATAATAAAAGCATCAACAACGAATTTGAAGCGATGGAAACTCTATCAACACTATCATCTGAACCAATTCCTACTAGCTTAGCTACATTAAAGCAATTAGCAATTCTTCATACAAAAGAAACATCGGTTAAAGATGCTATTCAGTTTATTAAAGAGGATGCTCTATGTGGCAAGTATTAGTACCAGCAACTTCTGCCAATCTTGGCCCTGGTTTTGATACTTTAGGTTGTGCTTTAGAGTTATACAATATTTTCACCTTTAAAAAAAGTGATGAACTTCGTTTTATTGGTTTTGATGAAAAATACGCTAATGAAAACAATTTAGTTTATACAAGCTATGCTTATGTTTTTAATTATTTAAAAAAAGAAATCATCAATGTTTCTATTGAAGTTTCTAGTAATATTCCAGAAACACGTGGTTTAGGTTCAAGTTCCAGTTGTGTCGTAGCCGGTATTGTCGCAGCGAATCAACTGTTAAATAACCCCTTAACAACCTTACAATGTTTAAAACTAGCGACAGAAATCGAAGGACATCCAGACAATGTTACTCCATGTTTATTAGGTGGTTTATGTTTAAGTGATGAAAACGATGTCATCCATTATCCTGTAGCCAACAACATTCATTTTCTACTATTAGTTCCTTCATTTACCTTAAGCACTGCCATGTCACGAAGTGTCTTACCTACTTCCTATAGTCGCAGTGATTGTCTTGTTAACATTAATCATATTTTATGGTTATTGGAAGGAATGAAAACAGGAAATGCTGCATTGATACGCAAAGGAATTGTCGATACACTACACGTTCCATATCGTAAAGGGCTCATTGAAGACTATGACGCTATTGAACAAGTGCTCTTAAACAATGGTTGTTGTGGTGTTACTATTTCTGGAGCAGGTCCAACATTACTCGCTATTTTTACTGAACCTTATTCCATCGAAACTATTAAAGAACAATTAAAACACTTTAAAAACAATTGGCAAGCAATCGATTTAAAACTACAAAATGAAGGGTGTATTATTAAAGAAATCCATGAATAAATATCTGATTGTTAATACCGAAGTATTACCTGAATACTTCGAAAAGATTATTGAAGCTAGAAAATTAATCGATGAACATCGCGTAAGCGGTATTAGCGAAGCATGCCAATTAGTAGGAATTTCTCGAAGTACGTATTATAAATATAAAGACCATGTTTTTATGGTTAGAAACAATAACATCGAAAGAAAAGCCGAATTACATTGTTTATTAAATCATAAACAAGGGGTTCTTTCAGAAGTACTACAAGTATTAAGCAGTCAACATTGTAATCTATTGACGATTTATCAATCACTTCCATTAAATGATGTTGCCTCTTGTTCAATGCAAGTGGATATTTCTAATATGGATAGTACGATTGATGCAGTCATTGAGCAATTAAACAATGTTGAAGATGTTGTTAAAGTAAAATTAATTGCTCTAGAATAATGATAGTATGATAGTTAATAAAGAAGAAATGTTGTTGTTGGAAAAAAACACAACGCTTACTACCGATGAATTAATTAGTGCCGTAGGAGAAGCTATCGCAAAAGAAATTTTGTATCGTCACCCTAATCATCACAAAGGACTTATTCTTTGTGGCAGTGGTAACAATGGTGCTGATGGATATAGTTGTGCTCTTTCATTGTGTCAAAAACACCACATCACTTTATTCAATATCAATGATCATCACCCAAGCAAATGGCGCGATAAATGTCATGATTTACCTTCTATCAGTGAAGTAATCGAACTAGTTGACTTTGATTATATTGTAGATGCAATATTCAGCATTTCCTTTCACTTACCTTTATCAAATCAATTAAAACGATTATTTCAACAAATAAATAAAGCAACTTGCCCTATTTACAGCATTGATATTAATAGTGGATTAACAATCAATGGAGATTTTGATGACTATTTCATTCAATCCACTCACACTTTTTGTGTGATGGCTTATAAACCATTTACCCAATTTAAAAAATTACATCATGCTTATAAGGATTGTAGCTGTGTTTTAACAAACATCGTAACACCGATTAAAACATCGTTTTTTACGATGGATTCTAGCCATTTTAGAACGCATTATCCCAAAAAAAGTGAACTTGCCTATAAAGGGGAAAACGATAAAGCGTGCTTAATCAGTGGAAGCAAATACATGATTGGTGCCACTATTTTAAATCATATAGGATGTAAAAGTGGTGGTTGTAGTATGGTAATTGGTTGTGTTGATGATGTTGTTTATCCATTAGTAGCTCCTTCTCTTATCACTTCCATTTTTAAGCCATTATCACCATCCATTACAACACAACCATGGTTTTCATCATGCAATGTCGTTTGTTTTGGTAGCGGTTGTGATAACATCGAAAACAAAGAGAAACTTTTAGAAAATTTGATGAATGATACATCAGTTCCATTAGTGTTGGATGCGACAGCATTACGAATGGTAACTCTACCGTCACATCGCTTAGCACCTACCATTCTTACCCCACACATGGGTGAATTCAATCATTTAATAAACAACAAAAAAATTACTTCCTTATTAGAAACCGCTCAACAGTTCGCTAAAGAAAACAATGTGATTCTCGTTTTAAAAGGAGCTCATACCATTGTAGCTTCACCAAATGGCCAATGTTACATCAATCAGAGTGGAAATCAAGCACTAGCCCAAGCAGGAAGTGGCGATTTTTTAAGTGGTCTAATAAGTGCTTTATTATTGAAAGTAAGCGATTCATTTATCGCTACAAGTATGGCAGTTTGGCTAAGTGGCTATAGCAGTGATGAAGCCATTAAAAAACATAGTCAATCAAGTTTTGATTTAAAATTCTTATCAGAAGAAATTGATATTTTTCTTCATTCCATTGGAAAATAAGACTAAATCTTGAAAATCGCTTGACTTTAAACAAATAAACTCTAGAATAAATAATGCATGAAGAGCTGGCCGAGCGGTTGAAGGCACCATCTTGGAAAGGTGGCGTAGTGAAAGCTACCATCGGTTCGAATCCGATGCTCTTCGCCATTATTCGACAATAAAAAGTAGGAGGAAACATATGGAACAGATTCAGCCAACTTTTATCACTAAAAAAGAAACATCAACACAATTAAATTTCTTAGGTCTATCATTAGTTATCTTTATTATTTCGCAAATGGTTTTAGACTATATACGATTAATGCCGATTGATACCTACACAATATATTTTAATCGTTTTGACTTTACAACAATTATGATGATGATTTTAGCAGCTGCAACGCTGATTTTTTCTTTTGTACCCTTTTCATTAAATTCAATATTATTAAAATTAAACGTATCCACTTTATTCACAACAAACAAAGGCGAAAAAAATCTTTTTATCAAAGCCTTAATATTTTGTATTGGTTTTCAATTAATCGCAACATTCATCGCCAGCAATTTTTTATTTTTCAGCAAAATAGAATCCATTAAATACCCATTTCTAGGCAATTTTTCTAATACTGCCCTCATCTTTCAAAATCTAATTTATTACTTTGTCATCGTTGTAATACGCTCTGTATGTGAAGAATTTATATTTAGAGGTGTTCTATTAAAATCACTGGCAAATTATGGTAATACCTTTGCCATTGTCGCTTCATCATTATTATTCGCCTTCTCTCAACCAACACTAGTACAAGCAATCCCAGCATTCTTTATCGGGATAGTTCTTGCGACAACTACTTTCTTAGGTCAATCACTCTTTACCACCATCAATGTTCACATTGGTGTATCAACATTTTTCTTTATTATAGAGATCATTCCTAAAAAATATTTCTTTTTGATTTCTATTCTTATTATTATCGCTTATATTTTATTCTTCAGAGTTGCGATAGATTTCAGAAAAAAACCATTACAAATGAAAATAGGATCTCAAGATAAACTTGGTTGGCAACAACTATTTCAATCACCAACAATGCTTGTTTATACGTTCTTGTTTTTATATAGAATGGTGCACACAATATTTTAATGTAATTGTATCTCGATTGAACCTGCTATAATATATACGTGGGAGGCGTGGAACTTTGAGGGCC
>CAZTII010000018.1:0-23459 GCA_964613305.1 uncultured Erysipelotrichaceae bacterium
TAATATCACAAATGACTATTTTTTGTAGAATAAAATTCAAATATGATATAATACTAGCGAGGTGGTATTATGAAAAAAAGTATAAAAAACAAAAAAACAATAGCCTTAATTATTGCAACAGTCATCTTATCTGTTATCACTGTTGCATTAGCTTCAACGGTATTTCTTTCAACCAACGCTAAAGTCACGATGGTTGATTTTACCAATCAAACTGAAGAAGAAGTAACAAAGTGGCTTAAAGAGAAAAAAGTTACGGATAAACAAATTATAATTACTCAGCAATATAACGAAACAACAGCCGAAAAAAAAGTTTTATCACAAAGTATTAAGCCTGGTGAAAAGCTAGGAAAAAAAGATGTAATTACCATTGTTGTCTCTAAAGGAAAAGATCCACAATTAACAGAAACATTCGCTGATTTTACGAATAAGACAAGCGAAGAAATTAAAACATGGTTTACTGAACATAACTTCACTACCGTTACTTTTGAAGAAATACCACATGACACTATTAAAAAAGGTGCATTTGTTAAATTAAGTACAACCGCAAAAGAAGCTCATCGCAACGAAGCTATTACTGTCTTTATCTCAGCAGGAGCAAACTCGGTAGGAGTAAAAATTACTATTCCTGATTTTAAAGATTATTCAAAAGCAAACATTGAAGCTTGGGCTAAAACAAATAATGTTAAAGTAACATTTAAAAGTGAAAATAATGACACTGTAGCAAGTGGAAAAGTAATCTCTCAATCATTAGTTGCAGGTTCAACAGGAAAAACTGGTGATTCTCTATCTATTGTATTATCACTAGGAAAAGGTATCACACTGACAAACTTCACCGGAAAAAATAGAGAAGAATTCGCAAAATTTATTAAAAACAACAATTTAAAAGCTACATATACAGAAGTATATGACAATAAGGTATTAAAAGGTTTAATTATTTCACAAGATCCTAAATCAGGAAATTTAAAAGAAGGAAATACTGTAAAAGTAACTGTATCGATGGGAAAACCAGTCATTGACAATTATACCGATAAAACAAAAGATGCCTTTATTAAGTACATTACTAACTTGAATGGTGGATACGGGAAAACAGCGAATATCAAATATGAATTTAGTGAAATTGAATCTACTAAACCAGTTGGTGCTATTGCTGAGCAAGTTATCAATGGCAAAGTAGTTACTGCAGCTACTCAAGTTGATATTGGAACAACCGTTTATATTAAAATAGCAAAACCAAAATCAGTTAATGTTGTAAATAAGACAGGATTAAAAGAAGTAGACTTCTTTAAATATTTAATTGAAATAAAATGTAAAACTGGTACAAAAACAGAAAAATACAGTGACTCAATTGCTGCAGGATCCATTATTTCAAATGATACAGGTAACAAACAAGAAGGAAGTACGATTAATTATGAGCTTTCTATTGGTATTTTCACACCAACCATTGTCAACGGTTCAACAACATTCAATGACCTTAAAAATAGCATTGACGCTGCCAATAAAAAAGGCGCTGGATTTACTTTAACGAGTACTAATGAATTTCATGCAACACTCAATGCCGGAACAATTATATCGTACTCTGTATCCGGAAAAACAATCACAACAAAAGTATCAAGTGGCGCTGGCGTTATTGTAGGAAATTATGTCGGACAACCATCACCATGTGGAGGTAGTGTTCAAGCCTGCCAAGTTGGTAACCTTAAATTTAGTATCGTTCAAGAACAGACATATAGCAGTGAACCACTCAATCAAGTTAAAGCACAAAGTGTAGCATCCGGTTCAACCGTTGCAATAGACACGACAATTACTCTTACTGTTTCTAAAGGACCTGATCCTACTTCTTGTCCAAGTGGACAAACATACAATCCAACAACTAAAAAATGTGAAACACCAGTTACAGAAGGTGCAACACCAAGTATTAATACATCTGGTTACGCAGGACAACCAACCGCAGCTATAAAAAGTGATATTACTAATAAATTTACTGTTGCAAACTTCACTAATTTAACCTTTATCGAAACATTAGGAGATACTCCATCTGTTTCAATATCACCAGCGGCAGATGGATCAATAAAACCATTTAATACCGCATTTACTATTACAATTTGTGCACAGCAATAAGAAAAATGGCTATAAGTAGTAGCCGTTTTTTAATGGATGTACGTATTTATTTATTTAAAAATTACAAACAAACAAAAAAATTGTTAATAACTCAAATAAAAAAATATAAATTTCAGTATTAAATACTGAAATTTATATTTTCGATAATTAACACTGCGAAACAGTGTTAATTATTGCAGATAAATACTTTAAACATACTATTTATCTGCATGATGAAGGATTAAGTCATTTAACTTACTCGACCAACTTAATCCTTCATCACTATACCACCAAAGTAATCACCATATTGTGTTAATCCTAATCCTTCGTTATAGATTTGGAAGTGGTTGAATATCTTTTTAATGGCTGTTTTTAAATCATCAGTTCCTTTAGGCTTTGGTGCATTTTTATAATACTCATTAATCTTTTCTTTGATTGTTTGTTGAGTGATTAATTTGTATTTTACTTCATCGTAATCTGCATCTTTTTTATTTGGAATACGTAAGTAGTTATAAAATTCTACATCCCATGTTGTAGGGAATTTTTCAATGAAATAGTCTAATTCTTGACTAATTGCTTTAAACTCTAATTTCACTGATACATATTCATAATTACCATAGATTTGTTTAGGTCCGAGAATTGTTATACCCGACGGATTACCAACGTTATCATATGCAATCATTTGAATGTTTGCATACCCTTCTTCTTCAATTTCAATTGCTTCTTTAAAGGAAGTAGATGTCTTTGTTTTTGAATTAAGATACGTTAATGTATTCCAAGTGCATCCTGCAAATGTAGCAACATCTGTTTCCTTTTCTTTCATTTCAACACAATAATCAATTCTTCTAGGTCCTGCCTCTTTATCATCAACAGTAACATTAATCGTTAATACATCTTCAAACCCTTCTTTTCCATTCTCTGGATTTATTGATACTGTTTCTACAGCATAATTTACAGTAGGTTTTATTGTATCAATAGGGAATACATAATTCTTTGAAGTGGCATTTCCTGCATAATCTTCAAAGTAATGATAAATATCAACAGGTACACCATTAAACTTTGATTTGTTAGTAGAATATCTGTTTTTCATACTGATAACTGGAAATTTACCAGTTCTATCTTTATAAGTAGAATCATAATCAGTGAATGTTTCAAGATTACTTTGTAACGTTGCATTTCCATCAATATTTGGTTTAAACGTTTTAATTCCACTTCCTGAAAGAAACCATAGATTGTTTTTAATAGGTAAAGCTTCAATGAATTTTACAGTATAATAAATATCAGAGTTAGTCCATTCTTTGTTTGTTGCTGGATTCTTTTGCCATCCATCAAATTCTGTTTTTCCTAATAACGATGGATTAACTAAGTTGCTTGTTGTATTTCCACTATCAACCGGCACTGTCCACTCTTGACCAATATGCTTATCAAGAAGATAATCAGCTGAATAATATGTTTCAGTTTTATTAAAATTATCCGTTACTTCTATTTTATATTGTGCAAATACTATATTCTTATTATCTGCTTTCATTGGTATTTTTTCAATCACTCGATAACCAGCTGCAGGATATTCAGTAGTAGGTGTTAATGGAATATTAGTACGATTTATAATTTCCTTAAAATCACTTCTAACTCCTTCATCAGCACCATTATTTGTTACTTTCATTTCGTATATCTTAATGGACTTAGCCCCGCCTTTAGTACGAATATCTAACTCAATATCATAATTTTCTTTTTCTCTTTGAGTGCGTTCTGTTTTAGAAATAGAACCTTTTGTTGAAGCATATACTTGTATTAATGGTGTATCAATTGAGGTGGGTGTATCAAAAATCTTTGTGTTTTTGTTAGAACCATTAAAAACATTATCTTCTACTTCAATTTGTATTTTTTGATTTGATTTAACATTAAACGATATATTTTTATCAGTTACTACTGTTTTAGTTCTTGTTACTTCATATTTTTTAACATCGTATAAATTTACTCTGTATAAGCTTTCATGCCCTTGATGTCCTAGAAATTTAAAACATTTTTTTGCCCCTACTATTCCAGTTACTCTAGTACAAAAATTGTTGTTTGGGTCATAAAAAGGGTCACCTTCCAATGAAACAGATTCAGTATACCATCCCGGTGCAAAGGAATCACTAGACCACCAATAATAAGGAGTAAATGTATAATATTCAAATTTATCATCTCCTAGGTAAACTTCATGACTATGGTAAACTCGATTAGTTCTAATTTGTCCATTTTTAAGTGTTTCATTTATTGTAGTATATTTTCTAACATTGCTTATTTTTGAATCATACATAGCAGCATGTTTTTCAATAACATCCCATATCAATGCTCCCGTGCTATCAGTTTTGTCAGCATTTTCTATATGAATTGTATCACCCCAATTTTTATGAGTAGAAACTAAAGTTTCGGTGATATTATTTTTTGATGGTAACGTTCCTTCAGTTAATACTACATTACTATTAACATCTTTTACTTTCCATGACTTAATACCACTATGAATATCCTTAATGGACACATTCATTGGTGTATTGTTAACATTATCACTTGGATGCAATTGATATGCTAAAAGTTTTGTTTCTAATTCTTTAGATGCTTCACTTGTATTTAATGGATATTTGCCAGTAGTCGATAGATTAAAATAAGTTATATCACTAGCAGACATTGGACTACCACCATTCCAAAAAGATTCAAAACCCCATTTTTTAGCTTCCGCATCAATATCATCCCATGTCCACGCATCTCCAAATAGTTGTTGAAAAATTATATAATCTGATATATTTAATCCTAAACTGTGATGCCCAGTGCTAACTCTATATGCTTTTCGATTTATAAAATATTCTTCCATTTTAGCTTTTAAAAATGGTGTTTTATATTTCATTATTGGTGCAGCATTATCTATTTTATATACCTTTGTTGAAACAAGTTCATTCGCTTGTGGAACTGTAACTTTATCTTTTACCGTTGTTGTCACAGTTAACGTTCCGCCTCTACCTTCTCTTAATAATGTTGCATTCGCAAGTTCTTTATTATTTAATGGATAATAATTATATGTCCAAATACCAAAGTGTTTAAAAGGTTTTGTTAAAGTCCCTTCACTATCTTTCGTTAATAAATTTGTTTCTTTTTTATAAGAATATAACTCATTACCGTCAATGTTAAGAACTTCAAAATTTAAATTGTGTTCTATACTACTGATTCCACTATATCTATCAGAACCATAAGAAGGTATATACGTTGATTGTTTATATGTATTAAACCATTCAACAGGATTGTCAGAAAACTTTGCAAGTGTATTTTGAGGTGTATAATATTCAATTCCATCAATTGTATTTGGTTTCTCCCCATCTAACCAAAATTCTTTAATATGCTTTCCTACATTTCCAACCATGTCAGACATTGTTGTAAGAAACGTAATTTTACCATTTTTAAAACTAACATTAACATCTTGTTGTGCATTACTAGTAAGAGGTTTTGCTGTTTCTGTAACAATTGGATTGTTTGGCACATTAGGCAATGAATTAGTTGTTATTTCAACTTCACCTGATTTAAGTCCACTATGTGCATCAGAACTATTAATACGATAAGATAAACTTAAATCATTAGGATTTGTCCATACTTTTTCAGCAACTGTTCCTTTGTCTATGGCTCCTTGTTTCATCTTTAATTCACCATTAATAATTGGTGCATGTTTATCTATTTTGAAATAAGCCCAATCTGCCACTTTACTATACCCTGCACCATTACTTGCTGTAGCTTTTAATCGATAAGAGCCACTTTCTTTGAAATCATATTTAAAATCAGCACGTGCAGCCTCATCTTTAAGGGTAAGTGGAAAATCACTAATTGCTTTCCAAGTATTTTTAGAAACTTCAACTTCAATTTCAATAACAACTTTTTTTATGTTATCTTTTGATTCTAATGCCGGAATGTATTCTTTTTTATAAACCTCATAAACGTTTTGTTTTGTATCGCTAGCAAGATGTCCTACACTTTTGTAACAGTTACTACCACCAGCTCCATACGTACTACACCATCCGCCATCATTACTTATCCACCCGGAGTCTGTTCCGGTTGGTGCGTTTCCGGGCGACCAATTTCGAGCATATAATTTCCATCGCACCAATCTTTTGTTATCTTCCTTTGGTTGATACGAATTAGTTATCCATCCAGTACCACTTTTTGTTACTGAAGTAACACTAGCACCACCAAGTTTTTTTGCATCTTCCAAAGTATTTGTTGGACTTTCTTGACCACCAGTAATCTTGTGTTCACCAGTAATCTCGTTTTTATTACCTCTCCAATCGTAATATCCTTTCGAAGGGTCAAATTCGTTTGTGGAAACCTTTTCCCAAGAAGGTAACGATGCTGTATCCGTAATTTTAGGCGGTGTATACGTTACTGTATCATCATTAAATTGCCATTGAGTTTTGTCGTTTGGTGAAATTCCACCCCCACTTTCAAATTTTGCTACAGTCATAGTAGCTGCATCCGCAGGTATCATATCCCCCTTGTTTGCTATTTGCCACTCAGGCTCATGAATGTATCGACTGTATTTTGATATTTGGAAAGTTTTTAAATAATATTTGTACGTACCATTTGTATCTTGCACCATTGGTTTTACTTTAATGGTTGTTACACCATTAGTTTCCATAGAAATAGTAACAATTCTATCGCTTTCTCTAATATTACTTTTTAAAGGCTTTACTTCTTTACCATCTTCGTATTGTTCTACTTGCATTGGCACTTCTTTTCCAGTCGCAGTATCAATTGCCCATACGAACAGTTTTATTTCTTGTACTTTTGTATTACTACCAACAACAAAACTAAATTCAGCATCATAAATATCGTTTTGATAATCATCTGGTGCAGAAAATTCAATTTCTTTTGTTTCTAGTAAATTTCGAATTTGTCCAATAGTAATTGGTCGATACCAACTTTTGGTACCAAACATATTAAACGAACCAAAAGAATCTCCCTTGTTATCGGTAACTGTTGCACCATCATTACAAATGACATTCGTAGTCAAAAACTCTTCATAATTATACCATTTCTTTGCTTTGTAATATGTTGTTGTGTTAACAAGCACATTTTCTGCTTTTGCGTTCAACACTTGTGTTGATTCCATTGTTGGAAATAACGTTAAAACACAAGTTAACGCTAAAATTCCTTGTAAGAATTTATTTCTCATATAAATTTTCTCCTTTCTTACATACGTTAAGATATGTTTTTTATAAGAAAAAAAAGAAAAAGTTTCAACTATTTTTAAAAAAAGATTGTGTTTTTCTAACAAAACATAAAAAAAGAGGATTTCTCCTCTTACTAATTACAATTTCCTGTACGATGTTCTACACCATCAGATGTTATTGTTATACTACACGCTTGGTCAGCAATCGCCATATTCTCTTCTGTTGTTCTTTCGAAAAGTCCTAATGATTCGTTATGTTTACGTGCAGCTTCTGCCTCAGCAGCTAATCGTGCTTCTTGCTCAGCTTGTTTTCTTGCTGATTCTTCTCTATAAGCTTTCAAATACGCTTCTTCCTCTGCAATTTGTTCAGGTGTCTTTGCAGGCTTTGGTGCTGGTGCTTCTGGTGCAGGCTTAGTTTCAGTTGTTGCTGTTGGCTTTGGTTGATCAACAGGTCTATTATCTAAAATAATAGTGCTAATTGTTACTATATCAGCTACAGATATTTTACCATCACCATTGACATCCGTTAGTACCATATCTTCTTCAGTTAATTGTTTACAATTCATTATAATATTCGATAATTCTACAATATCAAGAACAGTAATTTCACCATCTTTATTAATATCACCTTTAAACTGTTTGGCATTAATTGAAAGTGTCGAAGTCAATAATAATGCTAGTATGATTGCTATTTTCTTTTTCATTTTAACCTCTCATTCTAATGTAATTACAATAACATATTTTTTCTATTTAAACAAGATATCAAAAGGAAAATTGTTATTTAAATAAATATTTTAATCTAAGTAATTGAAATTAAAAACCTAAACTATTTATGGATTGGTTTCATTGTTACTTTCTCTCCAAATAAGCAATTGTTTCAATATTATCGGTAAATGGAAACATATCTACTGGTTGAATTGTTATCACTTTGTATTGACTACTTAATAGCTGTATATCTCTTTTTTGGGTAAATGGATTACATGATATGTAAACAATTTTTTTTGGTTTTGTTGATAATAGTGCTCTAAGAAACGCTTCATCACAACCATTTCTAGGTGGATCGGTAAGTACAACATCAAATAATTTATCGTCTTTTTTTGCTTCCATCATGTATTCTTTTACATCCATGGCATAAAAAGAAACATTGTCGATGTTATTGTTTTTAGCATTTACAATCGCATCTTTTACTGCTTTTCCATTAATTTCTACACCTACCACATGTTTTGCTTTTTTAGCGACAATACAACTAATTGTGCCAATACCACTATATGCATCTAATACCATGTCATTTTCAGTAATATTTGCCATTTTAATGGCTTGTTCGTATAGTTTTTCCATTTGTGGTGGATTTACTTGATAAAACGATTGTGGTGAAATTCTAAAGGTTAAACCACAACATGTATCTTCAATTATTCCTTTTCCAAATAACACGCGATCGTATTTTCCAAGGACCATGCTTGTTCTTTCTTTGTTGATGTTCATAACACATGTTGTAATTTCAGGATGTTTTTCTCGTAATCGTTTCATGAAATCTTTTCTTCCTGGAAAAACATCGGTGGAAAAAACAAGTGCTACTAAGATTTGTTTTGTATAATATCCGACACGTATGTATACGTGTCGTAAACATCCAAAACCTTTGTCTTCATTGAATGGTTCAATTTTCATTTTTGTGGCAATCTCTTCAATGCTTGAAATGATTTCATTGGCTTTTTCATTTTGAATTAAACAGTGGTCTACTGGTACTACTTTATGACTTTTTTCACCATAAATTCCAGATACAACTTTTTTCTTATCTTGTAACACAAATGTTGAAAACACTTTACAGCGATAATGAGTTGGATTATCCATTCCTATAATTTCTTTGATGTTTTCATTTGGAAATAGTGATGTTACTGTTGCTTGTTTTTGTTTTAATTGTTCACCATATGGTACCCCTTGATATTGACAACCACCACACTTCTTTGCTACTTTACATATTTTCATTTAATTTTTCCATTTCTTTCGTTATTGACTCTCTACAATATCATATCCATAACACGTTGTACTTACTTTTACAATTGGTGGTGTTTGAATGCGTTTAAACGCTGCTTTTTTTATGGTGGATACTAACCACTGAAAATCTTTTTCAAACGCTTCAGCATCATCCAAACCATAATACGTTATCCATCGTTGTAAGTGTTTTAGATTATTATCATAATAATCTTTTCTTATGGAATATCCATCATCATTATCTTTTAAATAACGTTCGATAATTGCATCATGATAAAACCATTTCATTGGATCACGTTGTCCATCTTTTAATTCTGCTGATGGTGGCATTAACCAAGTGATTGTACTTTCAGTTACTTCAGGAAGTAAATTATAAGGAACAACTTCATCATTAAAATAATCATTAATTTCTCTAGCAATACGAAAACATTCCACCTTAGTACAATCAGCTAATAACGATAGCGCACCAATAGAATCGCCATACATTGTACAATACCCTAATGCTGTTTCCACTTTATTGCCATTATTTATAACCACACCTTTTTCAATAGCGGCAAATGTAGATAGTAAATGTCCTCGAATTCGTGCTTGAATATTTTCAAGCACTAAACCAGTTGCTTGTTGATAGCCATAGTGTACAAGTGTTGAATCTGTCGCTTCAACAACATCTTCAATCGATCCATCATGGTATCGTATCCCTAATTTTTCGGCTGTTTTACATGCATTATTTTTAGTTGTTTGACTATTGTATTTTGATGCCATATTATAACCAATAACACGATCACTACCTAATGCAATCGTCAATAAACAAGCATTAATCGTACTATCTAAACCACCTGATAAACCAATAATCCAAGGACATTGTTTATTGAACCATTTTTCATCAGCGCTTTTTACGGCATACACCAACGCTTTCATTAACGTCGGTTTATCTGTTAATTCTTGTTTATTATCATCCTTAGAAACAACTAAAAGTTGTTGTTTAAAATCTTGAGCGCATTGTTTCATGATTTCACCATTTTTACTAAAGAATGAGCCACCATGATACAAACAACATGCTTTAAAGCGATTAGTAAAAGAAACTGGTCTAACAACCATGTGATAGTTACAATTATGTGGTAATAGTATCGTTTCTTGAGTCCATACCGAATCATCCAACGTAATAACAATACCATCGATTTCTACTTCATTACCATCATAATGCTGTTCTTTTCCTTCATGCAAAACAATTGTTTTTTTTATTAACTTTCCATTTTCTAAAAAGATATGTCCAAAAACGATCATGATCGAATATTGTTTAAACGCTTCAAATAACTGTATTGTTTTATTCATCCATTGTTGATTATAAAATTGTTGTTGTAAATCATATCCTTGTAAACAAGCCATTGGAAAAACGATACATTGTGCCTTTTCTTCCATCGCTTGATCAATCATCGTAACCATTGTTGTTTGATTTCGTTGATAATTTCCTTGAAAAACTTCCATTTGAGCAATCGCAATTTTCATAAAAATACTCCTTTTTTAAACACTTGTAGTATAGCATAAAAAGAGGACCTATAGTCCTCTAACCGCAATATCTTTTCGATAAAAACATCCATCACATTGTATTTTATCGATTTCTTTATACACTTGATTTCGTGCTTCGGCAATACTATTTCCACTACCTACGACAAATAATACTCTACCACCACTATTAACAAGTTGGCCATCTTTTAATGCTGTTGACATATGGAATACTGGACACTCAACTTTATCTAAATGATAAATTGGATTGTTTTTAACGTAATCTAATGGATAACCATTACTTGCAATAACAACACCACAATAACTTTTATCTGACCACAATAAATCACTTTTTTTACCTTCTAGGGTATTATTAACAACCTCATATAAGTCATTATTCATCGCTAATAAAATTACTTCTGATTCAGGATCACCAAATCGCACATTGTATTCAATCGTTTTAACACCATTCTTTGTGACCATACAACCACCATACAATATTCCTACAAATGGTTTTCCTTCTAACACCATGGCAGTTGCCATCGCTTGCATTACCTTTTCTGTAGCTTCTTGTATCGCTTCTACACCTAAATGATTCACTGGAGTATAAGCACCCATACCACCAGTATTTAAACCCTCATCGTTGTCAAAAGCACGTTTATGGTCTTGAGCAATTTGCATTGGTACAACTAATTCTCCATTGACAAATGCTAAGAGTGAAAATTCTTCACCTTCTAAAAATTCTTCAATAACAATGTCATTACCCGCATCTTTAAAACATTTTTGCGTCATAATCTCATCAATAGCTTGTAAACCATCGTCAAGCGTTTCACAAATCAAAACACCTTTACCATATGCTAAACCATCGGCCTTAATAACAATTGGCATCGATTGTTTCTTTAAATAGTTTTTTGCTTCAATAGGATCATTAAATGTTTCATACGTTGCGGTTGGAATATTGTATTTTTTCATTAAGTTTTTAGAAAATACTTTTGAACCTTCTAATTCAGCAGCTGCTTTACTAGGCCCAAAAATGCGACAATTTGCTTGTTGAAATGCATCAACTATTCCATTACATAACGGAATTTCACCACCAACAAATGTCAAATCAATAGTATTTTCTTTTACAAAAGAAATTAATCGTTCAAAATCCAAACTATCAATATCCACTATTGTAGCTACATCGCTCATTCCAGCATTACCTGGTGCTACAAATACTTCATCAACGTGGTTACTTTGTTTAAATTTATAGGCAATAGCGTGTTCTCTACCACCGCTGCCAATGACTAATACTTTTGCCATTAGTGTTTAAAGTGTCGCTTTCCAGTAAAAATCATAGCGATGTTTTGATTATTACATTCATCAATGCTTTCTTGATCACGAATTGACCCACCTGGTTGAATAATGCAACGAATACCAAATTGAGCAGCCAATAAAACAGTATCATTCATTGGAAAGAAAGCGTCACTTGCCATAACAGCGCCTTTTGCTTTATCTCCTGCTTGTTCTAAGGCAATTTTAGCACTACCTACACGATTCATTTGACCTGCACCAACACCTATTGTTTGACCATTTTTAACGATAACAATCGCATTGGATTTAACGTGTTTTACAACTTTCATACCAAATAAAGCATCATCAATATCACTTTCAACTGGTAAAGTAGTTGTAACACATTGAATGGATTCCACTGTTTCATCACTAACATCAATATCTTGAATTAGTTTACCACCGCGAACCCAAACTTCTTTTTCCACTTCTTCTTCCCCTTCTAACGAGAATGTCAATAAACGAATGTTTTTCTTTTGACTTAAAATAGAAAAAGCTTCTTCCGTAAAGGATGGTGCTAAAATAATTTCTAAAAAGATCGAACTTAGTTCTTTAGCACAATCAGTATCTACTTCACGATTAAATGCGACAATACCGCCAAAAATACTTGTTGTATCACTTTCATACGCTTTTTTCCAAGCGTCATAAATAGTATCACCAATACCAACACCACATGGATTAGCATGTTTTACTGCGACAACACATGGTGTCTCAGGAAACTCTTTCAATATTTCTAAAGTTGCATTTCCATCTTGAATGTTGTTGTATGATAATTCTTTACCATGAAGTTGTTTTGCATTTACTAAGCTATAAGAAATATTATCTTTTAATTTAACAAAAGTAGCTTTTTGATGCGGATTTTCACCATAACGCAACCCACTTTCTTCACTATTAAATGTTTTTGATAAATAGTTGTAAATCATTTTATCGTAGTCAGCGGTTGTATTAAAGGCTTTCATCGCTAAGTGTTGACGTGTTTCAAGTGTTGTATCACCGTTATCTTTAATCTCTTGTAATATAGTACTATAATCACTTGGATCTGTAACAACCGTAACAAAACGATGGTTTTTAGAAGCACTACGAATCATACTTGGTCCACCAATATCAATATTTTCAATCGCTAATTCAAGAGTACAATCCGCTTTAGCTGTAACAGCTTTAAATGGATATAAATTAACACATACTAAATCAATCGCTTCAATATGATGTTCTTTCATTTGAGCAACGTGTTGTTCGTTATCACGAACTGCTAGTAAACCACCATGAATCATTGGATGAAGTGTTTTAACACGACCATCCATCATTTCAGGAAATAAAGTAACTTCATCTACCGATATTGTTTTAATACCCGCTTCATCCAATGCTCTTTTTGTTCCGCCTGTAGAAATGATACTGTAGCCATTGTCACTTAATCCTTGGGCAAATGGAATTAAATTTGTTTTATCAAAAACGCTAATAAGTGCTTTTTTCATTTTCTTTCCTCCAATAGTTGCGCAATTACTTGTGGATATAATCGATGTTCAATGCGATGAACTTTTTCTGTGATTGTTTCTAACGTATCATCACTTTCAACATCAAAGGACTCAGAAGCAATAATTGCACCATCATCCATCAATTCGTTGACATAATGAATTGAAACACCAATTTCTTTTTCTTTGGCTTCTACCGCTTGTTCAATCGCTCGTTTTCCTTTGAATTTAGGTAATAAGGAAGGATGAATATTGATCATATTTCCTTCGTATTCTTTTAATAATACCGTTGACACTAATCGCATATATCCAGCAAGTACGATAAATTGAATTCCTTTTTCTTTACAACGACGAATGATTTCTAACTCATATTCCGCTTTCGACGTATAATTTTTTGGATTAAAGGAAAACACATCAATTCCTCTACGCTCTGCTTTTTCAATGACTGGTGCATCTAACTTATCAACGACCACAAGGTCAATTGATGCATGAAGACGACCTTCCTCAATCGCTTGCGCAATCGCTTCAAAATTAGAACCTGTTCCTGAAGCAAAGATAGCGATTTTCATCGAAATGTAACTCCGCTTCCTTCAATCACTTCACCAATCACAGAACATGATTCATTGTGTTGGCGTAAAATATTCATCACTGTATCCGCATTTTTTCCATCACATACAATAATCATACCAATTCCCATATTAAACACATTGTACATTTCTTCTTCTTCAATATTACCCATTTTTTGTAAGAAGTTAAAAATATCAAGAACTTTAAAACTACCTTTATTAATAACAATACCTTGGCCATCTACTAGACATCGTGGCATGTTTTCAATAAAACCACCACCAGTGATATGCGCAATACCATGAACATCGACTTTTTCTAGTACATCAAGAACACTTCGAACGTATATTTTAGTAGGTGTTAATAGTTCTTCTCCTAATGTTTTACTTAATCCTTCATATTGAGTATGAATATCTAACTCATTATCTTTAAAACAAATTTTACGAACTAGAGAAAAACCATTTGAATGAACACCACTACTAGCAATACCAATCACAACATCACCAACTTTTACTTTACCAGGAACAATCATTTTACTTTTTTCAACAGCACCTACAGTAAATCCAGCAATGTCGTACTCTTCTTCGCCATACATATCAGGCATTTCTGCGGTTTCACCACCAATTAAAGCACAATTAGCCATAACACAACCATCACTTACCCCTTTTACAATCGCTTCGATTTGGGCTGGTCGATTAACCCCAACCGCAATATAATCAAGGAAGAAAAGTGGTTGAGCGCCTTGTGCCAATACATCATTAACACACATTGCTACAACATCAATACCGATTGTATCGTGCTTATCCATCATCATCGCAATTTTTAATTTTGTTCCAACACCATCAGTACCACTAACTAATACTGGTTCTTTTAAAGAAAGAGCGGATAAATCAAATAAACCGCCAAACGATCCAATGGATGATAGAAACCCTAAGCGACGTGTACGTTCAACGTGCTTTTTAATACGTTCTACCGATTGATAGCCTGCTTCTAAATTAACCCCTGCTGCACTGTAGTTTTTTGACATTATTTATCTCCTTTTTTAAAGTAATTAACACCACTAGAGAATATATCTTGTTGTTTATTGCCGACAATATTGATGAAGTTATCGCCACAGAATCGCTCACTATGACCCATTTTTCCTAAAATACGACCACAAGGAGATAACAATCCTTCAATTGCCATCATACTACCATTGTAATTGTAACGACCATCACTTGTCGCATTTCCCTTGTCATCAACATATTGGAAAGCGATTTGATTGTTGTCGATTAACTGTTGTATCATTTCTTCTGATGCGATTAATTTTCCTTCGCCATGACTTAAAGCAACTTTTGCAATGTCACCACAAGTAAGATCTTGTAACCATGGAGAATTATTTGTTGATAGACGTAAATTAGCCATTGTTGACACATGTCGATGAATATCGTTATGGAATAAAGTAGGCCATGTACTTTGACTTGGTCCAATCTTTCCAAACGGAAGTAAACCTGATTTAATCAGAGCTTGGAATCCATTACAAATACCTAAAATTAACCCATCCGACGCTAATAAATACTCAATTGCTTCTTTTATCGTTTCATTATTGATAACATTTACAATAAACTTAGCACTACCATCCGGTTCATCTCCACTTGAGAAACCACCAGGAAACGCTAAAATTTGTGAATTTTTAATTTGATGAGCTAAAGCAGAAATTGAATCATGAATATCTTGTTCACTATTATTTGTAAACATTACTAATTTACAAACAGCACCAGCTCTCTCAAATGCTTTTTTCGTATCGATTTCACAGTTTGTACCTGGAAATACTGGGATACACACAACTACTTCATCCACACATTTTTTTGATTTTTGTCTGTTGTTCGTTGGATTATGAATTGTTTGTACACGATGATTACTCATTGTATAACGCGGATAAATTTCATCCATTGTATTTAACCATGCATGGCGTGCTTCTTCTTTCGTAAGCACGATATCATTAAGTCGATAGTCATTGCCACCTGTTTTTCCGATAACAAGTGCACCTTCAAGTTCTTTTTCACTTTCAACAACTATCGCACCCATCATCATCGTTAATACATTTAAATCTGTTTTAAGTGTAAATCCTATATCATTGCCAAAACTCATTTTAAAGCAACTTGCCGCAATCCCACCTTCTTCAACAACATACGCTGATTGAATGAGTTTATCAGAAATTCCTTTTTCTACGTTATCAAACAGTCTTTTATAACTATCTAAACAAGGATACCCTCTATCATCAATTGTTGGTAAAAAGACACTAATAATACTTCCTTCTTTTTTAAATTCAGGACTAATAATATGTTCTACTTCACTTGTGCTACAAGCAAAACTGATAAGCGTTGGTGGAACGTGAATGTCATGGAATGTTCCGGACATACTATCTTTACCCCCAATTGCTGCAACATTGAAATAATCTTGAACCATCATCGCGCCAAGTAAGCTTTGCGTCACTTTTCCCCATTTTTCTTTTGTCGTTAAACGTTCAAAATATTCTTGAAATGAGAAATACGTTGAAGAAATCTTTCCGCCACACGCTACAACTTTCGCCATTGATTCAAGAACACTAAACATAGCTCCAGTAAATGGTGAATAACTACACAATTTACTATTATAACCATATGTTAAAATTGAACATGTCGTGGTTTCTTTTTCAATTACTGGAATTTTAGAAACGGATGCTTGTGTTGGCGTTAATTGATGTTTACCACCAAAAGGCATCATGACACTAGAAGCACCGATGGAAGCATCAAACATTTCCACCATGCCTTTTTGACATGCGACGTTCTCATCAGATAACATCGCTACAATACTTTCTTTTGTTACTTCTTTATCGACAATAACAGCATTTAAATCACTATCAACAATTTCAACGTCGACTTTTTGTCTAACTCCTGCGGTATTAATAAAATCACGACAACAATCAACAAGAACATCATCGTTGTATTTCATTACCAAGCGATTTGTATCGGTTACTTCCGCAACTTGATATGCCTCTAAATTTTCTTTTTTCGCTAGTTGAATAAAACGTTCAACATCCTTTTCATCAACAACAACAGCCATTCTTTCTTGTGATTCACTAATCGCAATTTCAGTTGGATTTAATCCTTCATATTTTAAACGGACTTTATCCAAATGAATGACTAAACCATCCGCCAATTCACCAATAGCTACACACACTCCACCTGCACCAAAGTCATTGCATTTTTTAATGAGTTTACTGCATTCAGGATTTCTAAATAAACGTTGAATTTTTCTTTCTTCAGGAGCATTTCCTTTTTGTACTTCACTAGCACATTGACTCATCGATTCACTTGTATGTTCTTTACTAGAACCAGTTGCCCCACCAATTCCATCACGTCCGGTTCTACCACCTAATAAGATGATTTGATCACCACATACTGGCGATTCGCGACGAATATTTTCAGCTTTGACTGCCCCAACTACAGCACCAACTTCCATGTGTTTTGCGATAAATCCTGGATGATACAATTCTTTTACAAAGGTTGTCGCTAAACCGATTTGATTACCATACGATGAGTTTCCATGAGCTGATTTTTGACTAATAATCTTTTGTGGTAATTTACCTTCCATCGTTTCATGTAATGGAGTAAAAATAGTAGCTGAGCCACTTAACCGCATCGCTTGATACACATAACTACGTCCACTTAATGGATCACGAATAGCTCCACCAATACACGTTGAAGCACCACCAAAAGGCTCAATTTCAGTAGGATGATTGTGCGTTTCATTTTTAAATTGTAATAACCATTTTTCTTTATTACCATCGACTAAAACATCAATAAATACGCTACATGCGTTAATTTCTTCTGAAATTTCAACATGTTCAAGCATACCCTTTTTACGTAAATAACGACTATTGATCGTTGCCATGTCCATGCATGTAATCGGTTTTTCTTGACGATTACAAACATCACGTAATTGTACATAACGATTATATGCTTCTTGAATTTCCGTTTGAAATGATTCTGAATTAATCACAACCGATGTTAATTCCGTCTCAAACGTTGTATGACGACAATGATCAGACCAATACGTATCAAGAACTTTAATTTCCGTTTCGGTAGGATTTCTTTTTTCATCATTTTTAAAATAATCTTGAACAAATTTTAAATCTAAAAAACTCATTGCTAAAGAATGTTTTTTTAAGAATTGTTCTAATTGTTGATCATCATAAGAAATAAAATCATCATATTTTTCAAGTGGTGTTATTTCAGAGGAAGTATCTAATGAAAGGATTGAACAGTCTTTTAAACGTGCTTCAATCGGATTTAAAATATAATTAATAACTGTTAAACGATGACTTTCATCTAATCCCGATAATACAAGTAATTTACCCGTAGTTACCTTCATGATGGATGATGGATACAATAATTTAGCACATTGAACAGCACTATCAGCACGTTGGTCAAATTGACCAGGAAGTGTTTCAATCGCGATATGTAAACCATCCGCCTTTGGATAGTCTTCATATACCTCATCAACAACACGATCAGAAAATATTGTTGATATAGCTCGTTCCACTTCGTCACTTGCTATATCAAAAATATCATATATATTAAATAGTCTTACTTTATTTAATGGAAGTTTGCAATATTCTTGTAATTCCTTGCACAATCCATCAGCTTCGGTTTGAAAACCTACTTTTTTTTCTACAAATAATCGCTTGTTCAACAGTTGCATAACTTAATCCAATGTACTTTCTAACACTTTATTTTTCATGTCTTCTTTGTATTGAACAATTTTTTGATGCATTTCTTCATCAAATGCACCGATGATTGTAGCTGCTAAAACACCAGCGTTTTTACAACCTGCTTTACCAATTGCCACTGTTGCGACAGGAACTCCTGCCGGCATTTGAACGATGGATAATAAACTATCAAGTCCATCTAACGTACTCTTCATTGGAATTCCAATAACTGGAATTGTTGAGCATCCAGCTAAAACTCCAGCTAAATGAGCTGCTCCACCAGCTGCTGCAATCAACACTTTAATTCCTTTGTCGTACGCTTCTTGAGCAAATGAAATTGCTTCATTTGGTGTACGGTGCGCACTTAGTACTTTAGCTTCATAACCAATACCAAATTCCTCCAACACCTTACATGTTTCTTTTACTTCATCCCAATCACTTTTAGAACCCATAACAACCGCTACTTGAATACTTTTCATTGTCATTCTCCTCTTATTTTTCATGAAATACAAAAGATTAGTTCTCACTAATCTTTACATAACAAAAATAGTTCTATTTTTGTTTGTAGTCTTGCCATTTACGGTAGCAAGGTAGAAACCTGTGGACCAATTACCACGTTTATACAAACTGGTGACCAACAATATAATACCATAGGTAAACCATTGTTTAAAAGCCTTTTATTACTTTTGAACAATTTCAATAAGCTTTGCATGAATTATCCACCGATAAGGACTTACCCCACGTGAACATGTCGATAATGTAATAATTTTGTCGCTGATCAATAAATTTTCATCCGTTTTATACATCGAACTTTCTTTAGTAAAATCAAGAAACTGTTGAAATTCAACATCATCCGCAAACTTAAGCGTATATGCTTTACTATCATCTTTCGTTTCATAAAATGAGAATATTTTATACAAACGAATTCCTTGTGGTGTATAAAGTCGAATCACGTTGTTTGTAGTAAAGAAGGTTTCATCGTTATATTTTTCCATGTTATTAAACATTGAACCATCTTTCATCATATGGCCATAAATAATCGTATTATAATCACTATAATCAGAAGCGTTACGATAATCTAAGAAGATTGCGCCTCCTTTATATTGTTTACCAACAAAGGTATGAGTGACATAATATTGATTGTCTTCTCCTTTTACCGTTGGATAACTAATCACTGTACCTGGCACTTCAATCCATCCCGTATATCCTTCATTGTGGCTTTGTGATAACTCATGATTTACCGTTAAATACGTATCTTCTGATACTTGCTCAACTACTTCACTATGTAAAAAATCGTATTCAGTTCTTCCCACTTTATAGTCTTTTTGAATGGCGATAATATTATAGATACTAAATCCCATTAACGCCAACAACAAAACCATCACAATATTTAATAGAGCGTTTATGACACTCTTCTTTAATCGTCGTTTCTTTTTCATCATCAATTTCTCTTCATGCGACGTAATTTTTTCGGTAGTTTTTTACTCATTAATTCTTCTAATTTTTCATAATCTTCTAATGCAAATTCATATTGAAATTGATCTGCTTTTCCAGTCTTTTTATTTATGCGATTTTTATATTGCGCCACAAATAACACTTTCTTTTTTTCTTTTTGAATATCGTATGTTGCGATATCATCATATACAATCATTCCTGATGCATTAAATATTCCTTCTTCCGTCATTCCTTCTCGAAGAAAGGTAAAACAGCCAATGGTTATGGTCATTAAGATATTTCGTATTAATTCCATCGTATCATGAAAGAAAAATAATACTAAAATGCTGAAAACAAAAATAAACATATACAACATCCGATTTAAATCCCAAAGACGTGTATAAATAAGTACTTCGTTCTTCATTTTAATTAGACGACGAATTGAATACGCTATAACAAGAACAAATGCTAAAATAAATAAAATATTTTGAATATCCACTGTTAGTACCCCAAACTTTCTTTTATAAACACAATATGGATTCGATCTTTAACGTGGCTACGAAGTGTTACTGTAACCGTTGAACAAATTCTTTCTTCACTTTGACAATTACTACATACACCATTACTTACACATGGTGTTTTACGATTTAACCGAATCGCATTACTAGGTGCTGCCATTGTTTTTAAGCGTTGTTCTGCTTCATCAAGTGATGAAACAATCTTATTATAACCAACGATAACAATGACTTTTTTAGGACCAAACGTTAGGGCGGCAACACGATTGCCATTACCGTCAATATTATACAAATAACCATCCATCGTCACTGCGTTACAGCTTGTGATGTACGTATCGCATGTAAATGCATCACGATATATTTTACCAACATCATCACAGTGATAACGGTCTAAATACGTAATATCACCTCTATCTTGTAAATAATCAATAACGCCACTTTCAAATAATGTCATCGATCCACCTACTGTTACGGTTTGGTGTTCACTTATTTGTGCATCTAGTAGTGCTTTTAAGTCACTACAGCTATCTAAAACAGACACTTTAAACCGATTTTTTTCACATTGTTTACTACACTTTTCTATTCTTTTATTAATAACTTGTTGTACATTAGTATCCATCAATTTTTCACCCTACTTTATTTTACACAATTATACAGTTAATTGAAACTAAAAAAGCTTGAATTTTAAGATTCAAGCTTACATACTAACTCCTTATTTTCTACATCAACAACTACTTTAGTTGTTTCTTTATCAAAACCTTTTAAAATCAATTTTGCGATCATTGTTTCAATAGTACGTTGAATATAACGTTTCATTGGTCTAGCTCCATAGACAACATCACTTCCTTGTTCAATGACTTTTTCAATACATTGTTCACTAAATTCAACAGTAACATCTATTTTCTTTAATCGATCGGCAACTTCTTGTAAGAATTTCATCGCAATTTGACGATAAACCTTTTCATTTAAAGCGTTAAAGATAATGATTTCATCAATTCGATTAACAAATTCTGGTTTAAAACAACGATTCACTTCACTCATCATTTTTTCATTACGAGCACTTACTTCATCAAAAGCATACGCTGAACCTAAATTGCTTGTCATAATGATTAAGGTGTTTTTAAAATTAACTTCTACACCCTTAGAATCGGTTAATTTACCATCATCTAACAACTGTAGTAGTACATTAAATACATCAGGATGAGCCTTTTCAATTTCATCCAACAAGACAATACAATACGGTTTACGACGAACAGCCTCGGTTAATTGTCCACCTTCTTCATATCCAACATACCCTGGAGGAGCACCAATTAATCGCGATACACTATGTTTTTCCATGTATTCACTCATATCAATACGTACCATTTTACTCTCATCATCGAACAATTGTTCCGCAAGAGCACGTGCAACTTCCGTCTTACCAACACCAGTAGGACCTAAGAATAAGAACGAGCCAATTGGTCGATTGCTATCTTGAATCTTCGCTTTTGATCTAAAAATGGCATTACATACTAGTTCTAACGCTTCATCTTGTCCTTTAACACGTTGTTGTAAAATATCTTGAAGTGATAATAATTTACTTACTTCACTACTCATCAATTTCGTAACATCTATAGAAGTCCATTTTGATACTACTTTCGCAATCATTTCTTCATTTACTTCTTCCATAATTAATTCATTTGTTTTATTCGATGTTTTCAAATCAGCAATTTTCTTTTCTAAAGCCGGAATAACATCGTATTTCAATTTAGCGGCATCGTTGTACCGTGTTTCATTTTCCGCTTGGGATAAATCCAAACGTGCTTTTTCTACTTGTTCTTTGTATTTTTTAACCGCATCCAATTGTTTCTTTTCTTCTTGCCATTTAGAATATAAAATATCTTTTTCTTCTTTTAAGGTTTCACATTCTTTAATAATTTCTTTACGACGAGCTTTCGCTTTTTCATCTGTTTCTTTCTTTAGAGCTGTTTCTTCAATTTCTAGTTGCATTATTTTACGGAATAATTCATCCAATTCACTAGGCATCGAATCCATTTGAACACGAATGGAAGCACAAGCTTCATCAATACAATCAATCGCTTTATCGGGAAGATAGCGATCGGTAATATAACGATTACTTAACACACATGAAGCTACAATAGCTTCATCTAAGATAACAACACCATGATGCGATTCAAAACGATCTTTTAAGCCCCTTAAAATAGAAATTGTATCTTCTACCGTTGGCTCATTTACGACAATCTTTTGAAAACGTCTTTCTAATGCAGCATCTTTTTCAATGTATTTACGATATTCATCAAATGTTGTGGCACCAATACATTTTAATTCTCCTCTTGCAAGCATCGGTTTTAATAAATTAGCCGCATCCATCGAACCTTCTGTTTTTCCTGCGCCAACTAAATTATGAATTTCATCAATAAATAAAACGATATTTCCATCTGCTTCTTTTACTTCTTGTAACACTGCTTTCATTCTTTCTTCAAATTCACCACGATATTTAGCACCAGCGATTAAAGAACCCATATCAAGTTCAATCAAGCGTTTTTCTTTTAAACCAAAAGGTACATCACCCTTCATCATACGCCACGCTAAACCTTCTACAATCGCTGTTTTACCAACACCTGGTTCACCAA
>CAZTII010000018.1:23469-30159 GCA_964613305.1 uncultured Erysipelotrichaceae bacterium
AGGATTATTTTTAGTTTTACGCGATAAAATTTGAATAACACGACGAATTTCATCATCTCGACCAATAACCGGATCAATTTTACCGTTTTTCACATCATTAACTAAATCTCGACCGTACTTTTCTAATGCATCAACAACATTTTCACTTTGAGCATCATTCATCATTTTACTTCCCTTCCTTTCTTTATATAGTTCTTCTATATTTTTTTTATTTAGTTTAAATCGTTGAACAATTTCTTTACTACATTCACTATCACTAAATAAGATAGCCATAAATAAGACAATACTACCTACATAATTCTCTTGAAATTTTTCCGCAAGCTTCATTGCTTCTTGAATAATACTATTGAATAAATTGCTTGTTTTTATGGAAGAATCGCCACTTACTTTACTTAGTTTATTTAAATGACGTTGAATAATAAGTTCACATTCTTCCGGTTGAATATTTATTTTTGACATAAAACCAACAACCGCATCATCGCTACACATTGTAAGTAATACATGGTTTTCCGTTAATTGGGCGTGATTATTATTTGTCGCTAGTTCAACTGATTTTTGAAGTATATTTTCTAAGCGTTCAGTCATTTTTATTGTATTCATACACTCCTCCTTAGCACTCTATCACTTTAAGTGCTAATACAATTTTTTAAGAAAAGGTACAATGTACCTTATTTAAATGCTTTTCTAAATCGAGTAAACACACTATCGTTGCTAGATTTTTGAATATCTTGTAATTTTGTATATAATTCTTTTTCTTCACGTGATAATTTTTTGGCAACTTCCACTTTAATTTCAACAATTTGGTCGCCTTTTTTATTACCTCTAAATTCAGGAGCACCTTTTTCACGCATCCTTAACAATGTTCCATCTTGAGTTCCTGGTTGAATCGACAATGCACAATCTCCATACACTGTTGGAACATCAATGACGCATCCAAGAGTCGCATCTACCGCTGAAATAGGAACGGTAATATAAATATTATTTCCTTCGCGACGGAAATAGTCATGTTTTTTAACAAAAACTGTTACATAAAGATCACCATGTGGTGCACCTTTTTCACCACGTTCGCCTTTTTGAGGGAAACGTAATTGTTGTCCAGAGTTAATACCTGGATCAATTGTTACTTCTAAATTAATTGTTTTACTTTCATATCCTTTACCACCACAACGATTGCACGCCTTTAAGATACGTTTACCACTTCCACCACAATCAGGACATGTCGCTTGTGATTGGAAAACACCAAATGGTGTACGTTGTTGGGTTAAAATAGTTCCTTGTCCATTACAACGGGAACAGCTTGTAATATCGCTTTTACTAAAAGCTCCTGTTCCGCTACAATCAGAACAAGTTTCTTCCATCGGTAGTTTTACTGTTTCCTTTTTACCAAAAATAGAATCAAGGAAATCGATTTTAATCTGCATTTCGCGATCTGCACCTTTACGAGGTCCTCTAGGACCACGAGAAGAACTTGAAGAAAATCCACCACCAAAGAAAGAATTTAATATATCATCAAAGCCAGCTCCAGAGAATCCGCCACCAAAGTCTGCGCCATCCATACCAGCATGACCAAATTGATCATAATTCGCTTTCTTTTGCGGATCGCTTAATACTTCGTACGCTTCATTTACTTCTTTAAATTTTTCTTCCGCATTCGCTTCTTTAGAAACATCGGGATGATATTTCTTTGCCAAACTACGATATGCTTTTTTTATGTCCGCCTCTGAAGCACCTTTAGAAATACCTAAGACTTCATAATAATCTCTTTTATTACTCATATGTTCTCCTTACTGTAAATGTTTACTATATTGTTTCAAACCTGCGCCACCCGTTACCCGAATGCGCGGTAATTTTAATAAATTCATCCCTGGTTTTGTTTTATTGAATTCCGTTGTAAAAGCCAATAATGCTTTGCCTTCTTTTACAATTTCCATCGCATGATCATTAACATCACCAAATGGATAACAATACACAAATCCACCATCGACATAGTCGAAGGAAGCGATGGTATCATCAATACCTACTTGTTTGTCAACACACGACAGACGACCACCATGACCCATTCCACTACATCCACCTTGATGCATTAAGAAGGAATGACTTTGTAATTCTAATCCATGTTCACGCATTTCAATAAATTCATACGGTAATTGTGGTCCCATCCAACCACCAATGAGGAATAATGTCGCATTGATGGAATATTTTGATAAAATTGGATAAGCATACTTATATACCGAAGGATGACCATCATCGATTGTTAATGCATAACTTTTCTCTGGAAGTTGCGCTCGATTGGATAAAAAATAATATGCTTCACGCATGGTTACGCTAGTGTAGTTATTCGATGTTAAAAACTGACATTGTTCTTCTAATTCTTTTACTTCAACATAGTTCACATCAATTCTTTTTTCTTGTTCACTTTCATCATAGAAGAAGTGATACATCATTACTGGTAATGTGGTTGCTAAATCAACAGTATCTCTAGTAACCGTAAGTAGCTCTTCAACATCTTCTGTTTTTATATACACTATTTCATTGTTAAATAACACTCCATAGCGCGCATCATCATCAACTGCCATCACATATACATCATACACTTGTTGATCATTAATAGTAGCAATCAATTCATTTTTTTCACTATAAAGATGATATGGAATTTTACCTTTTAGTTGTTGGTTAAATGGTATTAAATGTGTCTCATGTCGATTGTGTCGTGGTGATAACTCCATCATCTGCGCATCGACATAATATGGTGTCCCAACAATATTGACATATTGATTGTGATTACTATCGGCTACATCAAAATGATACCCCGCTTCCATACTACCAATTGTTGTCCCATTACTATCCACAATATCTTTCTTTTGTGATAATACAACTCTTTTTCCTAAAAATGGTTGTATCTTACTTGTATCAATCGTTACAATTGGCTCTTTTACTGGTTCAAGAACTTGTTCACTTTTTTTACCACAACCACTTACAAGAAGTAGTACACAAAACCCTAGGATTACTCCTAGGAATTTAGTGTTAGTGCTTTTCGGTAAATTCTGCATCAATTACAGTGTCATCACTTTCAGCACCAGCTGATGGTTGTCCATCTTGATTTGCATACATAGCCGCACCCATTGCTTGAGCAGCTTGTTCCAATTGATCCATTTTACTACGTAATGTATCCATATCGTTATTGTTGATCGCATCTTGTAGTTCATCACGTAATTTCTTTACTTCTTCTTTTTGATCAGCTGATACATTCGCGTTTTCTGTATTTAATGTATCATCGATTTGACTGATGAATTGTTCTGCTTTATTTTTAAGTTCTGCTTCTTCACGACGTTTATCATCTTCTGCTTTGTGTTCTTCAGCATCACGAATCATTTTTTCAATTTCAGCTTCACTTAAACCACTTGAATTACTAATTGTGATTGATTGTTTTTTGTTTGTTCCTTTATCAGTCGCTGATACGTGAACAATACCATTAACGTCAATATCAAATGTTACTTCAATTTGTGGAACACCACGACGTGCTGGAGCAATTCCTGATAATTGGAAATTACCTAATGTTTTATTGTCATGAGCCATTGGTCTTTCACCTTGAAGAACATGGATATCTACCGCTGGTTGATTATCTGCAGCTGTTGAGAATACTTGACTCTTTGAAGTAGGAATCGTTGTATTGCGTTCGATTAATTTTGTCATCACGCCACCCATTGTTTCAATACCAAGTGATAATGGTGTAACATCTAATAATAAGATATCTTTAACATCACCAGAGATAACACCACCTTGAATTGCAGCACCCATTGCCACAACTTCATCTGGATTCACTGATTTGTTAGGTTCTTTACCAAGTTCTTGACGAACGATTTCTTGTACAGCTGGAATTCTTGTTGAACCACCAACTAACAATACTTGATGGATGTCATTTTTAGTTAATCCTGAATCTTGTAGTGCACGACGTACAGGAATAATAGTACGATCAACTAATGATTTTGTCATACGATCAAATTGAGCACGAGTTAAGCTTGCTTCAAAGTGAAGAGGTCCACTAGCTCCAGCACTAATAAATGGCAAACTAATGTTTGTTTGTACAACACCTGATAAATCTTTTTTCGCTTTTTCAGCAGATTCTTTCATACGTTGTAATGCCATTTTATCTTTACTTAAATCAATTCCATTTTCTTTTTTAAACTCATCAACCATCCAGTCAACGATAACATTATCAAAGTCATCACCACCAAGTTTATTATCACCAGCAGTAGCTAAAACTTCAAATGTACCATCAGCTAAGTCAAGGATAGAAACGTCAAATGTTCCTCCACCCAAGTCAAATACTAATACTTTTTGTTCTTGATCTGTTTTATCGATACCAAAAGCAAGTGCAGCAGCTGTTGGCTCATTAATAATACGTTCTACTTCAAGACCAGCAATCTTACCAGCATCTTTGGTAGCTTGACGTTGAGCATCGTTGAAGTAAGCAGGAACGGTAATAACAGCACGGTCTACTTTTTCACCTAAATACTCTTCTGCATAACCCTTCATGTATTGAAGAATCATCGCACTTATTTCTTGTGGCGTATATGTTTTTCCTTCAAGAGTTACTTTTTCATTAGAACCCATAAAACGTTTAATAGAAATAATTGATTCTTTGTTTGTTACTACTTGTCTTTTCGCTGCTTCACCAACGATACGTTCACCATTTTTGAATGCTACAACCGATGGTGTAGTACGATTTCCTTCTGGGTTTGTAATAACTTTTGCTTCATTTCCTTCCATAACGGCAACACAACTGTTGGTAGTTCCTAAGTCAATTCCTATAATTTTTCCCATAATTTCTTCCTCCTATTCGCTGACCTTTACCATGGCAGCACGTAAAATACGTTCTTTTAATTTATATCCTTTTTGAAAAACTTCAATTACCATTCCTGATTCTACACCATCTTTTGCTTCTGTAGCAATAGCTTGATGGAAATTCGCATCAAATGGAGCATCTTTTGCTTCAATTTCTTCAACACCTTCTTTATTTAAAGCATGCTTTAATTGATTGTAAATCATTTCAACCCCTTTACGATACGCTTCATTGCTTTCATCAGCAGGTACCGATAATGCACGCTCCAGATTATCTAGTGCTGGAAGTACATCAAGTGCAAAGCTTTGAATACGATACTTCATACGATTATCGAAATCATTTTGTAGGCGGCGTCTAGTGTTTTCTGTATCAGCGTACGCCTTTGCATATTGATTTTTTAAATCCAATATAATCGCTTCATAATCAACTTCTTCTTTTACTTCTTCTTTACAACATGTTTCTTCTTTACAACATGTTTCACTATTGCAAGCTTCTTCGCTACAACACGTATCCTCTTTTACTACTTCCTCTTCCATCATTTCTTTTGTTTTTTCCACTTTATTCGTCCTTTCCGTAGATTTTTTCTATCATTGCTGCCATCATATCCAATAAAGTAGTCACTCGTTCATAATCCATTCTACTAGGACCTAGAACCATGAGTTTTCCTTCCTCTTTGTCACTTAATCTAAACTTACTACTTACTACAGCCACATCATCCAACCACACCATTTCACAACCATCGTGTGTCTTTAATGCAATTTCTTGGGTTTGATTTGTTAACTGACGCCACATCGTGCGGTCATCCAACATTTTCATCAACCCTTTTATCTTTTCCACATCCGCAAATTCTGGTTGATACAACAGTTTATCCGTTCCTGAGAAATAAACATTGTCACTAGCAAACTTCGTAAATGCTTTTAAGAATGCTTGAAACAACATTTCGTGACGAATCACATGTTCCGCTAATATAGGTCGAAGTGATTGCATTTTCTCCACTACATTTTCAATTCTAGTACCTCTTAATCGATCATTGAGAATATTACAACAATTTGTTACATCATCTAATGATAAATCATCATTGAATTGAAATGTTTTGTTTTCGGTATGACCACTATCGGTAATAAGAACACATACTGCACTGCGCTTATCGATGGGAAATAACTTAATGTGTTCCAAACAATGATGTGAGGAACCAGGTCCAAGAACTCCTGATGTTAAATTGGTCATCTGCGACAAAATATTACAACTCATCATAATCGCATCATCCATATTAACATGATTACTATCAAACATGGACTGAATCGTTAATTCCATTTTTTTATCAACCTTAGACTCTAAACAATGTTCACAATAAAATTTATACCCGAGAGAACTAGGAACTCTACCACTTGACGTATGTGTTTTTTCTAAATATCCTATTTCTTCTAAATACTGCATATCATTGCGAATTGTTGCGCTTGAATAAGGAAGACTATACTTTTGCATCAATGTCTTCGATCCAACTGGTTCTGCCGTTAACACAAATTCATCGACAATGGATTTGAATATATCTAATTGACGATCTGTTAGCACTTCCTCACCTCCTTAGCACTCATCCTTTACGTCTGCTAATACATTACCATAGAGTTTTAGCACTGTCAAGAAAAGTGTGCTAATTATTTTAAATATTTTTAATATCTTTCCATAATAAAAGTATTGATGACTTTATCTAAATACAATACTTTAAAATTTATAAAGTTGCACACAAAAAAATCCCACCTTTTCGATTAACATATCATCTACTTTAGTGGGATCAATTAAATTAATCTAAATTTTCACCGTTTGATTGAATAACTTGTTTGTACCAT
>CAZTII010000019.1:0-17259 GCA_964613305.1 uncultured Erysipelotrichaceae bacterium
TTCCAAATTATCCACAATGTTTTTACAGAAATTATCATAGTCTTTTTCATTAATTCCAAATACTTTAAGTAACTGTTTTTGTTGGTGTGTCAATTCATATCGAACGTGATAACTATCATCAGATAATTTCGTTAAACCTAAACGATTCAATTTTCTTATAACACTAGTAACCGTATATTCTTTACGGTTCTTTTTAATTAGTGGCTTCAACGACTGATATAAAGCATTTCTTAAAATTAGTGCAATAAACGATACAAATACCTTACTTTCTAATTTTTCATTCGAATGGACCCTAAAAACATCACAACCTAAATAAGACTTTTCCATTCTAAATACCTTCTCTACCGCATCACGATCACGATAAATTTCTAACGCTTTTTTAGTATCCATTTTTTCTGATGTAATAATCGTAAAGCACACCGCTGTAGTCATTAACTTTTTAATTTCATCATCCTTTCTTCTGTAATGAAGAAAATACCCGTTATCGTCAAACTTTAAATAATAATATTTCTTATACAAATCAACATCCTTAGCCTGTTTAATTTTTTTATTCTTTTTTTCTTCTAATGCCTTATACATTAAATTAAAGCTATGATTAATTTTCAACTTATCTTCTTCTGCTTTTACACCATTATAAAACCCATGAACTGTTTGCTTTTTGCTTGTTTTAAATAATTCAGTTTCAATACTGGTTCCATATAATTCATAGTCCTCAATGTAACAAGAGTAACTATTTTTTAATAAAGCTATCGTTTCATTAATGGCATTTTGGATGAATTTTGTGTTTCCTTTTGTCATTAATATATAATCAAAGTTATTTTCTTCAAAATATCTTATAGTAGATAAAGAAAAATAACCTCTATCTACTATAAATCCAATATTTTTACTACCATACGATAACGCTCTATCCACCATTTTTGAACACTCAGAATTATCGATAATGCTTCCTGGATATATTTCATAAAACAAAGGTGTTTGATCATACCCTAACGAAAGATTAATTTGTGGTAAAGAATCATCAACCTTAGCGTGACCATATTCAACCAAATCTAAATCACAAGCAACACTATTCATAATGGTGGAGTCATAAGCGATATACACCTTTTCGCCTATGCTTTTTTCAACCCACATTTTTAAAAATGAATCCATTGTCTTCACCTTCAATCGACTAAATAAGCGACCAACTTCATTATCGTCTATGACGGCATCTGAAAACAACGAATGATTAAAACAATAATCATCAATGTGTTTCATGACGTTATTTTCACTCATAATCATATAGGTTGCTACATCTAGAATTAATTGTGCATCATCCTTAAACAACGACTCTAACAAATCAAGCAACTCTAATTTTTCACTTAATGCATTAAATATCAAGTGCGGGCCAATTGAAATAAAATCACAACGATTATTAGCTTGTTTTAAATCAACAGTTTCCCATAAATAGCAATATAATTTTTATTAGGAATTAACCGATTATCTTTATCAAGTTTCTCTATTAAAACTCTATTTGGCCTAGAGCATTTCAACTGTTTATCATAGTGAACACCTTGAGTAAGATAAACATATTTTTTTAACAACTGTTCTTTCAGGTCCTTCTACCGATTTATAAGCCATAATTTCATCCTCCGATAGATGTATAAATTAAGTGAGAAGTTGACAATAGAGATTTGTGAAAAATTCTATCAGTATCTATCGCTTCTGCCAGTATTCTACCGCTATAGTGATAGATAACGATAGAAAGAGTGATAGAAATGGGTGCGCTAAGGTAAACTATAAATTTAAAGGGTATGTATGCCGGGTTTAAAAAAGCATGATTTTCGCAAATACCAATGGCGCTGAAAAATGTATTGTCACTCATATTTAACAAAAAAATTGATATAATTTGCCGCAAAAAATGTCGTGGATTCTATTCTAAATTGATGAGATGCTTCAACGAATTAAATGTGTTTAGTTGTGTTTGCGCGTATTGGAAGGAGGTAAACGAATTTGCAATCTAACACTGAAAGTGGTAGAATAGTGATAGAAACGATAGATAATGATAGAAAGATTGATAGTATGAGGATGTACGAAGGTGAAACGATTGAATTAAAAGGAGTATATACTCCTGGTTTAAAAAAAGAAGTTGTAGCATTTGCGAATACTAATGGTGGAGAAATCTATATTGGTATTCATGATAGCGGAGAAGTAGTTGGTGTTGAGGATGTAGATACTGTAATACAGCAAATATCAAATGCAGTTAGGGATGGCATTCGTCCAGATATTTCTATGTTTATCAACATTGAATTGGTAATGAAAGAAAGTAAAAATATTATTAAGATTACTGTTCAACAAGGGACAAAAAAGCCTTATTACTTAACTGATAAAGGACTAAAACCGTCTGGGGTTTATATGCGAAGTGGATCAACATCAGCGCCTGCTTCAGAAGATGCCATTCGTATGATGATTAAAATCACGGATGGAGACTCTTTTGAAAATAACAGATCAATAGTTCAAGAGTTGACTTTTTCAAGTTTAAGCAGAGAAATGGCGTTGAGAAAATTGGAATTTTCTGAAATTCAGATGAAAAACTTAGGGATTCTTAATGGTGATGATATTTTTACAAATCTGGGACTTCTGGTTTCGGACCAATGCAAACATTCTATAAAATTTGCTGTTTTTCAAGGGATGGATAAGCTAGTATTTAAAGATAGAAAGGAGTTGAGCGGATCTATATTTGATCAGCTTATTGATGCTTTCAAGACCATTGATTTTTATAATGGTACGAAGGCTACTTTTCAAGACCTCCTGCGTACAGATGAAAGAGAATTTCCTGAAGATGCCGTGCGTGAAGCACTACTCAATGCAATTGTCCATAGAGAATATGCTTTTAGTGGAAGCACAATAATAAACCTTTATTCAGATCGTTTGGAAATTATTTCACTAGGTGGATTAGTTTCGGGGATGTCGTTGGAAGCTGCCATGCTTGGTGCATCACAGCCGAGAAACGAAAAGCTTGCAAGTCTGTTTTATCGAATGAAATTAATTGAGGCATATGGCACGGGAATCAGCAAAATTATAAGTTGTTATAAAGGAAAGCGTGTTCAACCAAAGTTTGAGAATGTTGAGGGTGCATTTAGAGTTGTTCTGCCCAACACTCATGCTCAGGAAATAGACATAGAGGATGAAAAATATGTTCAAGTACTGAAATTATTTGAAAGTCAAAATGAAATTACCCGTAATGATATAGAGGAAGCTCTTGCTATTAGAACTACAAATGCAATAAATACGATTAAAGAGATGCTGTCTAAGGGTTTAATTACTAAGGTTGGTAGTGGTAGAACAACGAGATATGTAGAGAAAAAATATTTAAAGTGAGAAAGAATGCTAGTGATACTTTTCGCTAAGAAACTAGTAGATTCTGGCGACATAATTGTTGTCGAATCCATGCGTTTGAAGAGTGTTGTGTTGTTGAGTAGGAATAGTGAATATTAATTTCTTAAAAATAAAAAGTGATAAGGTACACTACTATTATTTTTGATTAGAAATAAAGAAATCTTGTAATTAATAGTATGTATTTGATTTGGGTAAAGTGATGTTTAACAGACAGCCAATACAATCACGATGAAGATAGTTATAAGAAAAAGATACTATCTGAGATGGACTGAAGCTACAAAGGGATATGTATTCAGCATTTCTAATAATGAATGTGAATATTGATTTAATAAGTGTCAATAGAGAAAAATGCACAGAAAGATTTGATGTATTTGTAAAAAATCACGATGAAGAAATGGAAAGATTGAGTGGGAAGAAAAATCTAAGTAGCATGGCAATATAAATAGAATAAAAAAACCGTCATGAATCGGGCGGTATATTGTCGCTAATGGCATCAACGGATGTCTTGGCAGTGAAAGTCTTGGTGAAACAGATCAGTATGCATACTCCTTGAATGTAGCGATATGCAAGAAGCCTGCGTACCTAAGAACCCCCTAGCTTTAGCTATGGAAAGATTCAGATGGAGTTGAGCAAATGCAATAGTTAGTAATATCAAGGAAATACTGCTATCTAGAATTGTACAATGGAGATTTGTGGAAATGAGAGAATGTCGGAAACATTCTTTTTCTTGCTTCGTATATTGTGGGCGGCATTGGCTGATTTTTTTTTTTTTTATTAAATTATACAATATTTCAAAACGATATAATAAAGGTGGTTCTTTTTTGGTTGAGGGTATTCATATTTATATGGTTATCGTAAAATTTTATTGATAATTAGATATAACTTAATATTTTAATGGTAAATTTGTATGATATACTTTTAAAAGAAGTAGTATTGAAAAAGAGTTATAAAACTTTAGGTGGAGAGAATATGGCAGAAATAAAAGAAGAAACAATAAAACTTAGTCCAATGGAAATATTATTAAGGATCAGAGACAGGACCGTATTTTGGTTTCATAAGAAAGAAAGATTTATATCGGATAGACCTACAACGAAATCGATAGAGGAAATGATACAAAGTGACGAACTTTTAGAAGCCTCTGATTCAGTTAGACTTCCTTTATCCGACGAAATTAATCATAAGGATATTATGAGTTTTTATGTTAGGGAATATATTGAAGATAAAGAAATTCGTCAAGACTTATTTTATTCTCTAAGGCGTCGTGATTATTTTGATGAGTTTATCAGCCGATTAAATAAACATGGGTTATATGAGAATTTTAAAGATTCGATGCATAATCTTTATTTCCAAATTTGGGAAGAATGGGTTATAGAAAATGAGTTAGAATCGTATTTTAAGAAGTAGTTATTAAATAAAAGTTGGATGCAAGCAATGCTGTCGGTTGATTATGATAATGAAAGCATTGCTTTCTTTAATTTATTTGTTTCTTACCATAAGATTGTTACAGGAGGAATAGAAAATGGACTTTGCAGCACAAATTAAAGAATTGAGAAAAGTAAATCAATTAACGCAGGAACAATTTGCTGAACGATTGAATGTTTCTAGGCAAGCTGTTTCAAATTGGGAAAACAATCGAAATCTTCCCGATATTGCGATGCTGATTTTAATGTCGGAAGAGTTTCATATTACTCTGAATCAATTAATCTTAGGAGGAGATAACATGACTAAAAAAATTATTAACGATTCGAGTGAATCAAGAAGAGCTACGATGAATTTAATATCATCGATTATTGGTGGTGTATTGTTGTTGATTGGCTTGATGTGTCTAATTATTAAAGGATTATCGGTGGAGTATGTTGATGCTTCAGGAATATTGCATGAGAACTTTTTCTTGTTGCCAATTGGATTTTTATTCTTATTTTGTGGCACTATTATTATTGTTGGTACTGGTATTCGTTTTCTTGTTTTGAAGCGAACATTGAATTATTGAACCGCTGTTGTTTTTTTAAGTTAAACACATTGACAACTATCTATGTGTTTATTATACTTTATACATAGATAAGTATCTATGTGAGGAGTGTTTATGAATTATATTGATGTGGCATTATTGTGTAAAGCATTAAGTGACAGTAATCGTATACAAATAGTAACGATGCTTTCTAATGGCGAAAAATGTGGTTGTAAGTTGTTGGAACATTTTAATATTACCCAACCTACATTATCTCATCATATGAAAGTTCTTTGTGATTGTGGTTTGGTTGAAAGTAGAAAAGATGGTAAATGGAATCACTATTCGTTGAATTGTGAAACATTAAATGAATTTAAACAATTTATTGGTGAGTTGTCATGTTGTAAAGTAGAAAGTTGTAGTTGTAAATAATGTTATCTTGGATACAAAATCAACTTTTAAAGATGAATTGGTTGAATGATTTTATTGGTAAGTTGCTTGTTGCGATTGGTTTAGATCTTAACAGTTCTGTTGTTGTAAGTGTACACTTTTTTCTTTATGATGTGAAAAAGATAACGATTTTATTGTGTGTTTTAATTTTTACGATTTCTTGTATTCAAAGTTATTTTCCGCCAGAACGTAGTAAAAAAATAATGTCTAGGTTTAAAGGTATCGGTGCTAATTGTATTGCGGCACTTTTAGGTACGATTACTCCGTTTTGTTCTTGTTCATCGATTCCGCTGTTTATTGGATTTACCAGTGCAAAACTGCCGCTTGGTGTTACTTTTTCGTTTTTAATTTCTTCCCCAATGGTAGATTTAGCTAGTTTAGTATTATTATCGAGTGTTTTCGGTTTTAAAATTGCGATTGCATATGTTGTTGTTGGGTTAATCATTGCGATAGTCGGTGGTGTTGTAATTGAGAGAATGCATATGGAAGAATATGTGGAAGAGTTTATTCGTAGTGCAAGCAGTATTGATACATCATCACCAACATTATCATGGAAAGATCGTCTTCAGTATTCTTATGATCAAGTTGTGGACAATCTTAAAAAAGTATTTCCTTATATTGTTGTAGGTGTAGGGTTAGGAGCTATGATTCATAATTGGATTCCGGAATCACTTATAATGAATATTCTTGGTGATAATAATCCATTTGGTGTTGTATTAGCGACATTTGTTGGCATTCCAATGTATGCGGATATATTTTCTACGATTCCTGTCGCAGAAGCACTACTTTCAAAAGGCGCTCTTTTAGGTACCGTATTAAGCTTTATGATGTCCGTAACAACTTTATCTTTGCCATCCTTAATTATGCTTAGAAAGGCTATTAAACCACGGCTGTTGTGGCTATTTATCGGTATTTGTTCGATTGGTATTATTCTTGTAGGTTATGTGTTTAATATGTTTTCTTATTTATTTCTTTAGGAGGAAAAGTGATGAAATTGTTTAATAAAAAAGTGGAAAATAACGCTGATTTTTCACAAAGTGTGTTTAAAGAAGATGTGACTATTAAGGTACTTGGTAGTGGATGTAAAAAGTGTAATGAGTTGGAAAGTAAAGTAAAAATGATTCTTAACGAACTTAATGTCGCAATTGAAGTAGAACACATTACGGATGTTCAACAAATTGCGTCACTGGGAGTAATGAGAACTCCAGCTCTTATGATGAATAATAAACTTATTTTTTCTGTTAATAAGGAAAGCATAGCGCAAGCATTAAAGGAGTTATTATGAAATTAAAAGTGGCTTTTGTTTGTGTACATAATTCATGTCGTAGTCAAATTGCTGAAGCGTTAGGGAAGTTATATGCTTCTGATAAATTTGAGTTTTATTCAGCAGGAACAGAGTTAAAACCACAAATTAATCAAGATGCGGTGCGTTTAATGAAACAAACTTATGGTATTGATATGGAAAAGACCCAATATTCAAAACTATTAAACGATATTCCAACTGTTGATGTTGTGATAACGATGGGATGTAATGTACAATGTCCAACCTTACCTTGCAACTATCGAGAAGATTGGGGGTTGGATGATCCAAGTGGAAAAAGTGATGATGAATTTATGAAAGTCATCACTGTTATCGATGAAAAAATACGTCATCTTGATGAGTATGTTAATTTAAAATTAAATTAACATTTTTATGGCTGATAGTAGTGTAAAATAGATGTGTATTAACTAAGAAATAGGAGGGAATATGAAAAAAGTTGCGGTTTTATTGGCACCAGGTTTTGAAGAAGGAGAAGCGTTAACGATTATTGATATTTTTAAAAGAGCTTCTATTGACTGTAGTATTGTTGGTGTAAAACGTGATGTGGTAACAGGTAGTCATGATATTAGTATTAAAACGGATGTAGTTTTAAATGATGATTTAATTGAGATGGATATGATTGTATTACCAGGAGGATTGCCAGGTTCTACTAATTTAAGAGATAATGAAAAAGTTATAGAACTTTGTAAAAAGATGAGTGAAAAGAACAAGTTTGTGTGTGCCATGTGTGCGGCACCAATTGTGTTGGATAGAGCGGGTTTATTAGTGAATAAAAACTATACAGCGTATCCAGGGTACGAAGAAATAATAACTAGTGGAACTTTTAGAGATAATATTGTAGTGGTTGATGGAAACATTGTGACGAGTCGAGGTCCTGCCACTGGTTACGCTTTTGGCTATACTCTTGTTGATTTATTAGGTGGCAGTAGCGATCAGCTTAAAGAAGAAATGGCGTACTATACTGTCTTTAATAAGGAGGATGTGTATTATGGCTAAAATTGCGGTTGTATTGTTATCTGGTTTTGTGGAAAGTGAAACGATGATGATTGTAGATATTTTAAGAAGAGCACAAGTACAATGCGATACATTTTATTGTGATGAACCATTTGTTCAAGGCAATTTTGGTATTTGTATTAAAGGTGATAAAAAGTTCGATGAAGCGATTAAGGAGTACGATATGCTTGTTGTTTCAGGTAACTTAACATCAGAAGTAAAGGAAATGATTACTTATTTTGATTCGTGTCATAAAATTGTAGGTTATTGTAGTAATACGGAAGTACTTGAACATGATGGTAAGATTTTAGTGAATGAAGCGAGTGGAACTACATTCTCCTTTGCTTATGGTATTGCTGAATTATTTAATCATGATGTTTCTGTTTTAAAAGAAAAAATGTTGTATACAAAATATAGTAAGTAACGATTAGTGATTATTCCATGGATGAAATAAAATTTCTGAATCTATGGATTTTTTTGTTTCTTTGCTAAGTTGATTGTATAGTGGTAAAATAGAATAAGTATTTGAAATGGAGTTTAACTTATGTCCTTTATTTTTATTCGTCAAGATATTACGAAAATGAAAGTTGATGTAATCGTTAATGCCGCTAATGCTCAACTGCGTCAAGGTGGTGGTGTTTGTGGTGCTATTTTTGAGGCTGCAGGCGCTAAACAATTAAAAGAAGCTTGTGCTACGTTGAGTCCTATTGGTGTTGGTGAAGCGGTGATTACACCTGCTTTTAATCTTGGATGTCGCTATATTATACATGCGGTTGGTCCTATTTATAGCTTGTATTCGAACGAAGAAAATGAACGATTGTTGCGCTCTGCTTATCAAAAATCATTGTTGTTGGCGGTAGAACACGGTTGTGAAAGTATTGCTTTTCCACTGATATCGAGTGGTGTTTATGGTTATCCTAAAAAAGAAGCGTTGAAGGTTGCGATGTCGGTAATTAAGGAATTTCTTTTGGATAATGAGTTGGCTGTTCATTTAATTGTGTATGATAAAGATTCTTTTACTCATAGTGTTGATGTGGTGCATAAAGTGAATAGTTTTATTTCGAATCATTATGTCGATGAAAAGAAAGTTTATCGTTTGGATGAACGATGGTACGAAGAAGATAGATTGCTTTCTACGACACCAATGGTTTCAACTCCTTTAAATCCAATGACGATACAACTCGATGAATCGTTTTCTGAGGCGTTGTTTAAATTGATTGATGAAAAAGGGATGAGTGATGTGGATGTGTATAAACGAGCAAACATCGATCGAAAACTTTTTTCAAAGATACGTTCCAATAGAGAATATACACCTAGTAAAAAAACAGCAATTGCTTTGTGTATTGCTTTACAACTTTCTGTTGATGAGATGGAAGGATTATTAGAAAAAGCAGGTTATTCGTTATCACGTAGTCAAAAATTTGATGTTGTGGTTGAATATTTTATTATTCAAAAGAATTATAATATATTTGAAATTAATGAAATGTTGTTTACTTTTGATTTACCTTTATTAGGATGAAATGTCGCTTTGTAAGCGACCTTTTTTTTTGTAAACCTTTTATTATGTAGGTATAAGGAGGAATGATTATGAATTTAACAGAATTGGTGTTTATTGTTGATAAGAGTGGATCGATGGCAGGATTACAAGAAGATACAATTGGCGGATATAATTCCATGTTGAAAAAACAAAAAGAATTGGATGGAGAATGTTTGATAACTACCGTATTTTTTAATCACAACATTCAATTAGTTTGTGACCGTATTAATATCAAAGCGGTTAATGAGATTACAGAAAAAGAGTATCTAGTAGGTGGTGCTACATCATTCTTGGATGCGATGGGTTTTTCGATTAGTAAAATTATTAATGTGTTTAGAAATAGCGCTAAAGAGTTTCATTCTAGCAAAGTGTTGTTTGTAATTATTACAGATGGAGAAGAAAATAGTAGTAAAACATATAGTAGTAAAGAAATTAAAAAAATGATTGAGCGGCAAAAGGAAAAATATGGTTGGGAATTTATATTTTTAGGCGCTAACATGGATGCGGTAGAAATGGCGGGGAATGTTGGGATTAATAAAAATAGAGCACAAGTATATTTGTGCGATAGAGAAGGAATTGATTTAAACTATACTGTGATTAGTGAAACGATTCAAACATTTCGTAAGCGAAGTGTTATTGAAGAAAATTGGTCGCAATCCATCCAAGAAAATGTTAAAAGCCGTCAATAACGGCTTTTACTTACCAACTAGAAACGCCACCACCACCAGAACCGCCTCCTGATGAGCCACCTCCTGAATAACCACCACCAGAGCTGCCGCTACTTGAGCTTGGCGCAGAAGTACTAACGTTACTGATGGAATTGAATGTTCGATCAAGATTAAGGGATGAAATGGATTGAAATGGAACATAAGAACTATACCATGTTGGTGGTTCTGTGATTAAGGAGTCAAATTTCTTTTCCCACAATTTACTAATTCCTAGGACATGGGCATAAGGTAAAATATCGTAGTAGTAGGTTGGGTTTTCTTCTAATAATTGTTCTAAACGATCTTTTTCAGCGTGAATCAAGAAGTTTTTGAAACTTAAACATTTTTCTAATAAGAGTAAATTTTCTTCATTTCTGGTACTGATGGTTGTTAGTAAGACCATGGATATAGGAAACAATATTATGAGTAACATGGTTGTTGATGGTGATAAAATACCGCCATAACAACTATAGTAGACACTTGCACTAGCCATGAATAGTAAAAGTAATGTCAAAAGAATAAGAAAAATTTGGCTGATTTTTTTGTGCTTATAGCGATTTTGATGAATGAACGACCATAATACGATGACGAGTATAAGACATATATCATATATTATGGATAAAAAGAAATTGTTGAAACTATTAAATGGATATGAAAATATTGCTAGTTTGGCAATGGAACGAATGATACTATAAAAAATGATGATAAGGCCAACTTTTAATAGGAGTATTTTTTTATCGGAGGTTAATTGACTAGCTTTTAGTGATTCATGCACAAGCTTTTTTACTTTATAAATTGTCGTATAAAATGTATTTTTTAATGATTTTTTTGTGCGTTTATTTGAGGATGCAAATAAACTGTCGAACAATGAGTGTTCATATGATGTATGGTTGCCATCTAATTCTGTTTCTTTGATTAATTCAAAATCATTTTTCTTTTAAACATTGATGAATAGATGGTTGTGTGATGCGAAGTAAAATAATAGCGATGTGATGTCTCTTCCATCAATCGATTGATCAATAATATAACCTAGTTCTAATGGATTTAAGTTGTTTGGTGGATAAAATTCAACGGTTTGAATTAAATGACGTTGTTTAAATCGCATATGTAGTATGATGCTTAGTATTGTTGCGATAAGTAGTGTAATTGGTAAGAGTGTATCCATTGAGTTGGCTCTTCTAGTAAATTGAACACCATCACTAAATTGATAGGTAAGGCTTAAACTAGAGGGATTAGTAATGGTTTCTGTTGATTGTGCACTATTTTTAGTATAGGTGAAATTTTCGCTATCGTTGTAAATATAGTCTGTTGAAAGAACAAACTCTTTGAGTGGTAATTCTGAGTTCATCGTTACGTTGATGCGATGAAATGGTATATCTGAAAAATAGTTGGATAAAGCGAATCTTCTTGATGTGATAAATGGTGAGGTATCTATAATTCCTTCGTGGTATACAGTGATAGTGATAACTTTTCCGATGTATTTTGATAGTGGTAAGGAAATTCGAGGGAAAATACCTTCGAAATCTTGTTTTTCATGATTGATAGTGTAATAAAAATTTCCTTGTAAAACATAGCTTTTGTCATATCGGAAGCTATAATTATCGATATCACGCTCAAAATATGCGTCAAAATTATTTACTAAGATATCGTATTGTTCATTAATTTGATAATGACCATCTTTTGTTAGGTTTACATCGATGTTTAAGGAATTTACTTCGAAGTCTGATTTCCAAATCATTGCTTCATGAAAGGTTTTTTCTGGAAGCTTTACCATTAAAGTAATTCCTTCGTATGGTTCAATGAGTCGTAAACTAGTTACTTTAATGGTGTTGTTTTCAGTTGTTAGAGAAGCGATCTCATTGGTTGTACTGCCATATGAGCCGGAAGTTATTGTTGTATCGATGATGTTTGATTGTTCGGGTAAAATAATAGTGGATGTAAATTGTTGTATTGGTACATCAGTTTCTGTACCTAATAGATTGGTGTATAAATAGTCAAAATCATTGTCGGTATCAGCATAATGTTCAAGGGTGTATGTGATAATGTACGTCACTTCTCCTTTTACGTATGCATCGGCGGTCCCAATTTTTATTTCTTCATAGCCATCATAGATGAATGGGGCGTTTTCGACATTAACATCTTTAATCGTATAGCGTTCCGTAGAACTAGCATCGGGAATAGAACGAATAATACCATGTTTTTCAACATTGAAAAAACAAGTGATTGTTTCTGTGATGTGATATGTACGATTGTTGGTAGCGATTAATTGGACATCGTAGTTGGAAATATAATAGTCATAGTCTTTTAACGATTGTGCCTGAAGTGGAATTATGTTGATAATGATTATAAATAAAATCGTAGTTAATAACGCTAGTTTTCGTCTCATAGTCATCCTCACTTATGGCTTAATAGTATCATGGTTTAATTATTTCATCAAATAGTTAGTTATTGACATATGTCATTAATTAGGTATAATGTAAGAGAAAAAGAAGGAGGAAATTACAATGGCAAGACCTAGAAAACAGAGAAGAGTACGATGCATGCCAAGTAATATGCACTATGGACCGACATCGTGTGATGGAAAGAGTGAAAAAGTAATCATGACAGTTGATGAGTTTGAAACAATTCGTCTTATTGATTTTGAAAATAAAAGTCAAGAAGAGTGCGCTGAGATGATGAATGTAGGACGATCTACTGTTCAAGGCATTTATAAAGATGCTCGTTTTAAAGTGGCAAGTGCATTAGTGAATGGTCATCTTTTAATGATTGATGGTGGTGATTTTACGTTGCATGAAGATGGTTGTGAACAACAAATGAAACGTGAATGTTGTGGTAAAAAGGAAGAGCGTCGTGAGTGCTGTGGCAAGAAAAAAGTGTGTGCAGTAGATAATAATGTATGATAATAAAGACATTAATGGATAATGTTTCAAGTTCAGATGAGTATTGTAGTGAACATGGATTGAGTTACTACATTGAAACGAAAGATCATCGTATTTTATTTGATACTGGTGCAAGTGATCGTTTTATCATGAATGCTGAAAAAATGAATGTTGATTTAAAGAGTATTGATATGGTGTTTATATCGCATGGTCATTATGACCATGGTGGTGGTTTATCGTATTTTTTACAGTTAAATGAGAAAGCGACTATTTATTGTAGTAAGCATGTGTTTGATGATGTTTATTCTTTGAATTTAGACAATACTAAAAAGTATATTGGTTTGGATAAAACATTGATGAATAGTGATCGTTTTGTTTTTATTGATGGTGATGTTCGATTAAGTAACGATATTATCATTGTTTCATCCATCGATGGTGTATTATTACAACCAAAAGGAAATCAGCGTTTACTGAAAGATAATGGTGAACGTGATACATTTGCTTCAGAGATAAATGTTGTCCTTGTAGAGGATAACACGTGTGTTGTACTAGCAGGATGTGCTCATCGTGGTATTGTTAATATAGTTCATCAGTGTCAACGAGTGATGGATTGTCCAATTACTCATGTTGTTGGTGGCTTTCATTTACAAACTCGTTTTCCATCTCTTCAAACAGGTGACGAAGAAATCATTCAATTATCGACATATTTAATGGATAGTGGTGCTACATATTTTACATCTCATTGTACTGGTTTAGAAGGATATGAGCGATTAAAGAAAATAATGGGTGATCGTATCTATTATTTATCAGCTGGATGTGAAGTTGTTCTATAAGAAGCAATAAAAGCTTCTTTTTTTAAGCATATTTAACGAAGATTGATAAAGTATATGGCATAATAGATAAAAAGAGGACGTTTATGAAATCACTATTTGATTATATTGCTAAACCATATGGATTATTTTATGAGTATCAAAAGAAAAGTTTTTATGATGTGATGAATAAACATCAATTGTTGTTTGCTGGAAAAACAGTATTGGATATGGGTTGTGGTACTGGTGCGTATAGTGCGGTAATGTATGAGTTAGGCTATGACGTGGAAGGTGTTGATATTTCCAGGGAAATGATACGCATTGCGCGAAAGAAAAACAAACATATTTCGTATGAACATATTTCTGCTTCATCACCTAGTATTCAGAAAAAATATGATATTGTTTTTAGTGCTTTTGTAGCACATGGTATGAAACAAGAAGAGAGAATGTCACTGTATGAAACAATGAAAAATTGTGGTGATTTGGTTATTTTATATGATTATAATGACAAGCGAAAAATAATTACGACAGTGATTGAGTGGTTGGAAGGTGGCGATTATTTTCATTTTATTAAGCATGTAGAAGATGAATTATTGTCGGTTTTTAGTGATGTTTCAATAATACAAATAGGTGATAATACAGCGTTGTATTGTTGTCGCCCTTAAACAATTTGCTTTATTTATGTTTAGCTATCTTGAATAGCTTTTTTTATATATGCGTTAGCTAGTTTAACTAGCAATTATTATGTTATTTTATATTAAAATATAGTGAGAATTTAGCTAAATTTATCAAAAGAATATAAAATAAAAACATAAAAACTGGCTTAATTTTTATAGTGATTTATTGCTATTGACAAGTGTTAAAGTGAACCATATAATGTCATTAATGTATACAATGAGAATATAAATGACGAACACTACACTCTATGCTTTACTTCTATTTATTGCGACGTATGCTTTACTGATTTTTTTCTCGGATTATCGTCCACACATTGCCATTGGTAGTGCAATTGTTTTTGTGGTAACTGGTATTTTACCGGTTTCAAAGGTTTTAGGAGCAATTGATTATAACGTAATTATGATGATTGCCGGTACAATGGGATTGGTCGCATTATTTATTGAATCAAAAATGCCAGAATTATTGGCGGATATCATTATTGATAAAATGCCAAATGTGCAATGGATGACCATTGCTTTATCAGTGTTTGCGGCAGTAATTTCAGCGTTTGTTGATAATGTGGCTACGGTATTAATGGTTGCGCCAGTAGCGATGATGTTATGTAAAAAATTAAATATTTCACCAGTTAAATCGATCATTGCGATTGCGATCGCATCAAACCTACAAGGGGCGGCAACGTTAGTTGGTGATACTACTTCTATTTTATTGGGTGGTTATGCAAACATGAATTTTATGGATTTTTTCTTTTAAGAAGGAAAAGTTAGTATGTTCTTTGTTGTACAAGTAGCGTGTTTGGCGGCGACGTTTGTTTTATATTTAATGTTGCGTGGTGAAACTCAACCAATTCATTTGGATGAGAAAACTAAGGTTACAAATTTTGTGCCAACATACTTGTTGTTAGGTTTAATTGGATTATTAATAATTGCTTCTTTTATTCCAAATACTCATCCTTGGATTAATGGTATGATTTGTATGGCGTTAATGATTGTTGGAATTATTTATGAAATGATTGCTCAAAAAGATGTTTCAGTTTTAAAAAATACATTAAAAAAAATTGATTTCTTTACACTCTTATTATTATCGGGATTGTTTGTGGTAATTGCAGGTATTACTGAAGCTGGTGTCATTGATTGGTTGGCAAATGGTATTCTGCATATTGGTGGGGATAACTTGTTTGTTATGTATACAATCATCGTATGGATTTCCGTAATTCTAAGTGCCTTTATTGACAACATTCCATATGTGGCAACAATGCTTCCGGTTGTTCAATTAATGGCTACCACAATGGGTGTAAATCCTACCTTCTTGTATTTTGGTTTATTGTCAGGAGCGACTCTTGGTGGTAACTTAACACCGATTGGAGCTTCAGCGAATATTACAGCTTTAGGATTATTGAGAAAAGAAGGTCATGATGCACCAAACAGTACATTCATGAAGATTTCTGTTCCATATACTTTAGCGGCTTTTATTGTTGGCTATATCTTAATTTGGGTATTGTATAAACCGATGTAATGACTTTGTGCTAAGCATAAAGTCATTTTTTTTGAAATAGAAAAAATATGGATTGTATAAATTAAAGAAATTTAATAAAAAAATACAGATATTGTGATAATTATCTATCAGCCTTGACATATGGTTATGGTCTTACTTATAATGTAGGTAATGTATACAAGGGGGAATAATGATGACGAATACGACACTCTATGCTTTACTTCTATTTATAGCTACATATTGTTTATTAATTTTCTTTTCTGATTATCGTCCACACATTGCGATTGGTAGTGCAATTGTTTTTGTGGCAACTGGTATTTTACCAATATCTAAAGTTTTAGGGGCAATTGATTATAACGTAATTATGATGATTGCGGGTACAATGGGATTGGTCGCATTATTTATTGAATCAAAAATGCCAGAATTATTAGCGGATATTATTATCGATAAAATGCCAAATGTGCAATGGATGACTATTGCTTTATCAGTGTTTGCGGCAGTAATTTCAGCGTTTGTTGATAACGTGGCTACTGTATTAATGGTTGCACCAGTCGCTATGATGTTATGTAAAAAACTAAATATTTCACCAGTTAAATCGATTATCGCAATTTCAATTGCGTCTAACTTGCAAGGGGCGGCAACGTTAGTTGGTGATACTACTTCTATTTTATTAGGTGGTTATGCAAACATGAATTTTATGGATTTTTTCTTTTATGAAGGAAAAATGGGTTTGTTCTTTATTGTACAAATCGCTTGTTTAGCGGCGACGTTTGTTTTATATTTAATGCTTCGTGGCGAGAAACAGCCAATTCATTTGGATGAGAAAACAAAAGTTACAAATTATGTTCCAACATATTTATTGTTAGGTTTAGTTGGGTTATTAATTATTGCATCATTTATTCCAAATACTCATCCTTGGATTAATGGCATGATTTGTATGGCATTAATGGTTGTGGGAATTATTTATGAAATGATTGCTCAAAAAGATGTTGCAGTTTTAAAAAACACATTAAAAGAAATTGATTTCTTTACACTCTTATTATTATCGGGATTGTTTGTGGTAATTGCAGG
>CAZTII010000019.1:17359-29055 GCA_964613305.1 uncultured Erysipelotrichaceae bacterium
TGTATTTTGGTTTATTGTCAGGAGCGACTCTTGGTGGTAACTTAACACCGATTGGTGCTTCAGCGAATATTACTGCTTTAGGGTTGTTGAGAAAAGAAGGGCATGATGCACCGAATAGTACATTTATGAAAATCTCAATCCCATATACTCTTGCGGCAGTAATTACAGGTTACGTATTAATTTGGTTATTATTTAAACCAGTATAGAACTCCATTTATTTGGAGTTTTTTTTGGTTTTATTGATAAGTAAAAATGATATAATTAATAGAAAAGGAGGGTTTATGAAAGCGTTATTAGGATATACTGGTTTTGTTGGTTCAAATATTGCGAAGCAAATGAAATTTGAACGATTATTTAATTCTAAAAATAGTAATGAATTACTATTAGAGTCATATGATTTGGTTGTTTGTAGTGCGATTAGAGCGGAGAAATTTTTAGCGAATAAATATCCTGAGGAAGATAAAGCTTTAATTGTTCGTTTACAAGAACAGTTAAAAGGATTAAAGTGTAAAACATTTGTGTTGATTTCAACGATTGATGTGGTGGATCAGCAATGTGGTGCAGATGAACATTATCCCATCGATATTGATAAATTAGAACCTTATGGACGTCATCGTTATGAGTTTGAACAATTTGTTTGTAGTACTTTTTCTGATGTTTATATACTTCGCTTACCTGCACTTTTTGGTGATGGTTTAAAAAAGAATTTTATTTTTGATATTATTCATAAAATTCCGACGATGATTATGAAAGAGAAGTTTAATGAGTTATTGCCATTGTTGTCTGATGAACAACGAGAAGTTTTAACATCTTCGTACCAACAGTTGGATAATGGTAATTATAGTGTCGTTTCATTGTCAAAGGAAAAGCGTATTGCGTTGATTAGTGTATTAGAGTTTGTTGGATTTACTAGTGCAGTATTTACGGATTCGCGTAGTGAATTTCAATTTTATGATTTAAACAATATTGGTAAAGATATTGATTTTGTACTACAAAACAATATTCCGTTACTGAATGTTAATTCTGAACCGATGAGCGCTAAAGAAATCGCTAAAGAGTGTTTTGATATTGAATTTGATACGATAATTCATAATAGAACCCCAATCAAGCAAGATGTTAAAACGGCGTATAGCAGTTTGGTTGATAGAAATGATGGCTATTTATATGGCAAAGAGGAAATCATTGTTGCGTTACGTCAATTTAAGGAGCGTGTTGCACATGATTAAGTTGTGTATATCGAATATTGCTTGGGAAATGGAAGATGATGATACTGTTTATTCAATGATGAATCAGTTGGGCTTTCATTGTTTAGAAATTGCGCCAACACGTGTTTTTTCTACTCCGTATGATCAACCTATGGCGTCATTGTTATCGTATAAGAAACATGTTGAATCGTTTGGTTTACAATTAGTTTCGATGCAGTCATTAATTTACAATCGACCAGATGTTCAGTTGTTTACGGATGATCAATCACGAGAACAGTTTAAAGGGGTACTAAAACAAGCCATTGATTTTGCATCAGCGTTAAATATAAAAAATTTAGTGTTTGGTTCTCCTAAAAATAGAGTGATGCATGATGAAGAACATGATTATTGTGTGGCGATTGAGTTTTTTAGAGAAATTGGTGCGTATTGTAAAGAAAAAGGTGTGTTATTAGCAATTGAAGCGAATAGTAGTATGTATGGGACTAATTTCCTTACTACGACTAAAAGTGCCGGTGATTTTGTGAAAGAAGTGAATAGTGAAGGTATTTCGTTACAAATTGATACGGGTACGATGTTAATTAATAAAGAAGATCCAACGATTATTCAAGAGTATATGAAATGGGTTAGCCATGTTCATTTTAGTGAAATGAATCTAAATGTGTTAAATAAAGAAAATGACTTGTTTTATCACTCAATGTTTAGTATTTTAAAGGAAATGAACTATCAACACTGTGTTTCTATTGAAATGAGAAAAACGGATGTTGAAACGGTAGTAGAAACGATGAAATTTGTGAAAAAATTGAAGGGTGAGGTTTGTGATGACTAGAGAAATACCGATGCATGATGTTGTTCGCTTTAGAGAAAAGAGAAACGATTATTGTCTTTGTATTCCTGTTATTAATGAAGGGGAGAAAATAAGGCGTCAATTACGAGAATTGAATGTATTGAAGTTAGTGGATGTTGTTGATGTGATTGTATGTGATGGTGGAAGCACAGATGATTCACTGAATGAAGTGTTTTTAAAACAGGTGAATGTTACGTGTTTATTGACGAAACGTGATAAAGGCAAGTTAAGTGCACAACTACGTATGGGATATAGCTATGCTCTGGATGAAGGATATGTCGGTATTATTACTGTTGATGGCAATGGAAAGGATAATATGTCGGCTATTCCTTTGTTTATCGAAGCGCTGAAACAGGGCTATGACTTTGTTCAAGGTTCTCGTTTTGTGGATGGTGGAAAAGCGATTAATACCCCACTGAGTCGTCATTTGGCATTAAAGTGTATTCATGCACCGATGATTTCGATGGCGAGTGGTTTTTCTTATACGGATACGACGAATGGTTATCGTGGTTATTCTCGTGATATGTTGCTTGATCCTAACATTGATATTTTTAGAAATGTGTTTGATACGTATGAATTATTAGCGTATTTATCGGTTAGGGTACCACGTCTTGGCTATAAGGTTACAGAGGTTCCGGTTGAACGAGCGTATCCATTGAATGAAAAAATTCCAACTAAAATTAGTCCGCTAAAGGGTAATATGACATTGTTGCACATTTTATGGAAAGCATCGATGCATCAGTATGACCCAAAATAAAGGAGGTATTGCTTTGTATTATGATCGCGTAATTATTGGTAGTGGCATTTATGGAATGTATGCGAGTATTATTAGTAAAAAGAAACATGGGGACTCATGTAGTGTACTGGTAATTGATGGAGAAGATTCTTATTTTAAACGTGGCTCCTATATTAATCAAGCGCGTTTGCATAATGGATACCATTATCCTCGTTCTTATTCTACTGCGAGTAAATCAGCAGGTTATTTTAATCGATTTTATGAGGATTATAAGGAATGTATTAATGATGATTTTGAGAAAGTGTATGCGATAGCTGCGGATTATAGTTGGACCAATGGTGTTCAATTTAAACAGTTTTGTGATAATTTAAATTTAGTGTGTGATGAGATAGAAAAGAAGAAATATTTTAATGAATTTTCTATTGATAAGGCATTTCATACGGTGGAGTATTCGTTTGATGCCCAACTTCTTGGTGATAAAATGCATGAGGAAGCGACTTCATTAGGGGTTGAGTTTTCCTTTAAAACAACAATTGATTCGATAGTTAAAGACGGTAAACAATTTTGTATTACTTTTATGGATGGAAGATGTATTTATACTGGTTATGTTTTAAATGCGACATATGCTGGTGTTAATCAAATTCATGAGATGATGGGTTACGACTTATTGCCGATAAAATATGAATTGTGTGAAGTTATTTTGTGTGAAGTTTCTAAGTCGATTGAACACGTTGGTTTAACGGTGATGGATGGTCCATTCTTTTCGGTTATGCCTTTTGGAAAAACGGGGTATCATTCTATTACAACAGTATCTAGAACACCTCATTGTACCTCGTATGACACACTTCCTCCATACGACTGTCAGGGGAAAACACCTCGATTAGGACATGAGGATGGATGCATGCATTGTCAACACTATCCGCCAACGTCTTTTGTTGAAATGGTACAAATTGCGAAAAAGTATTTACGAGAAGATATTGAAATAAAGTATGTTAAGTCATTGTATACGGTAAAACCAATTTTGAAAGCTTCTGAAATTGATGATTCGCGACCTACGATTATAAAACAATATAGTAGCGAACCACATTTTTATACAGTGTTTTCAGGTAAAATTAACACAATGTATGACTTGGATACCATTTTATAGGAGGGCTGTATGGAACAAAATTATATTTCGGTAGTAATTGTGGTTAGAAATGGAAAAGAAGTAATAATTCAAAAGCTTAAGGCTTTACATGAAGTGTTGTCATCGTATTTTTTAAATTTTGAAATTGTTGTTGTAGATAATATGTCGAAAGATGGAACATTTGATGATTTAAAAAATAGTGATTTAGCCATTAATTTAATTTCTTTACCAAGACGGCATGGAAGCCAACAAGCATTGAATGCAGGAGTGTCTCTTGCGATTGGTGATTATGTTGTGGAAATTGAAGATGGTATGATGGATATTGATTATAACTATATTATTGAAATGTATAGAAAATCACAAGAAGGGTTTGATTTTGTGTTTTTAACGCCAAAACAAATTAATCTTTCGTCAACTATTTTTTATAAAATGATGAATTATTCGTTTCGATATGAATTAACCACCGATATTACATCATCAATAATGACTCTTTCTTCTCGTCGCGGACAGAATAAAACGGCTGAAATAGGAAGAAGAATTATTAATCGTAATGTTTCTTATGCGATTTGTGGACTAAAAACAACGAATATTGAAAAAAATATTGTTTATAATAATCAAAGAAGTTTTTCTAGTAATATTCAGTTGTTTATAGATACCTTAATTTTTCATACCAACATCATTACTTATGTAGCTCAAGTGGTTGCGATGTTTTTTGTGGGTGTTTCCATAAGCGTGTTTATTTATGCTTTATTGATGAAAATATTTGCGGATGTGATTGAAGGTTGGGCTTCTACGATTGTACTTATCAGTATTGGTTTTTCCGCGATGTTCTTTATGTTTGCGATTATATCTCGATACTTACATCATATATTGAATAATACATTGCATACTAAAGATTATGTTTATCGCTCAGTTGATAAAAAGTAGGAGAGAAAAATGAAAAAAATAGGAATTATTATTGTGCTTGCAGCTATTTTTTTTGTGTCGTTTGTAGCTGATCCATTAAAAACATATAATCACGAAAAATGTATTGAACAAACATTAACGAAGACTCCTGAAAAATTTAGTTCGGATTCGGAAAGTTTGGTTATTGGTAGTTTGGTAGAATCACACAACTATGGATTTACTTCAGGTATTGGACGTCTCTCACGACTTTATTTTCCTGATGCACAAGATTGGTTTTATAATGTACAAATTACGTATAAATCATATATTGATAATAAAGTGGAACCGTATTATGACTTAGAGAAATACACATCACAATTAGGTGGACAAGGATTGTTTTATCGACTTATTGATCATCTAATTTATGATAAAGTTGGTGGTGAAACATCGATAGTTATCATGCATATGATGAATGTATTTATTTTAAGTGTTGTATTGGCTATTATTGCGTATTATATCCTTGTGACTTTTAATGTATATGCTTTGATATTCTTTATTTTTGGTATGATATGGAATCAATGGATTCCTTTGACAAGTTATAATTTGTATTGGGTAACGTGGACAATGTTTTTACCGATGGCAGTAGCTTGCATGATGACAATGACGCAAAAGTTTAAAAAGACTTTTCTTGTATTGTTATTTTTAACTGTTTTCTTTCGCTGTAGTAGTGGATATGAATACATTAGCACGGTGTTAGTGGCAATGATGATACCGTTGATTGGGTATGAAATCATGAATTTTGAATCAATAAAAAAATCATTTCAACACTTGATTATTCCTGCAGTATTAGGTGTTTCAGCCTTTTTTGTCGCGCTAATTTTTCATTTTTTTCGATATTTATCAGCTGGTACTAGTTTGGAAGGAACGATAAGAATAATGATGTACATCGTGGTCAAGAGAACGCATGGTTCACTAGAAGCGATAGGGTTTAAAAGTGATGTTCTAGAAAAATCATTACAAGCATCTCTTGGTAGTGTTCTTATGAAGTATTTTAATGCGACAACAGTAAATATTCCGATAAATAATTCATATTTTGAGGTTAAAGTATGGATGTTTCTTGTAGTTATAGCGATTGGACTTATCGTGGGAATGGTACTTTATCGTAAAAATCATAGTAGAAAACTCTTAGCAATCATCTCGATGGCACTCGTTAGTATGTTGGCGCCATTATCATGGTTCGTACTTGCGAAAGCACATTCTGATGCGCATCCTTTTGTGAATACGATGTTATGGTATATGCCATTTATACCGCTTGCACTAGCTGCGTTAGGGTATATTTTGAGTTTAAAACTACAAAAAAAAGAAAGTAGTTCAATATAACTCATTGATTATGTAAGATACGTTGTTTCCTTGCTTAATTAATTGGTTCACAATTGACAATAGTACCTTAAAAATATTATAATTTAATAGCATCATAAGGAGGTCACTATAAAATGGCAGATGTAAAAGTAGCAATTAATGGTTTTGGACGTATCGGACGCTTAGCGTTTAGACAAATGTTTGGAACAGCAGGTTATGAAGTTGTGGCAATCAACGACTTAACTGATCCAACAATGTTAGCACATTTATTGAAATACGATTCAGCACAAGGACGTTATGATGGTCACGAAGTTGTGGCTGGCGCTGACTCTATTACAGTAGATGGCAAAGAAATCAAAATTTACAAAGAAGCAGACGCTTCAAAATTACCTTGGGGAGCATTAGATGTAGACGTAGTACTTGAGTGTACAGGTTTCTATACTTCTAAAGAAAAAGGTATGATTCACGTTAATGCGGGTGCTAAGAAAGTTGTTATTTCAGCTCCAGCTGGTAACGATTTACCTACAGTTGTATTTAGCGTAAACGAAGGTATCTTAAAATCAGAAGACGTTGTTATTTCAGCTGCTTCTTGTACAACTAACTGTTTAGCGCCTATGGCTGACACACTTAACAAATTTGCACCTATCCAAAGTGGTATCATGACTACAGTTCATGCATATACAGGTGATCAAATGGTTCTTGACGGACCTCACCGTAAAGGTGATTTACGTCGTGCTAGAGCTGCAGCTAGCAACATCGTTCCTAACTCAACAGGTGCTGCAAAAGCTATCGGTTTAGTTATTCCTGAATTAAATGGTAAACTAATCGGTTCTGCACAACGTGTTCCTGTAATTACTGGTTCATCAACTATTTTAGTTGCGGTAGTTAAAGGCGATAATGTAACAAAAGATGGTATCAACGCGGCAATGAAAGCTGCATCTAACGCTTCTTTCGGATACACTGAAGAAGAATTAGTATCTAGCGATATTATCGGAAGTAGCTTTGGTTCATTGTTTGATGCAACTCAAACAATGGTTACAAAAATCAGCGAAGGTTTATATCAAGTTCAAGTTGGTATGACAACGAAAATAGCTACACTAGCCAAATGGTTAGAACAATCAAATACTTTGCATCAATCTAAGAAACTGCGCAAGCAGTTTTTTTTAACCTTTATTCATATTACAAAATTTAATTGAAAAAATATTGAAATTTTGTAATAATATTATAAACTTATAGTATACGAGGTATTCTATGAAAAAGGTTTTTTGTATAGCACTTTTATTGTTTTTATCATCGTGCACGATGAAACAACAAAAAGATGTTGACGGCTGTTTTGTGCGTACAGTTGATATTTCTACAATTAGTAGTTTAATGGGCAATAGTTACGGTAAAGATGCGCAAGGAAAAGAATTTGTTTGTTTACAAGGTAATGATATAATGCGTGGAATTTTTATTTATAGTCTTGAAAATAAATATATTGAAGATGCGTATTCTTTTTATGATGAAGAATATGAAAAACAGCTTGCACTTTATGAAGAAAATGGTGGAGATTCATCAAATTTTTACTTTGATGAATCGTTGTTATTTCAACGTCTCGATGAAAAAAACTATCAATATGCATATCATGAAGTGGAACGTATGGTGGGCACGATTGATAGGAATAATGGATATTATTTGTATTATGGTAGAATGCTTGCGTTTGAAAAGTTTTTGGAAAGTGTGATGGGAAAAGGTACGTTATCGATTAAGGATGATTTATTGACGATGAATCAAGTAGAAGGAATTGTTGGTTATTATCGACATAGTGGAAAACTTGGTAAATATGAATTTACTCGAATCGACATGAAAAAATATATTGATAAAGAGATTTTGATTGAAGGTTTTAGTGATGACGATTATATTGTTTATTCGATGCCTATAAAAGATTATTTTATAATTGACGATAAATACAAATCAATGTTTAAAAATAAGTTAGAAAAGGAAATTTGATTTTTTTAAAGATTCTTTAAAAACTAATAAAAAACTACAAGACTTATATTATCAAATTAATAATATGAAAAACAATAAGGTATTTTCTTATACGTGGCAAGATAGTATTTATGTTGGCAAAGGTTTTGATGAATGGTATGTTGAATGTTTTATCAGTGAACATGATAAAAGAGTATCCGTTATAAATGATGAAAATAATGAAGGATGTAGTTATACGTTTGATGAGTAGAAAGAAATGGAACTTATTGAATATGATGAATATTTAAAAAAATCGTGTACGAAAGAAACGGTTGAAATTGCAGAACAATTTAAACGAGAAGTTGAAGAATGTTTTGATAGTGTATCCTTAACGATGCAAGAAGTTGAAGAGTATGTCACATTTCATCATAATTAGTTTTGGTTTGTTATAGTGTTCTGGAGTAATGCGTAAGCGATTGCTCCATTTTTTATGCTTTTTAACATCACTTTTTATGGATATTTATTTCACCCTATAGGGTGATTGAAGTTTTTTAATATTAAGATAAACTAATATTATCGAGGTAACGTATGAAAAAGTTGTTTTGCTTAGCGATTATCGTTTTATTGACATCGTGCTCTTCAACTACGCTTTTATTGCAAAAGAAAAATGGTCAACTACTTAATGGCTGTTATAGTCGAATTGTTGATATCACTAAGGTTAAAAGTTTTATTGGTAATAGTTATGGTAGAGAAGCTCAAGGTCAAGAATACATTTGTATTGAATCGGATGTTATAATGCGTGGGTTATTTGTAAAGCGGTTAGAAAATAGTTTTGTTGAAGATGGTTATCGCTTTTATGAACAAGAATATGCTAAACAATTAAAACATCATCTGGATAAAGGATTGGATGAGTCAACTTTCATGTTTGATGAAGTGGAATTGTTTAAAAATATTGATGAAAAAAACTATGACTATGTATAGCAAGAGATTGAACGCATGGTTGGAACGATTCAATGGAACAACGGATATTATTTGTATTATGGTAAAACAATGATGCATGATGAGTTGATGGAAAGTGTTTTAGGTAAAGGAACATTTTCGCTTAAGGATGATTTATTGGTGATGAATCAAGTGGAATCGATTGATAGTTATTATCGAAACATTGGCTTTCTTGGTAATGAAAAGTTTAAACGTATGTCGATGGAACAATGGGGTAATGTCGATATTATTGTTGAGGGTTTTACTAATGATGGATTTCTTAGTTATGTAAAGCCGATGAAATCATATTTATCGTTAAAAGGAGTAAAAAAGATAGTCGATCGATTTAGCGATATGTTGAATAAAGAAAATTCATCACTATTATCGTCCGCATTAAAAATTGATAAAAAACTTCAAGATTTATCATTTCAGATTAAACGAAATAAGCTTAGTAACCGAACACTTACATATGCATGGAAAAATAGTGTATATATGAGTAATGATATAGAAAATGGTTATATAGAATGGCTTGTTTCTGATAATAAATCAATTATTTCTGTGATTAATACCGAGAATAATTGTGGCTGTAGTTATTTGTTTACTACATTGGAAGAAGTGGGATTAGATGATACTGGGGAACATTTTTATAGTAAATGTACTGATAGTACCCTTGAAGTTGCTGTTTCTTTCAAACAAGAAGTGCTATCTTCATTAGATAGCGTATCATTATCGTTAGAAGAGATTGAAGAGTATGTGCGATCGTAATCGTAGAAAAGAGGGAAGTTACATGAAAAAATTAATGGTGGTATTGTTGGCAGTAATGGTGTTGGCTTCGTGTGGCACTAAAAAAGAAGAAACAGCGAATCAAAGCGAGGATACAAAAACATTTGCGCCAAATAGTAAGACGAGTAAAATAGAAGGATGTTGGATTAGTAGAACGACACTTTCTGATGACATGGTATTTTCGGAGTACTATCTTGGTAGTGAGGCTGAAGAAATTAGTTTCGTCTGTTTTCATCGCGACATGATAATAAAGGGTGAATATCGTCATCGTTTAGAAAATCAATTTACTGAAGATTTAATTGAACAAGATGAAGAATATACAGGCGATGTTGATCAAGAGGAAGGGTATGAATACCATGATTTTGTAGAGGATTTACTGATTGGTGTCTATGAAGAATCAAAAGATGAGATTGAATATGTTGTGAAACGGTATAATGGAGTAAATCTTGGTTCGGCGTTGTATGGTAGAGATAGTAAAACATTGAATAAAAAATCACTTGAACTAGAAAGTTTAGAGTGGTTCGGTGAATCGATGATTGAATATGAAGAAATACCAACGAAAACGTATGAACCATTGGATGTTTCTAAAGTGAAAAATGAAGATATATTTGATTATAGTTTTGAGAAAAGTGATTTTATTTCGATGAATAAAGGAATGTTTTTTAATTTTGATACGTATGCGAAAAAAATTGCTTCTTTTGATAAATTATTGTCTAAGAAAAAAGATATAGAGCGCGATAAAGAAACGTTTCAATCACTTGTAGAAATTGATGAAATATTTAGAGAAGAAGAGGATTATTACGATTACTTGTTGACGTTTGGTTGGAAAGAACATGTTGCCTTAACAAGTTTTGCTGATAATGTATATTGCGTATGGATAAATGGAACTAAGTTAAAAGAAGTACAGGTTTTCTTTTATGATAACAATAGCTATTGTATTTATGATTTAGATACCCTAAAGCCGCATAAATCTGGTGATGTGGCTGGTTATGATTATGTGTGTGATACTGACGCTAAAATGGCCGCTCAAGGAATTTCTATGAAAATGAAAGAGTTGTTGAAGTCAGTGAATCTTACTGAAAAAGAAATTAATGCGTTTATAAAAGAATAAAAGAAAAGCTTAGCGGATGCTAAGCTTATTTTATGATGGCTCTTGCTTTTGGACAACGCATGCTAATGTATTTGTAGACAAAGTCAAATTGTTGATCTGTTACATAAATCTGATTGAAATTATTACCGTTTAGATAAATGATGTTTTTATGTGGATAAGCGGTAATTTTTTTAACTTTTTTATAATTGCTCGTTAAGCTGGTTTTGCTTAGTGCTAAAATACTACTTCCCATTGTTGTTACTTGCATGGTCGCAATTCCTAGTAATGCGAGTACTTCCATCTTTTTTACTTGTTTTTCCATTTGAATATGGACGATGCTTTCTTCACCCATTTCAAAGATTACTTGATATTTGCCGCCATAATTTAAAGCGACGATAATATATCCGATAAGCGCTAATACAGTGATGACGACCATGGCGATTGCCATAAAGACTCCGGCAAAGGAAAGGGTTTTGATGATATCTCCTTCAAAATTAATGATTGATAAAAAAACAAGTACAATAATACTAGAAATAAGGAGTACTTTCCAAGTTGTTAGAAAGATTTGTGGTTTTTTCCACATGTTGAATTCATACGTCCATCGTAGTATTCCATCATCGTATCGATAGATTCCTTCTACGACTTCTTCCATTTTATTATTTTCCATAAGTACCTCCGCTTATGTATATTATAACGTATATTCATGAAATGTTGTTTTTTTATTTAAATATTTGATACCATAT
>CAZTII010000020.1:0-5412 GCA_964613305.1 uncultured Erysipelotrichaceae bacterium
TCAACAATTACTTATTTTTACAAGAGATGTTTACACATAAATATTGACACTACCGTTAAAAATGACATGGTTAGAAAACAGTGTTCAATGTTTACTTTTTTCACCCATTATAATACAACTAATTGTTTAGGTTGACAGTCAAACGATGACCGATAAATTGTAAACTAACTTATGGAGGGATTGTTATGACGCAAAAATTAAACTGGCTATATAGAGAAAAAGACGTCCTACTCACTAGCGCCAAAATAGGTATGGACCATCTAGAAAGCGAGTTTGGCAACTGCGGTATCCGTATAAACAAAAGTGGAGTTTTTACTGTGAATTATTCGCGTAGCAAGTTGGTGTAGCATTGCAAAGCAGTTGATATGGTCTCTTTCGAGCAACATATAGTAAGAAACCATTCCTATACCCATCGAAAACATTTAGGAGCGTATTAGACTGAGGACGTTAGCTCTGATAATATTTTTCCAATGTGATTAATTTACACCTACATACATATAATAAGTGCAGAAACTATATTTGATAAACTGCAACCAATGTCATTTCATCATCACAGCCATTATCTTTATATAACTTTACATCATAGCTAATATCATTGTAAGCCAAACAAATATCCAAGAAACACAAGAAAATACCTATATCAATTTGATTGTAGTAAACCACTTGATCGACAGGCATTATACCGCGTTTTCCACATTTCTTATATCGAAATATTTTGATTTTACTATCAGAATAATCCACAAACCATGGTTGCGTGTTGCACGCACTTGGTGCAAATCGTACAATATCGGTTACTCCTTTAATTAGTTCACCACGCCAGATTTCATCAATCGATTTACGTTTGCTCTTGAACATATCTTTTCGAAATTTTTTCTCGTTACCAATTTTAGAAATTGCCATCATTATGACAAAATGAAGTCCATCAAGCAATGGTTCACTTATTTTACCTATTCCAAACCATAATGTACCGATATTTTTTGAAACCAAATATAAATCCAATTGTTCCCCTAAATAACCTATATTTTGCAAATAGTTATCATTTTTCTCACTATAAAACAAAATACAATATTCCTGACCTCTCTTACAGGAGGTTTCATCTGCGTGAATAATTTTAATTTTCGTTCTAATATTTGAACACAAAGGAATAAGATTTCTACATGTTTCCTCAATTTCAGACAATTCTTGTTGGCTTATTTTTTCGTCACCGATATCGCGAAATAGATGAAAAGACTTTCTTTTAAAAATCGCATTATAGTAAATACCATTCATACTATTACCTCCTAAAATACCGTACGGTAATTAAAAAAATAATACAATACAATTTTAAAAACGGGTAGGACTTCTATGGAGCAATTCGGTAAAGCGAACTACCCACAACAAACAACTACCGTTAACAATGACATGATGCGTGAAAATCAATCTGCAGCAATGCAGTAAAATCGCCACATTGTGGTGCCTCGTAGGAGGCTTTTTTTATATATTAACTTTAACATAATTATAATGATATAACAATATTTATAACTATTTTATCCTATTTATATGTTATTTTATGAATTATTACTAAACAGTTTACAAACTATGCTTATATATGTATCACGTTATCAATCTAAAACTTCAAAAATTTTATATTAATAAAAAAAGTGATTCGCTTTTACGCAAATCACTTTTTTAATTTATTCTTTATTTTTTCCTGTTACAGCTTTAATTACTTCTAATACTGGAACTGGGATAAATGCTAAACCTAAGGCAGTCATTAAATAATTCATTGCTAAAGGTTCAGTTTTAAATACAGTGTTGATACCTGGAACATACATTACACCAAACAATGAAATCATACCAACGAAGAATGCACCCCATAAGAACTTATTAGAGAAAATAGTTTTATTTAAGATAGAGTGATCACTCTTAATGTTGAATGAGTGGAATAATTGAGATGCAGCTAAGGTAAAGAATGCCATTGTCATACCAATTTCATGAGTATCTTTGTTACCAATGATGTATGAAATCAATGTGATTGAACCAATCATTACACCTTGCCATCCAATTGTCCATCCTAAGTTATGAGCAAAGAAGCTTTCTGTCTTAGGACGTGGTTTATTTTTCATAACGCTATCTTCAACTGGTTCCATACCTAATGCAAAGGCAGGAAGTGTATCTGTTACTAAGTTAACCCATAATAAGTGGATTGGAAGTAGAGGAACACCTAAATTCCAACCTAAGACACTTAAAATTGATGCGACGAAGATTGTAATTACTTCACCAATGTTACATGATAATAAGAATTGAACGTCTTTTTTAATGTTGTTGTAAATACCACGACCTTCTTTAACCGCATTAATAATTGTAGCAAAGTTATCATCCACTAAAATCATATCAGCCGCGCCTTTAGTAACGTCAGTACCAGTAATACCCATTGCACAACCAATGTCAGCTGCTTTTAATGCTGGAGAATCGTTTACACCATCTCCTGTCATCGCTACAACGTGACCTTTCTTTTGCCATGCATTAACAATTCGAACTTTATGTTCTGGAGCAACACGAGCATATACAGCGATATGATCGATTTCTTGTTGTAATTGTTCTTCATCCATTTTATTTAGATCATTACCAGTAATCGCTCTTAAACCATTTTCAAGAATCCCAAGTTCTAATGCAATTGCTTTAGCTGTTGTAATATGGTCACCAGTAATCATTACAGTACGGATTCCACCCATTTTAGCTTCAGCAACAGCTACTTTTACTTCTGGTCTTGGTGGGTCAATCATACCGATTAATCCAACAAAAGTCATATCTTTTTCAATATTTTCTGATTCAAGCATTACAGGAACACTATCCCATTTACGGTAAGCAACCGCAAGAACACGTAATGCTTGTTTTGCCATATCTTCATTAATTTCTAACGCATCTTTAGGAGTATTTGTACATTTTCCCATAATAACATCAGGTGCACCCTTAGTAATAGAAATAACACCATCTTTTGTTTCATAGAAAACAGTCATCATTTTACGTGTAGAATCAAAGCCAATTTCATTACAACGTTTGTTAATAACGTATAAGTCTTCTTTTTTATCACCCATTTTGAAACTTGCTTCAACCATAGCAGTTTCTGTTGGGTCACCAATTAAGCGAACTTCACCATCAACTAACTTAATTTCAGCATCAGTACATAAAGTAAAGTGTTTTAATAAATCACGAACTTCTTCGCTACCTTTACCATCAAAATATTGCATACCTTCTTTTAAAGAATATGTTTTTACCACAGTCATCTTATTTTGTGTAAGAGTACCAGTTTTATCACTACAAACAACACTTGCACAACCTAATGTTTCAACAGCTGGTAGTTTTCTAACGATAGCATTTTTCTTAACCATTTTAGAAACACCAAGAGCCAATACTACTGTAACCATTGCCGCTAAACCTTCAGGAATTGCTGCTACAGCTAAAGCGATAGCTGTTTTAAATGAATCTAAAATAGATAATCCAGAAACCCACTCTAAACCAAATACAATCACACAGATTGCAATACACATAATACCGATTACTTTACCAATTTGGTTCAATTGAATTTGAAGCGGTGTAATTTCTTTTTCAGCTTCCATTAACATCTTAGCAATTTTACCAACTTCATTTTTCATACCTACTGTCGTAACAACGATTTGCCCACGACCATATGTACAATATGTACTCGCAAAAACCATGTTTCTTTGATCACCAAGAGGAACTTCTTGATTTTCAATCGCCGCACTTCTTTTATTTACTGGTAGAGATTCCCCTGTTAAAGCACTTTCATCTACTTGTAAATTATGAGATTCTAACACACGACCATCTGTAGGAACGTAATCCCCTGCTTCAAGAATAACAATATCACCAACAACTAATTCTCTTGCTGGAACAACTGTTTTCTCCCCATTACGAATAACCTTAGCATTTGGGGCACTCATTTTCTTTAATGCTTCTAATGATTTTTCCGCATTATTTTCTTGAATAATACCTAAAACTGCATTTAATAAAACAACGACGATAATTACTAAACTGTCAATCCACTCATGTGGGTCAACGATGATTGAAATTGTAGCGGCGATGATTAATAAAACAGTTAAAGGATCTTTGAACTGTTCTAAAAATTTCATCAACATCGATTCTTTTTCTTCTTCATCCAACTCATTAAAACCACATTGTTGACGAATCACTTCAATTCGATCATTTTGTAAACCATACTGCTCATTTGTTTGAAGTTCGCTGATTACTACTTCTTTTTCCTGGTTATAAAACATACCTTCTCCTCCTTAGCGTAAAAAAAAGCAAGACAAAATCTCATGTACATGAGATAGGTCTTGCTTATCACTTCTGATCATTGTATCCGGGTATTTCTACCGTGTTGACGAATACAATCACAATTACTTGTGAGCTACTCCCCTATTAGGACAAGGGAAGTATACAGGAGTTAAAATCCAATGTCAAGCGCTTTCAGTGTTAAATTTAATAAAATTTTACCTTAAAACAGTCTATTCATGATTATTAAAAAAATGATGTATACAAGATAATTAATGAAAGAAAACCGTGATTTCACGGCTTCTAAATTCCTTTATATGCTTTTCTAATAATGTCTTTAATATCTTCAACCATCGGAACGCGAGGATTTGCAGGAGAACATTGATCACCATAAGCTAAGTATGCAACTTTTGATAAATTAGCTTCTAAATCTTCAAGTTTAATACCTTGTGCTTCAAATGACATCTTAATTCCACAATCTTTACCAAGGTTGCCACAAGCTGCAGCATACATCTCAACACCTTCCGCAACCGTATTAAACTTACAACCGATCATTTTAGCCAATTCAGCATATTTCTCATCCGCTTTATAGTAATTATATTTTGGCCAAATACCAGGTTTATCTGATTTTTCACCATTATAACGAATAACATGAGGCATTAAAATAGCATTACAACGACCATGAGGAACATGGAATTCAGCACCCATCTTATGAGCGATAGAGTGATTTACACCTAAGAACGCATTCGCAAACGCCATACCAGCAAGAGTAGCCGCATTATGCATCTTTTCACGAGCTTCAAAATCATTTTTACCATTGTTTACCGCACGAGGTAAATATTCAAATACCATTTTAATCGCTTGTAAACACAAACCATCAGTAAAGTCATTCGCTAACACTGAAACATATGCTTCTGTCGCATGAGTCAATACGTCCATTCCAGTATCCGCAGTAATATGAGGCGGCAAGTTAACAGTCAACGCTGGGTCAATAATCGCAACTGTCGGTGTTAAACTATAATCAGCCAATGGATATTTCTTGCCTTCTTCTTTATCAGTAATAACCGCAAATGGTGTAACTTCCGAACCTGTACCTGATGTTGTAGGAATACATACTAATTTACTCTTTTTACCTAATTC
>CAZTII010000020.1:5422-26515 GCA_964613305.1 uncultured Erysipelotrichaceae bacterium
GGATATCTAAATGCACGTTTTCTAATATCCATAAATTTTTGTTTTAAATCATCAAAATCAACATCCGGTTGTTCATAGAAAATCCACATACCCTTAGCCGCATCCATTGGTGAACCACCACCAATCGCAATGATTGTATCTGGTCTAAATGCTTCCATCAAGGAAAGACCTTTTTTCACTGTTTGAATGCTTGGATCTGGTTCAACATCACAGAATAATTGAACTTGTACTTTATTACGGCGATTTTCTAATTGATCAGTAACACGAGTCACATAACCTAAGTCAACCATAGAACGGTCTGTTACGATAAATACACGTTCTACATCATGCATTGACTTTAAGTATTCAATGGAATCTCTTTCAAAATAAATCTTAGATGGAACTTTAAACCATTGCATATTATTTCTCCTTCGTCCAATTTTCTTAATGTTAAGCAAGTTGATTGCACTGACATTATCTGATGTAGAGTTATGACCATAAGAACCACAACCTAATGTCAACGAAGGAATAAATGAATTGTACACATTCCCAATACCACCAAACGTACTTGGAGAATTCCAAATAATACGACAAGCTTTCATACGAATACCAAAATCTTTCGCAACTTGTGCATTTTCGGTATGAATTGTAGCACTATGACCAACACCATGGAACATTACCATAGCTTCTGATTTATTAAATCCATCTTCAATCGATTCAGATTTTAATACAGCTAACACTGGTGATAATTTTTCACGAGTAAGTGGTTCATTTGGACCAACTTCACTACATTCAACCGCAAGAATACTTGTCTTAGAATCTACTTTAAATCCAGCTTGTTCAGCAATCCATGCTGCGCTTCTACCAACAACAGCAGGGTTTAATTTAGCGTTATTAACATCTTTACTAAATGCAGTAACACCGAATAAATATTTTTCCAATAATTCTTTTTCTTTTTTATTTACAAACACAACACGATAATCTTTAAAATAAGCAATCGCATCATCATATACTTCCTTATCAATAATTACCGCTTGTTCACTAGCACAAATCATACCGTTATCAAATGCTTTCGATAAACAAATATCATTTACTGCTTGACGTAAATTTGCTGTTGTTTCAATGTACGCTGGAACATTACCAGCACCTACACCTAAAGCTGGTTTACCACAACTATAAGCAGCTTTCACCATTGCATTACCACCAGTTGCTAAAATAGTCGCAACATCAGGATGATTCATCAAAGCATTTGTTGCCTCCATGCTTGGAACTTCAATCCACTGAATACAATTTTTAGGTGCCCCAGCGGCGATTGCAGCATCATAAACAACCTGAGCCGCTGCCTTTGAACATTCTTGCGCATTCGGATGGAAACCAAAAATAATTGGATTACGTGTTTTCAAACAAATTAATGATTTAAAAATTACTGTCGATGTTGGATTAGTAACGGGAGTAACACCTGCCACGACACCTACTGGCTCAGCAACATACGTAAGTCCAGAAACATCATCTTCCTCAATAACACCAACTGTTTTTAAATGACGCATATGATTTACAACATACTCACAAGCAAATAAATTCTTTGTCGCCTTATCTTCAAATACACCACGCTTAGTTTCTTCAACCGCTAACTTAGCTAAGTCACCGTGCATATCTAATGTCGCAACCGAACATTTCGCAACAATATAATCTATTTTTGCTTGGTCAAATGAAGCATACTCATCCAATGCAACCAACGCTTTAATTACTTTTTCATTTACTTCAGCAACACTAGTTGGACCAACTACAACTTCTTTGTCTTTAATTTCTTGAACGTCTTCTTTTTTGTTAACCATAATTTCCTCCTATTGTGAAAGATTTCTCTTAACACATTAAGAGTATAACAAACAAAAAAGAAGATGACAAGAAGTTTTGTTATTTATTTCACAAGTAAACGGTTACATCAAAATTTATTTTTATTGTAACCGTTTACTTATATTCCTATTTTTTCTTTAACTCTAATTCAGCAAATTTTGCAGCCATCGTTGGATTATTTTTAGTCAGTTTCTTAATACTCAAATCTTGTGCTTTATTGTTTGCGGTATTTAAATGTTTTTCTGACATTGTTAAATTTTCACGCATTTTCGTTAACAACGTAATCGTATCATCAATGTTCTTAATCGCTGCCGCAAATCGATCACTAGCCCAACTTACATTTTTACCAAAAGTCTCTTTAAATGCAATCATCTGTTCCTCAAAATTAGAAATATCGATATTTTGATTTTGAACTTCAACCAACTGTTCACGATATTGAGCCGAATTCTTCGCCGCATTTCTTAAAAGCGTAATCATTGGAATGAAAAACTGTGGTCGTATCACATACATTTTAGGATATTTATGAGAAACATCGACAATACCACTATTATAATAATCACTATCTGCTTCAAGCAATGATACTAAAACAGCATATTCACAATTCTTTTCATTACGATCTTTATCTAATTCCTTAAAAAAATCTTCATTCTTTTTCTTTGTAGAAGTAGTATCCATTTCATTTTTCATTTCAAACATAATAGAAATAAATTCGATTCCATTTTCCGTATTTTCTCTAAAAATAAAATCACCTTTACTACCTGTTTTAGCATCATTATCTTTTTCAAAATAAGCATTTTGAAATCCAGTCGCTCGAAGTTGATTAAATGCAATCTCACAATGTTGTTCCAATGTTTCTCCCAACATCTTCGTTGACTGTTTCGCTTTCAAATCTTTATAAAAACCAATCATTTCATCTTTTTCCAACAACTTACCTTTATAATTATCCTCAATGATTTTCAATTTTAATTCATTCGCTGCTTCAATAGCATCCGTTTTGTTTTTCAATAATGAAATTTCATTTTCTTTTTCTGATAAATTTGTTTGTGCCTTTAAAATTTCAGCACTAATTGCCATCTTTTTTTCATATTCAACTTTTTCAAGTTGAGCTTTCATTCTTTCTATTTCATTCATTAATTCAGCTGTACTTTTTTCTAAGTGAACTTGAGCATTTGAATCAGCCAATTTCAATTGACTTTCTTTATCTTTTTCAGCGTTTTCAACTAAAACTTTTAGCTTCTCAATCTCAGCCAACGATTCCGACAATCTTTTTTCTAGTTCAGCTTTTGCATTCGCTTTTTCAAGATTTAATAAATTTTCTTTCTCTTGATTAGAAGTAACTAAGGCAACTTTTAATTTTTCAATTTCCACTTGTAATTCCGATGTATTTCTTTCAAGTTGTGCTTTAGCATCTGAATCAGCTAATTGAAGCTTATTTTCTTTATCCTTTTCAACATGTTCAAGCTGTATTTTTAGTTTTTGGATTTCTGCATTGGATTCAGCTAAACTCTGTTCTAAAAGCACTCTACTATTCGCTTTTTCAAGATTTAATAGATTTTCCTTTTCTTGATTAGATGTTTTTAAAGCAGACTTTAGTTTCTCTATTTCCATCACCGCATCATTTCGAAGCTTATCTAACATTTTTTGTGATTCAATTTTGGTTAATTGAATTTCCTTCGCATTTGCTTCCTTTAACAATAATTCTCTTTCTTGTAATTCCTTCTTAAATTCTTTATTTTTTACTTGTTCAACAATCGCTATATAACCTGATTCGTCAACAGTAAAAACTTCACCACAATTTGGACATTTAATTTCGTTCATAACATATTTCTCCCATCAACATATAAAGGCATTTTACTACGAACAATTTAATATTACAATGTATCGAATTATTTCAATAGTATTCAATTGTTGCATTATTTCATCTTAGATCATACGTTTCAACAAACTACCTTTTCTATTTAAAACAAAAAAATCAGCAACCAAATAGTCGCTGATTATCCTTATGCTTCTTTAAGTGCTTCATAATTTGCCGCTACAAATGGCGGCATAAAATATACGGTTAAATCGCTAATTTTACCTACAAACATTTTTACATTATCATAGCCTGCTGCTTTTAAATAAGGGAAAGCCATAATTGCTCGAACTGAACTTGCACAGAAAGTTACAATTAATTTATCTTTAGGCAATTCATTAAGTCTTTCAGGTAAATCTTCGATTGGAATATTAAGTGCGAACGAAAATGATATAAGTTCAGCCTCTTCCTTAGTTCTTAAATCTAGCATCATTGCTTTGTTTTGTTTCTTTAAAGCGATAAAATCCTCAAAAGAAATCTTATACTCGCCTGTCTTAAAATAATCCATTGTCGATGCTTTAAAAACGTTATTCATTTTTTCCATTTACAGTATCCTCTCTTCTAGTTATCAATATATGTCAGAAACTGACAATACCATCATAGCACACAAACAAGCTAAATCAATCTTCACTGACTACCACGGTGACTAAGTCACTTTATCTACGAAATAGTTCTTAAAATAATAAAAGACAATTGTCTTTTATTATTTAGTCGTAAATGTTTTTTCATTTTCAACTAAATCAATTGTCTTCATCGTAAGTTTTTCTACCTTAATAAATCGATTTCCTTTTTTAATGGCTTTTATTAATTGGTTAACATCTTCTTTTGTTCCTTGAGCCATAATTTCTACCATGCCATTACTTAAATTGCGCACAAAACCAGTGCATCCCAACTTAAGTGCTTCCATCTGTACAAACACTCTAAAACCAACTCCTTGAACAATACCTTCCGCAATCATGTAATATCGAACCATCTTCGTATCTCCCTATTTTAAATAACGATAGGCATACATACATATTCCACCCGCTACCGCTACATTTAAAGAGTCAATGCCTTGCATCTCAATTTTAACACAGGATGTTGCTTCATCCAACAGGATTTTACGTACACCACTTCCTTCATTGCCAAGTATAATCGCAACCCTATCTTCACCGGTTGATAATGATAGTGGCTTACCATCTAAACTCGTCGCTATCACCGAATATGTCTTTTTTAATTGTTTTATCTTTTCAAGTAAATCACAGCGTTCAATAAACAAATGAAAAATGGCACCTTGACTAGCTTGTAATGTTTTATCATTGTACTCATCAACACAGTTTTCTACATATACTTCATCAAAACCAAAGGCTAAAGCACATCTTAAAATCGTCCCTAAATTACCAGGATCTTGAATACCATCACAACATAAAATACGTGGTGAATCTTTTCTTTCTATGGTTACTTTACGACAAACCGCGATCGCTTTAGCAGAAGATAGTCTCTGACTTAACTTTTTCATCACTTCTTCGCTTACTAAAACACTATTTTCGTCGTTAATTGTACTTTTTTCCGTAACAATCAATGTATCGACACAGTTTGCTTTCATCGCTTCCTCAATCATATGATCATCTTCAACGAGAAAAAGACCAGTTCGGTCTCGTTCTTTCTTTAGATGCAATTTACACCATGTTTTTATTTTTTCATTGTGTACAGAAGTAATCATATTAACCTTTTTTAATTAAATCAAATAATGCTTTAGCCGCATCAGTAATACCATTATCACCTTTATCAGCTAATCCTAAACATGTATAAACTTCACCAACAATAATATTTTCATCTTTAAATTTAGAGAAAATTTCATCAATCAACACATCACATTTCTCTTGTTTTTGCATTGGCCCAAATGGATTTGCAAAATATGTTAGTGATAATCCTTTTTCTTGCGTTGTACCTAAAGCAAAACGTTTTCCTTCCACGAAAACAGGTTTTGCTTCCGCCATATCATCAATAATTTTTAAACCTCTCTCATCAGTATAATTGTTCGCATACATAAAATAATCAATCTTATGATTTTTAGTAATTACATGATAAGGAGCAGCTGGTATTACAACACGTGAATTCGCACTTTCTGGATTAAAGAAAATAGAGCGGTCCATATCACGATATGCAGCTCCTCTATCTAAGTCATCCAATCGCACAAAGGCACCAATTTCTGTTCCTTGCGCATATAAATGACCATTTTCATAGTGAATTGATCCCATATCATCAAATACAACTTCTTGATAATCAATTTCATCACGGGCAATATTCGATAATGCTTCAATCGTTTCTGATTTACCAGCACCAGAGTCACCCATAAACATAATTCCTTTTTTAACCCCATTTTTTAGATACAAGTTAATCATAGCACCATGAATTGGTAACCAACCTTTTTCAATCATCGCTAAGTTATGAAGGGTTAACGCCATTTTCTTTAAATAACCAAAATATTCAATAACATCCGCATACGATATTTTACCAATCCAAAAACCTTCTTCTTTATCTTGATAAAATACTGTGTCATTTTTACCATCTTCATTACCAAAAATCATGACACAATCTGGTTTTCTCGATAAACATTCTTCTTGTGTAGCAAGTTCAAAAAGATTCGCTAAAGAAATAGCACTTGGTGTAAAATCACGATGGAAATAAATAAATGACAATAAGCTACCAATCTTAGCTGGATAACATAACCAATCATCATTTTTATCCACAAAATCTTTCATTGGATTTTCAAATACTTCAGTAAATACACCAGTACGTTTATTTGATTTAGGATGAATAATAAGTGGTGTACGCAACATAATCGTATTAACAAAAGGAACTTTCGTTAATGCTTCATATCCTTTTGGTACATTCCAATTGTACACACTCAACAACATACTCGCATTAGTACCAGCTTGTAATTGACGGAATACAAGATTTTTAGAACCTTGTACTTTTTGTTGAATACCACGATATAATCCACGAATTAAACTATTAAAATTAGAATCCGCATCCATAAAGTTAGCAATTTGAAGACCTTCTTTATCTTTTGAATAAACAATTGAAATACGTTGAAGTTTACGCCAATATTGATACATTGATTCAATTAACGCCAATAAACGATCTGGATATTGTAATGCCGGATGTGAAATTTCATCAAGTTCCAACACTAATAACACTTTCGCTAATCGAATTAATTCTGTCGTCACTTCTTTAATATCTGCATTGTTTATAAGCCATAAATAAAGTTCTTGATTATCCTTCTTTAAAAAATCAAAATACGATGTTAAAAATTGAGAAAATCCTTCTGAAGAAATTAATTCACTAGCGTTTGTACAATATTTTGTCGTGTAATTAATAATCGCTGTATTACCTTTAATATAAAAAGCTTCTTTCATCTTCATTCTCCTTTTTGTGGATAATTATATCATAGTTAATTTAAACATTCATTGTTCTTTGTCGAAAAACTTCGTAACTTATAACAGAAATAGCACTAGATGCATTTAAAGCATTGCGAAAATCATTAGCGTATGGGATGTAACAATGAAAATCAATGACCTCTTGAACCTTTTTCGATAGACCACGCATTTCTCCACCAACACATAATACAAGTGGAACTTTAAAATCAACGTCAAAAAAAGAAATTGCATCTTTACGATGAGCACCTATGATACTACATCCTGCTTTTTTGCATTTCATTAAATCAGAAGCCAAATCACTACTACTACAAATATTAAGCCATTCACTAGCGCCAGCACTTGACTTGACAATGGTACTATCCGAATAACTCCAATCACGATCTGCAATGATCAATCCATCACAACCAGCACTATACAACGTTCTAATCGCATAACCTAAATTAAACGGATCTTCGATACCTTCCAATAACACAATAAATGGTGCTTTCTTTTTTAACATGGATTGTACATCTTGATAACGACGTTCACCAGCTATAGCAATCACTCCACCATGAGTTTTACCAACACAAACTGCATCAATATCACATCGCTTTTTACGATAAACTGTAATTTTCTTTTCTTTCGCGATCGCCATGATATAGTTACAATCTTTACTAACTTTTTCTTCATCAATCCAAACTTCATCAACTGTCCTGCGATTTGCTTGAATGATGGCCTTAACACTCAATGCACCCTCAAATATCATATTTTTTCCTTTTACGAATCATATCGCCTTCACTACACTCAAACGGTATTTTTATGTAAATTTCGTTCATTGGCTGATTTGCCACATCCATCAATACCATATCACTATCAAACAACTGTTCGATTGTTAAAGCCTCATTGGTGATAGTTGGACCAAACACTTCTAATTCGTCATTTAATCGTATCACATTTCTAACTTGTATTTTCGCAAGTTGGCTTTCTTTATCGTAATTTAACACAACGCCAACAAAATCATGAGTAACACCTGCTCCATTAACTCCATATAAGTGATCTTTAGCTGATGGTAAGTTATTTAAGAAACCAAAACTAGTTGGTCTATTTTCAGCCTTAGAAAATTCATTAGCATAATAGTTAATTCTTTCTTCACTTAAATCATTGTTATTTTCATCAATCTCATCAATTAATTGTCGATATGTTTTTACTAAAGTCGCAATATAATACATCGATTTCATTCGTCCTTCAATTTTTAATGAAGCAACGTGATTTCTAAGTAAATCTGGAATGTATTTGTACGCCATAAGATCTTTAGAACTCATCGAAAATAAAATATCATCATCACTTACTTTTTCTGCACCAGCATAAAAATGATATTTCCAACGACAACTTTGAGCACAACCACCGCGATTTGCATCACGATACGTCATCGCATTACTCAATGTACAACGCCCTGAATAATTTACACACATGCCGCCATGTATAAACACTTCCAGCGGTAACTCTGACACTTTAGAAATTTGATGAATATCATCAAGTGAACATTCGCGCGCTAACACAACACGATCGACACCCATTTGTTTGAAAAATTCAATCGATTTACTATTGGTTGTCGACATTTGGGTACTCAAATGTATTTCTAAAGAAGGAGCAACCCTTTTAGCAATACTAACAATAGCCATCGATGCAACGATAATAGCCGTCACACCACACTCTTCCAACTGTATTAAATACTCTTCAATACCATCTAAATCACCTTCATGAGGAATCATGTTTACCGTAACATGAACGTGTGCACCATAATTTTTAGCATAATCACAAATTTCGGCAATATCACTAAGATCAAAATTAGAAGCACGAGAACGTAAAGAATACTTCTTTCCACCTAAATAAATCGCATCAGCACCATAATGAATGGCAACCTTTGCCCTCTGTAAATCACCAGCAGGAGCTAATAATTCTATTTTTTTCATAGAGCCTCCTTAGTAGTATTTGTCTTTTGATACAAATAGCCATCACTTAAAGGTAAATTGTATTTATCTAACGGATTACGATGAACAACATCAACTAAACAATCTTCACTTAAAAAGATTCCTTCAATTAAAATACTGCCACATCCTGCTTCTTTAAATCGTTCCATTTCTTTAAAACCATCAAGGATGAAATCAGTAAAAATAACAGTTCCCATCGCTGTTTCAACAATCGGCATTTTTCCTTCACGAGTTGATTCAATCAAAGTACAATCAAGACGATGTTGATACACATTTTCTTTATTAATTTCTTGACAATACGAATCAATCAACAATCTTTTAGAAACAGACATCATCGCATAACCAAAAATGGAAATATCACAACAATCACGATGAGCATTCATTATTTGACACATTTCTTCACAATCCATTTCACTCGACAAGTGAAATGAAGCAATTCCACATTGCTTGAAAAAAGAAATATCCATACTATTCGTTAAAATTGGACCAGGATTATACACTAGGCACGAAAGTGCATTCACTTCTTTGGCCATCATGTATACTGCCATATCACTAAAGTAAATACGATCTACTTTTTCTAACAAACAACGATTAAAAAAAGTAGTAATTGAATCTAACATTGATTCCTCAAAAAAACGATTCATCGATACACCTACTTTAAATCCTAAGTTTTTTACGGTTTGAATTTTTTCAAAAAAACATCCTTCTTCGTAAACAGCTTCTATACTTACATCAATATGTCGTAAAAGAATACCATCCACCCCTTTAAATCTTTTTATTGCGTTAATATCATTGGTCGCTACCCAAGTTTCCATTTTAATCACCCATCTTAGTGTATCATAATCACTTGTTTTTGTGTAAATTTAGTTTTTACACCAGAATTTTAACTTGCATACAAGGTTAAATATGGTAAACTATAGATACATTAAATGCATCACACATGATGCCGAAAGGAGCCTCATGAGTAATTTTGTTAAACAAAAACCATATCTAGTTTGCGTTGACTCCGATGGGTGTGCAATGGATACCATGAACTACAAACATATTGAATGTTTTGGTCCACTAGCGAAAGAACATTTCAATATCAAAGACGGCGAAAAATTTTTAGCACTTTGGAACACTATCAATCTTTATTCTAAAACAAGAGGTGTTAACCGTTTTAAAGGCTTGTTACTTGCATTACAAGAAACAGCTAAAACAGAACAACTTGATGATTTCAGCGCCATCGAGCATTGGATAAACGCAGCCCCTTCCCTTTCCAATGCGAGCCTAAAACAAGCAATTGTTGAAGCTAATGATGATAATAGCAAAAAACAACTACAACAAACACTTGATTGGAGCTTAGATGTCAACAAGAAAATTGTAAGTTTAGAAGGCGCTGACAAACCATTTGACAACGTTCTAGAAGCATTAAAAAAGATTCACGATGTTGCGCATATCGCAATTGTATCTAGCGCAAATCGTGAAGCCATCGATTCCGAATGGAATCGCCACGGTTTAATGGAATACGTTGATATCGTTTATGGACAAGAAGCTGGAACAAAGAGCGCTTGTATTAAAGACATGTTAGCTCATGACTTTGACATTGACCACGTATTGATGGTTGGTGACTCTCCTGGAGATGTTGTTGCAGCACAAGATAACGATGTTTTATTCTACCCTATCTTATTTGGTTTAGAAGGACAATGTTGGGAACAATTGTATGATATTATTGAGAATAATTTCATGCAAGGAAACTACAGAACAACAAAAATGGAAAGTTTTATCCAACAATTTAATGACCATTTATCAAAATAAGGGAATATTTTCCCTTTTTTGTTAGTTGACAATACAATAAAAATATTATATTGTAACAAGTATCTCGTAGTGCGTTAAGTGCCATTCATTGGGAAATGAATGGACGAAAAGAATTTCTTGCGGTACTACGTTGAATCCCACAAGTGTGAATAAAGCTTTTCGCTTCTCACCAGTGGAAGAAAGGAAGGCTTTTTTATGTGGAAAACACGCGAAACAACCATCAAAAATATTGCGTTAATCGCATTATTTATCGCTTTAAAAATTATTATTAATACCTTTTATTTGCCCGTCGCAGACAACTTACGCATCAAATTCACTTTTCTTATCGTTGCTGTTGAAGCCTCTATTGTAGGAGTTGTACCAGCAATGCTTAGTGCTTTCTGTAGTGATGTATTAAGTAATACATTAATGCCTACAGGACCATTTTTCTTTGGTTACACCTTAAGTGCATTATTGACATCTCTTATATTTGCTCTATTTTTACACAAAAAACAAATTACCATAACATCCTTATTTATAAGTAGATTGTTAGTCAATGTATTTGTCAACGCAACGCTTGGATCACTTTGGTCTCACATGCTCTTTAAAAAAGGATATCCATACTATTTCTCGGTAAGCATTGTTAAAAATATCGTATTATTACCACTTGAAGTATTTTTATTGTATTTAGTGTTTAAGACATTACTGCCAATCTTACAAAAAAAGAGCCTGACTTCTCATCAAGGCTCCACCATTTACTTATTTCAACATCGATAACGACATGCCCGGAAAGTTTTTAACCACAACATTTCCGTATTGTTCATAAATTGCTTGATAATTCGGTAAAATTTCATCATTTAATTCATCGAAGGTGTATAACTTAAATTGTTTATACCCTTTTTTATAATCGGTATAAATCAAATCTGCCTTTGGTGGTAATAATTCAATCGAAGAAACTCCATCAATCACAGTTTTTTCGATTGTGACACTTCCAAGTAAACCAATTCGTTTTAATGTACCATCTTGAGCTGAAATTAAATTACCTAACGAATAAAATACAATTGTATCATCTATCATTTCAATCGGTTGAACAACGTGAGGATGAGCACCAATAATGACATCAACACCTAAATCTGCCAACAATTGGGCATAATGACGTTGTTCTTTAGTTGGTTCATGCGTATACTCAACTCCCCAATGCATCGCTACTAATAAAACATCCACTTGTTCACGAACACGTTGTACATCTTGACTAATCATTTCTTCGGTATACACATTGCATAAATATTCTTTACCACTAGGTACAAGTAAACCATTGGTTCCATACGTATACGATAAAAAACCAAATGTAATACCATTCATTTCTTTAATTTTAACGGAGTTACGTTCTTCAAATGACGAATAACTCCCGGCCGTTAACACCGGTTTATCTTTCCAATAGGCAAGAGAAGCTAAAACACCTTCTTCATTGCGATCCATTGTATGATTATTTGCTAAAGAAACAAGATTAAATCCTAAATCAATCATCGTATCGCCAAATTCTTGAGGACTATTAAATCGTGGGTACGTTGATAAACCAAGTTGTGTTCCACCTAAAATAGTTTCTTGGTTGTAATAATTAAGATCATGATTGTTTGTAATTGGACGAAGTGTTTCTACCATCGACGCAAAATCAAATGTTCCATCAGCTTTTTTTGCATCAGTATATACTGCTCCATGTAATAAAGCATCACCTGCTACAAATAATTTTGATTGATAATGATTAATTTCTACTTTTTTTTCTTCAACTACGGTTGGTTTAACTTCCTCAACATCCATTTGTTGATTAATTAAACGGTTAAGCGAAAAAATGATGCCAACTAATGTCGCAATCAACATCAAACTAACAAGAACAATCGCACGTTTTACACTGTTTTTCCTCATATACTACCCCTTACTTTCATTAAAATCTTTTCAATTATTTCACTGCCATCACCTTTAAACCCACTATCCCCTAATTGTATGTTTGGTTTGGTAACACCGTGAAAATCACTTCCTACAGTCATACAACAATGATTTTCCAAGGCCCATTGCTTATAAAATGCAACATCATCATGGTCATGATACGAACAATACACTTCAATACCATCAATACCACATTTTTTTAAAACAGCTAATTCTTCAATATTTCGGCCAACTGTCACTTTAGGATGAGCTAATACAGCAATTCCACCATGGCGATGAATCATATCGATTGTCTGTTGAACTAAAGGTAAATTCATTGGCACATAACACCATTTACCTACCGCCATATGATCCCAATAATAAGAGGCAATCGGGTTACTTGATTTACTTCCATGTTGATATTCCACTAATTCTTCATGTTGAACATCCATCAATAACACCCGTTCTATTTCAACATTTGTAACGGGACTTCTCTTATTTTTAAGCGATACCAATTTATCACGGTCTAAAGTACATTGATATCTTTCTTCTACTAACGCCAAACGAATTTCATTCACTCGCTGTAATTCCTTCATATAGTTTCCTTCTAAATAGCGAAATTCATCATCATACTGAAAACCATAGCCTAAAATATGATGAACGTAGTCATTACTAATCGCATCTATTTCAATGCCACTAATACAATCATCACCTAAATACTTTTTCATCAATTCTGAACCTTCAATGGTATTATGATCACAAATCGCGATTTTAGAAATTTCTTTTTTCTTCATTTCCGCTAAAATAGTTTCAATACTTTCCGTACTATCAAAGCTAAAATTACTATGAACATGTAAATCTATTTTCATTTTTATCACCGCTGTAATTATACCACAAGTTTATTCAGAATTTTAAGGAACCGTGCTATAATATTTGAGGTGATAAAATGAAGAAATTAAAGGAGATTCAAACTCAATGTCCAAGCACTACTGTTTGTATTGTATCTAAGGGTCAACCCATCGATAAAATACAACCATATGTCGATAACGGATGCACCATTTTCGGTGAAAATAGAGTCAAAGAATGCATCGAAAAAGCAATGTATTTTCCAAATGTTGATTGGCATTTTATTGGCCATTTACAACGCAACAAAGCAAAACAACTACTACCATACATACAATGTGTTCAATCAGTAGAAAGCATCGCTTTAGTCCAATTATTACATAGCGAAGCCAAAAAACTCAATCGAACAATTGATATTTTAGTTCAAGTAAACATTGCATGCGAGGACACTAAATATGGTTTAACTACTAATGAAACAATTGATTTTATTCAAGAATGTTTAAATTATCCATCTGTTTGTGTAAAAGGTCTTATGATTATGGGACCAAATCATGCCACAGAGGAAGAAATTAATGAAGTATTTCAACAAGGAAATCATTTGTTTCAACAATGTCGACAACTTTCTCCAACAATCGATACCTTATCGATGGGAATGAGTAACGATTATACAATCGCTTATAACAATGGGGCAACCATGTTTAGAATTGGTTCTTGCCTATTTGAATAGAAAGAAGGAAAACTATGACTTTTACGAAACAATCTGCGAATTTAACCCCTATTGAAGATACTGTTTTTGCCATCGTTAAAATGGCAAATGATGACATCAATACTAATGGCGAAGAAAATGTCGTCAACGCAACCATTGGTTCTCTCTTTAATGAAGAAGGAAAACTAGTAGCTTTTGAAACAGTCTTTAGTCACTACGATGACATTCCAAAAGAAGTTAAAGCAGCATACGCTGATAGTTTTGTTGGTAATGATAATTTTAGAGAAGATGTAAAACAGTGGGTTTTACACGACAATTGTGATCTTCACTGTAAAGTCATCGCTACTCCTGGCGGAACTGGTTCTGTTTGGTTAACAATCAATACGGTATTAGATAAAGATGATACTTTAATTATTCCTGATATCGCATGGGGAAGTTACGCTTTAATGGCACGCCAAAATCAAAACAACCTTCGCCAATACAACATGTTTAAAAATGATTGTTTCGATATGGAAAACTTCAAACAAGTGTGTATAGAAACAGCGCAACAACAAGAAAAACTATGTGTTATCATTAATGACCCTTGCCACAATCCAAGTGGATACTCATTAAGTAAAAAAGAATGGGAAGAAATCATTGATTGTTTCAATGAAATTTCAAAAACAAAACCAGTAGTATTATTAAATGATATCGCTTATATTGATTATGCCGCAGACAGTGAAACTGCGCGTCACTACATCCAACAATTTTCTAACTTATCATCAAACTGTTTAGTTGTAATGGCGTTTAGTTGTTCAAAAACATGTACGTCATATGGACTACGTTGTGGTGCAGCTTTATTACTAGGAAAAGATGAAACAAAAGTACGAGAAGTAGAAATTGTGTTTGAAAAAGCAGCACGTTCTACATGGAGCAATATTTCTAATTCCGCAATGGAAAATTTCAGTTATTTAGTCAATGATAATAAAGAAAACTTCCAAAAAGAATTAAGTGATGCGGTTACTATGTTAAAACAGAGAAGCGATCTTTTCATTAAAGAAGCAAAAGAAAATGACTTACCAACTTATCCATTTGTAGAAGGTTTCTTTGTAACAATCAACACAAATGACAACAATTATCGCGATAAATTACACCAAGCATTAATCGATAACCATATTTATACCGTAAAAGTTAACAAAGGGATTAGAGTTGCGATATGTTCGGTATCGATGACAAAAATAAAAGGATTAGCTAAAAAAATTAAAGACATCGCAAATACATTGAATTAAATCAAACGATTTAATTCTTTTTTTAACAAATTTTTATTAATGAAAAAACTCTATAAGTTAAACCTTACAGAGTTTTATTTTAAACTTCTTCAATATAGCGATACATCGATTCTGATACTTCATCATTCATAGAAAAAATAATCGTCACAATTGGTTTGTCATGAAATGTTGTTTCTTCAATAATCTTTGGCGTAACATCGCCCATATAGTAAAAATCCCTACCTTCATCATCACTTTTTTTAACAAACAATGGAACACGCAATCCAGAATGAACACTATCTTCAATCATCATAATTTCTTTGGACGATTTTCTTGAATTAGAACGACTCATCCAATGAAATTGACGTCGATTAATAAAATAGTCATCGTAATTCTGACTTTTAATCACATCATCACTCTTTTTGTAGGTTACAAAAATAGGACAAGTATGATGCTTTACACGATATCCATACATTGTTGATTGTTCATTTTTGTCCCAATTTAGAATACGACAAACATCTTTACGTGAATACCGCTCATACAATTGTAAACCGTTTCTAAATTTTTCTTTATCAAAACGATCATCATAGCGCGCTATTGAATAATCAATCATATCCGATAAATAGTAAAACATCGATTTTGATAATAGGTTATTTTTATAGTCACTATCCATATAAATAGTTTCTTTTTCTATCCAATAATGAATCGGAATATCGTTGACGTTATTAAACAGGCCATTTAGATTGGATATTGCGGATTGAATTGTTTCGTTTGATGACTCTATCCCATACTTAGTTTTTATATTTTCTAAAACATCATTAACACTCAATGAGCGATTACTCAAACTAAGTTTTAAAATGATTGTTTCTTCAATTCGAGTACTATCAAGAATTTCTTTTGCATAAAATATTAATAATTTTCTTTCATAATCAGTCAAACTATTAATAGTATTTTCTACTTTCAATAAAAATTCATAATACGATTTATATTTTTCTACAAAACAATACGCATCTCGTTGGCCATGATCATAATAATCCATCATTAATGGAATTCTTCCAAGTCGATTTTTAAGTTCTACATAATCTTTTCTCAAAAATGACAAATTATTTAGATCAGTGGAATTAATCGAATTAAATATTCTTTCTTTAGAAATATAATCGAAATTTATCGTAGAACATCCTGGAATAATACTACTTCCGCTAGTAATTAACTTACGAATCGTATCTTTATTGTAAGACCGATCACCATACAATGCGATGGGAATCAAATAATTGTTTGTATAATTACCAATAAAATCTATTACTGTGACATATTCTTTGTCATCATGTTTTCTTAAACCACGACCTAATTGTTGAATAAAAATAATCGATGATTGAGTTGCTCGTAGCATAATCACTTGATTAACACTAGGAATATCAATTCCTTCATTAAAAATATCGACAGTTAAAATAAAATCCAATCCATCATCACTTTCTAGCGATGACATCGCTTCACTTCTTTCCTTCTCACTATTTTTCACTGATAAAGCAACTGTGTTATATCCTCTATCATTTAACTTAAGCGACAATTGTTTAGCTTCATCTACATTACTACAAAAAATCAAACCTTTTATTTTACTACCACTATATCCATAGTGATTTGAAGCTTCAATAATACGTGATACACGCTCATCGCTAATCAATTGATTAAAAAGTGATGTATCACTTATGAGTGTACCATCGATGCTCATGTCACGAATACCAAAATAATGAAATGGTACAAGCATATCTTCTTCAAGAGCTCTATGTAATCGTATTTCATAGGCTATAGTATAATCAAATAACTGAAAAATATCATAACCATCCATTCTTTCTGGAGTAGCTGTCATTCCAAGAAAAAACTGAGGTTTAAAATAGTTTATAATACGCTGATAACTTTCGCCACCAGATCGATGCGCCTCATCAATGACAATATACTCAAAATAGGTTGAAGAAAATAAATGCATATGACTTTCTTTGGACATCGTTTGTATTGTCGCAAAAATATAATCAGCGTCATCATTTTTTTCATTTCCAGTATAAATGCCCATATTAAAACTTGAGCCTAAAATACGTTTAAAACTTGCCATCGCAGCACGCAAAATATTTTCTCGATGTACTAAAAACAAAAGACGTTTTGGTCTTAGCGAAGCAACATCAAATACTGATAAATACGTTTTTCCGGTTCCAGTAGCACTAACAATAAGTGCTTTATTTTTACCTTGTTCACGAAGTTTTCTTAAGTTAAACAATGCTTCTTCTTGCATTGTATTCGGTACAATAATTACCTGTTCATGAAAGTTTTGTTTAGCAACACTAGAATATATTTTTTCATACTCAACAATCCATGGAATAGTTACTTTCGTCGCATTATTAAAAGTCTGAATAAATTCATTCATCATCTTTTGCATAACACTACCTTCTTTTAATGATGAAATTTTCAAATTCCATTCTTTATTAACGCTTAATGCCTGTTGGGTTAAATTTGAACTACCAACAATAAAACTATAATGTTCTGAATGTTTAAATATATATCCTTTCGCATGAAAATTGTTCGTACTATCAATTCTAAGCTCAATATTATTGTATGTTAATAAGCGTCGCAATGCTTTAGGATCAGTAAAGTTTTGATATTGCGATGTAACAATTTTACCTGTTACACCTTTTTCTTTTAAATAATCAAGCATATTAATAATAGAAATAGCACCACTATCCGTAATAAAAGCAACTGAAAAATAAAACTCAGTACAATGTAATAAACCTTTTTCTATGCTACTTAATACCTTTTCACCAGCTTTTTTATCGTTAACTACTAATTGTGGATAATAATCATCATTACCAACAACTAAATTATCAATAAAACCATGTTGTAATCCTTTTAAAAGATTATTTACAATTTCCATATCAATAACCTTGAGCTTTTAATTGTTGAACAATAGGTATATCAGCTGCCGCCCAATCCAACGTTTCAATTGAATTTCTATCACTCCAAACTACTTGTTGGTGTTCCTTTAAAATAAAGGTTTGATTATCATTAATATGACAAATAAAACAATGCAATGTAACATGAAAATCAGGATATTGATGGTCAACTACACAATAATCCATCATATCGTTGACATCAATAAACAACTCCATTTCCTCTAATAATTCTCGATGAAGTGTATCTTTAGGACATTCATTTTTTTCAATTTTACCACCTGGAAATTCAAATTTATTACAGATATAATCATACTTTCCTTCACCTCGCTGAGCACAACAAATTAAGTCATTCTTAATTAATATTGCAGCGGAAACTTCTATCTTTTTCAATACAAATCCTCCATATATGATTGATTGTATCATTTTAAGCAGACTTATTAAAGATCATTATGATACTAATTTAAACTCAACCAAGTATTTACAATTAATTTGATGTTCATTATAAAAAACAACTTCATCATTTTTAAGCATTCCAAATCCCGCTAATGCATGAAGGCAATGATAGTTAGGATAGATTGTTTTAAAACTATTTTTATTTAACTTTGAAAAAGATTGTTCAAATTGTTTAACTTTCAAAGGATTACCATATGCCGTCTCATACAACGCCATATAATATATCGATGACTCACCAGATGCCCAAAATGAACCTTTCGCTGAAGTATAACCAAATGATTTCTTGCTACTTAAAGCAAAGTAAATACCATTACCAAATAATTTTCCATTAATGATAGCATCAGGATTTAAACTTAAACCAGTCGTTAAAATACTTAACCAATTTTCATTCGTTGATCCATGCCACAACAATTGAATCGTTTGTATTTGGTTCTTATTAACAAACTCATCAAAATTACTTTTCGTCAAATGATTATTGATAACATAAACTTTTTTCACTTGTGCTTGCAAGTTAAAAGAAAGATGTCTATTTACAAGCTGATAATCCAATTCACTACCTTCTTCTACTGTTAATTTCAAAGCATCAAGAACTGTTTGATCTGATGAATTATTGTTTAATTTTACTTGAAGTATCATATTATCCAACAATTTTTTTTCGCGAATAATGATACGATTAAAATCACTATTGGTATTAGCTAAATATAGACTCACTTTTTCCATACGTCGTGGAAGTATTGTAAATATTCGTAATAAAATATCATTAAATTTAAGTAAATCATTTTCAGATTCAAGCAGTTCAATTTCTTTTTTCGAAGCACATAACATCGATTCACTAACATTAACAGGAGAAATAATATATTTTTTTGAAACATCTTGCGCACAAACTTCTCGTAATGAATCGATAAGATTTCTTATTGCAACATTACTAATAGGTTTGTAATCACCAACTGAAATAATTTGTTCATCACTTTGAAGTTGATGATATTGATATCCTTTTTCTTCTTTTTCCATCAGTTTTATATAAAACATAAATAACGGATACACAGTTTGACGCTTACCAAATAATTCTGTTTCGTTTAACCCAATACGACCATATTCAGCGGTACAAGTACCATTACCATTATCAAAAAGACGATAATATTTATTATTGTTATATTTATCATTAACATACGTTAAATATTTCTCAGAAACTGATGTTTCTGGAATAGGAAATTTTAATTCCTTTCTTCTAAATTGCTTAACAACATATAATATTCCATTGACTTTATTCAGTGCATGCAATTCAATAACAGCCCTATTATTTATTGTAATAAATATAATGCATGGTTTTTTAATTGGACGAAGTGCTTCGGCGACAATGCCAGAAAAGTCCAACACTGTTGCCCCAGTAGATAACTGGCAACGATGTTGAACGATAATAGTTCCTTCCATTTCATCAACGACTGTAATTAATATCATACCTATTTACCATCCACAGCATTATCTAAGTGATTCAATAAATTGGATGATTAGTTGTCTTATAAACAATGATTCCACTTGTTTAAGCAACTTCATCAACTTTTCTCTTTTTAAGATTATTTGCTATAATAATTGTATTTTATAGTATAAAAGTAGATAAGTCGATAAAATTATTCATTGAATCACAAATTATTTCTTGAAAACATCTAGTCGCAGTAGACATCGCCTTAAAAAAATTATTAAAAATAGCAACAGAAAATAATTATGATCATTTTTATCAGACTGGTGATATCGTATCATTTAAAAATCTTAAAAAAGGAATTTATAGAAAATTCGATATGGTTTTTCTCCCGTTAGGAAAGCCATGCGAAGAAAAAAATATAATGATTAAACCAGAAGGTTATTATGCATGTGCTTATCATATAGGAAGTTATGAAGATATGGAAAAAACATACAACCAACTTATTACAACAATACAATCGTTAAACTATAAAATTATTGGAAATAGCTATGAATACTATATTTTTGATAATTTAACGACAAAAACACCAAGTTCATACATTACGGAAATACAAATTCAAGTTGAAAAGAACAGTAAAAAACCAAACTAAATAATGAGTATATTAAAAGACATGGGGTTTGTGTATCGCAGTCCAATATCTTGGGGTGTA
>CAZTII010000021.1:0-26023 GCA_964613305.1 uncultured Erysipelotrichaceae bacterium
TCTAAAAGTCTATTACCACGCGCATAGCACGTGGTATTTACCTTCGGCAATAAAAGGAACAAACGTTCCTTTTTTTAGTGAGTGATATTAACGACCCATTTTTCTTTCTTAATGAAATAATGACCAACAGCCATCTTAATGACATCTGATACTTGGCCAGCTACAAACAAAATAAGCAACGGTGGATGAAAACTAGAAACAACAACTAAAATAGGAACATTAATAAACCACATAATACCACTATCCATCAACAACATACTCTTCGTATCACCACCTGATCGAAGTATAAAGTAATAAATCGTATTTAGTGTGTACATTGGATAACAAAAAGCCTGCATCCTTAACAACAATTGTGTCGCTTTTAATGTTTCCATACTTACTTCACTATACAAATAAGGAACAACATAGGAAGAAACAAACATCAATATAGCAAACAAAACCGATAAAAACACACCTAAACGTCTAAAATAAAAGGCATTCTCTTTTGCTGTCTCTAAATGATTTCCCCCTAGTGGCTCAGCAATTAGAATACTTGATACAACTGCCAATCCAGCAAATAAGGTAAAGAAAATATCACCAATTGTTGCCGAAATAGAATTAGCCGATAACACATGATTTCCTAAGGTAGCGTATGTTTTAAACATCATCGTCATACCAAAAGACCATATTGCTTCATTAGCTACAAGAGGTACAACCGTAAACGTAATTTTTTTAGCTAAATCAAATGGAACATGAAACAATTCACCAAATGATGAAGTAAAAGGAAATTCATTAGATTGCACAATAAATACTAAAATAAGCATTTCAATCAGACGTGATATTAAATAAGCAATACCGACACCAAGCATTCCTAGTTTAGGAAAACCAAAATTACCGAATAATAAACAATAATTAAGACCAGTATTTACCAAAACAGTAACAAAACTAACATAAAGAGGAATTTTAGTTTCACCAATAGCACGAAGTGAAGCACTTAAAACAAGTGTAATCGCAAGTGGTATTAATGATAAAGCAACATAGCGCATATAAATAGTAGCCAAAGCGATAATTTCCTCATTGGTTGTAATAAATGATAATAATGATGAAGAAAACACTAAAGCAACAGAAGCTAACACTAAAAATGAGACTAACGTCGTAAGCAAAAGAAAACGAAACGATTGTTTCATCTTTTCCTTATTGCCACTCCCTAAAAACTGCGATATAAAAATACTACCGCCACTAGCCACACCATTACCACTTAAAACAGCGACATAATAATACCGATTCACCGAAGCAACCGCACCAATGGCACTATCACCTAGTTGGCCAACCATAAGATTATCTACTAAACTAACCGAAGTAATAAGAAGTTGTTGTAAAACAAGAGGAAAACCAAGCATTAATGCTTTTTTAATAAAATCACTACCACCAAGAAATTGAGTAATTTTTCGCACAATTATCCTCTATTTTCAATATCCGTAATCATCGCTACACGTTCTGCATGACGACCACCTTCAAACTCAGCAAACAGCCATGAATCAACAATCATTTTCGCTAGTTCCGAACCGACAACACGCGATCCAAAAGCAATAATATTCGCATTATTGTGTTGTTTCGATAATTTCGCTGAATATGGTTCTGAACAAACACAAGCACGAATTCCTTTCACTTTATTAGCCGCAAGTGAAATTCCAACACCTGTACCACAAATTAAGATACCACCATCAATCTCTTTATTAACAATAGCACGCGCTACTTTCTCTCCATAGATAGGATAAGCGGAACTACTAGTTTCCGTCGTTCCATAATGAACAACCTCAACTCCCTGCTTTTCTAAATGAGCAATTATTTCTTTTACTAACAATGTAGCAGTATGATCATTTCCAATTCCAATTTTCATATTTTTCCCTCCAACTAATAAAATACAACATAACTTTACCATAATATTATGTATTCTACTAGTATTTACAATTTATTTTACCTTCACTTTATTTAAGTTTATGCTACAATAAATACATACTTTAAAGAAAGGGATAGTTATGACAAAAAAATCTTTATTTAGTACAAAAACAATCGTTGCAACAGGGGTGGGAGCAGCATTGTTCATGGTTTTATTCATGTATGTAAAAGTTCCATCACCAATTCCAGAAACAAATCTTCAAATCGCATATGGAGTATCAGCATTTCTAGGAGCACTATTTGGACCAGTTTGTGGCTTTCTAGTAGCATTTATCGGACACGCATTAAACGACTTAAGCTACGGTTCATTATGGTGGAGTTGGATTATCGCTTCTGGTGTAGCATCAGGAATTGGCGGTATCGCATTCTACTTAATCGATCTTGAAAAAGGCGAATTTGGTTTAAAAGAAATTATCAAATTCTGTACAGTAAACATTATCGGAAATGCCATCGCTTGGATTTTAGTAGCACCTATTTTAGACATTGTCATCTATAGCGAACCAATCAATGTCGTATTCGCCCAAGGATTTCTAGCATTTGCATTAGACTCCTTATGCAGTTGTGTTGTCGGTGGTTTCTTAGCAAGCGCTTATGCAGCAACACGCACTAAAAAAGGTTCATTATCGTAAGTACTACAAAGGATAGAAATATCCTTTTTTTATTTAGTGAACAGATTATATCTAGCTTATACATCTATATTTTACTAAAAGTCGCTTTCTTTCCTTGAAACAAAAAGTTAAGTATGATACAGTAGTACGGTATTTCAATCGCCTTATATCGTATATGACGCAAATATGGTGCGTACGTCTCTACCTGAAACCGTAAATTTCAGACTATGATAGAAGACCTTTTTAAGGGCTTTCTAAACCCTTTTTTTTCATTTACAAGGAGATTTCCATGAATAAAAAAAATTTGATACTATTATTTTTACCTACTACTATCTTACTTATTTTTACCCTCTTTATCCCCTTATTATCCATCATTCTACCAGGTTTTTCCATTAATAATTACGTCAAGTTCTTTCTTGATCCATATCATCAAGTAATATTAATGAGAACAATCAATATATCCTTAATCACTACAATTATAACAATTATATTCGGTTTACCAACCGCATTCTACATCAGTCAGTTAACTGGAAAAATGAAAACGGTACTCACTATTTTAGTACTATTTCCATTATTGACAAATTCAGTAATTCGATCATACATATGGATTAATATTTTAGGTAAAAATGGCGCAATCAATTCCTTATTATTATCATTACACATCATTAAAGAACCACTATCCTTATTATATACTGACTTTGCCATCGTTGTTGGTCTAGTCTACTTATTTCTACCACTTATGATTACTACGTTACAAGGAGTATTAGAACACATCGATAATGATATACTACTTGCCAGTAATACCCTTGGGGCAAGTCAACTACAAACATTTATAAAAATAGTATGTCCTCTATCCATCCCTGGCTTATTAATTGGAGCAATCCTTGTTTTCACCGGAAGCTTCACCGCATACACAACACCACAATTACTTGGAGGAAATACTTCTCTAGTAATGAGTACCTTCATCAATCAAAAAGCACTAGTATTAGGTGATTGGCAAGGCGCAAGCATTGTCAGTACCATTATGATCATGATTACTCTACTAGTAACCATCGCATTTAATACCATCAGTAAAAAAATCAATAAGGCAGGTGAAGTCAATGAAAACGCCTAAAAGTTTTAAAGCGTTAGTCTACGCTGTACTACTATTTCTATTAGTACCACTACTATTAATGATTGTAACAGCCTTTAATTCCAGTAGTGCGGTAAGCTTCCATATTAAAGGAATTACGTTAAAATGGTTTATTAAAGCACTATCATCAAAAAGCTTTATGAAAGCACTAAAACTAAGTTTCAATATTTCCATCATCGCAACCATCATTTCCTTATTTATTGGAATTCCCGTTGCCTATGGATTATGGAAATATCCTAAAAAATGGCTAAAAGATTTCTTTTTATCCTCAACCTTTATTCCAACAATGGTCATCAGTTATGCTTTATTCAATCTACTCATTCTACAATTAAAATTACAACTATTTACATCCCTAGTCATCGCTCACTTAATAGTGACACTACCATATATCATTCGCATTATCAGTGCATCATTAAGTCAATTTGATCAAAGTATCGAAGAAGTAAGTTGGACTCTAGGAATGAATAAATTCACAACATTTATAACCATTATCATTCCAAACATTAAAGGTGGTATTATTTCAAGCTTTATCCTAGCATTCATCAATTCATTTAATAACTACCCCATTTCAATGTTTCTAACAGGACCTGGTATTAATACATTACCAATCGCCATCTTAGACTTCGTTGAATACAACTATGATCCAACAGTAAGTGCTATTTCCGTATTATTAATGGCAATGACCTTAATCATTATGCTCATCGTAGAAAAAACCCTAGGGTTAAATCGTTTGAAAGGATAAACTATGTCATACGTAAAATTAGAAAATATCGGTGTATCATACGCCAATCAACAATCTGTATTAAAAAACTTTAACCTATCCATCCAACAAGGAGAATTTATTTCTTTACTTGGTCCTTCAGGATGTGGAAAAACAACTACTTTACGTGTAATGGCAGGATTAATCCAAGCCAATGAAGGAAAATTCATTGTCGATGGCAATGATTTAACTAAAACACCAGTAGAAAAAAGACAATTTGGATTAGTGTTTCAATCCTATGCTTTATTCCCTCATTACACTGTTTTTGAAAATATTGCCTTTGGTTTAAAACTCAGAAAAGTAAATAAAGAAGAAATTCAGCAACGTGTCGCAAACATGATCAATCTATGCGATTTAAGTGGTTTCGAAAATAGATATCCAAATCAATTATCCGGTGGTCAACGTCAACGTGTCGCCTTAGCTAGAGCAATGGTCATTGAACCAAAACTATTACTATTAGATGAACCATTAAGCAACTTAGATGCCAAACTACGTTTACAAATGCGTATCGAAATTAAAAAAATTCATCAAAAGTTAAAAACAACAACTCTATTTGTAACTCACGACCAAGAAGAATGTTTCTCCATCAGTGATAAAGTAGCAATTATGAATAAAGGAATTATTGAACAATTTGATACACCACAAGCAATCTATGAAAATCCAGCAACAGAATTTGTTGCACGATTTATCGGTTATCAAAATTTTATCCCAGTTCAATCAGTAATCAACAACAAAGCGCAAATTACTAACGATTGTTATTTAACTACCAAACAATCGTATATCGATAAAAAATTCATCACTATTCGCCCTGACAACATCAGTTTCGCCGATAGTATGAAAGAAAACTGCATCAAAGGAACCATCGAAGTTAAAACCTATTTAGGCCGTGGTTGGCAATACATCGTCAATACTGACTTTGGTCAACTCACAGTTAATGATACATCGCCAGCACCACGACTTGAAAAGGAAAATTGTATTTTGTATTTAGATCCACAAAAAATCACAATGGTTTAAGAAAGGGAAAGAAATCATGAAAAAATTAGTAACACTTTGCTTAGCACTACTAGTATTAACAAGCTGCGGAAGTAAAACAGAAGAAAAAGCAGAAGTAAAACCAGAAGAAAAGAAAACACTAACTGTATCAACTTGGGGATTATCACAAGATACTCTTGAAGCTGAAGTATTCGGTCCATTTGAAAAAGATGCGAACTGTGACATCGTTTTAGACTTAGGAAACGCTAATGACCGTTACACTAAATTCTCAAGCAATGCCAACAGTGGCATCGACGTAATCGAATTATCACAAATTGCTGCATCAAAAGGACAAGAAGCAGGTCTATTTGAAGAAATCGATTATTCAAAATTAAGCAATGCTAAAGACTTATTAGAAGCATTAAAACCACTTGTTGATGCAAAACAAGGTCCAGCTTACACAATCAACTCATTAGTAATCGTTGTTGACCCAGAAAAATGTACAACAGAAATCACTGATTACGCTGATTTATGGAAAGCTGAATTAGCTAATTCAATCGCAATTCCAGATATTACATCAACATTCGGTCCACATACAGTATACGTAGCAAAAGACTTCAACAAAGGAAACGATCCATTTGAAGCATTAGCTGCATTAAAACCAAACATCGTAAAATCATATTCAAAATCAAGTGACATCGCAAACATGTTCACAAACAAAGAAGTAAGCGTTGCTCTAGTAGGAGATTTCGCCCTTCCATTAATCTTAGCAGGCAATCCAAATGTGAAAGTAATTTTCCCAACAAGTGGTGCATATGCTAACTTCAATACAATCAACATCAACAAAAACAGCGCTAACAAAGAATTAGCATACAAATACATCGACTACCGTATCAGCCAAACATTACAAACAATCACTGCAGCAAAAATGAATGAAGCACCTACAAACACTACTGTTAAATTAGAAGGTGAAGTAGCACAAAACAAAACATATGGCGAACACGCTACAAACTTAAAAACACTTGACTTTACCGAAGTGAATAAAGTTCTTCCTGAATGGATTGATAGTTGGAATAGAGTAGTAAACAACTAATGAAAATTCAAATTATTAACGCCAATGTTTACAACTGTTTCTTAAAAAATTTCGAAAAAAAATATGTGTTCATCGAAAATGGTAAGTTTCGATATATTGATGATATGATTCATGAGCATGATGTTCTAATCGACGCTCAAGGTCAATACATGATACCAGGATTTGTTGATATCCACATGCACATTGAAAGTAGTATGACTACCCCTACTATTTTCTCAAGCGCAGTTCTTGTCAACGGTACAACTACTGTCGTCGCTGATTGCCACGAAATAGGAAATGTCTTTGGCGTTGATGGTTTGAATAACTTTATGAATGCAGAAACAATACTTGATATCTTTTACGCTATTCCTTCCTCTGTCCCTTCTAGTAGCACAGCACTAGAAACAACTGGAGGATTAATAGAAGTAGAACAAGTACAACAATTATTAGAAAATCCTAAAGTTATCGCCTTAGGCGAAGTAATGAATTTCAATGACACTGTCAATGATGAAGATACTTTAATCAAACGCATCATCAAAACGGTAAAAGACTATCCTGGTTTTAAACCAATTGAAGGGCATTGTTCACGCTATCAACTACACGATGTACAAGACTTCTTATATCAAGGAGTGACAAGTTGTCACACTGATCAAAACGAAGAAGGTTTATACAACAAGTTAAGCAATGGTATGTTTATCCAATTACAAGAAAAAACCGTAAAAAAAGAATTCATTGATATCATTAATCAACATCAATTCTTCGATTATGTCAGTCTAGTAACCGATGATGTCATGCCTCATGATTTAAGAAATGATCATCTCAACAAAGTTGTCAATGTTGCGATTGAATGCGGAATGGATCCAAGAATGGCTATCTATTGTGCCAGCTTTACCGCAGCACGACGTATGCATCTTGAAGACCGTGGCGCAATAGCACCTGGAAGAATTGCCGATTTTATGTTCACTAATTCCATTACTACCATTAAACCAACAAGTGTTTATAAAAATGGTGAATTAGTCGCAAACAACGGCAAAATGGTAAAAAAAGAAAAACCAACCACATATCCAGAACACTACTACCACTCCATTCAATGTCCAAAGGCAACCTTAGATGATTTCATTATTAAAACAGATAAAATAAATCCACAATGCAATATTATGGAAATACTAGAACACACAACAAAAACAAATCATCTTATCCAAGAAGTAAGCACTAAAAATGGCATCTTAGATTATCAAGGAAATAATCTAAATTTAATTAAAGTATTTAATCGTTATTCAAATCAAAATGAAAGTGGTTATACTCTAGCCAAAACAAAATTCCATAATGGTGCAGTAGCGACTACATGGGCCCATGACCACCATAACCTTATGGTAATGGGAGATAACCCAAACGATATGATGATCGCTCAACATGCCTTAATTGATTCTCAAGGAGGTATGGTTGTAGTAAGTGAAGGAAAAATACTAGCACATTGTCCACTAACAATAGCTGGTATTGTCAGTGATGAACCGATTGAAGTGATAGGTGCCGGAATTGATAGTATAAAACAAGCAATGAATCACTTAGGATACTACCATTTCAATGAAATCATGTCCTTTGCAACACTATCCTTACTATGTTCACCATCACTAAAAATCAGTGATAAAGGACTAGTCGATGTGTATCAACAAAAAGTAATAAACTGCATTATCAAGTAATGTAAAATAGTCAAGGATAACTTTGACTATTTTTTATTTTTCGTTTTGCTTTAGTCATAATATTATGTATAATTATAGCGAGGTGTGAGTATGAGTGAAAAAATAATACAATTTAGTAATTTTAGCTTCCAATATTATGCTCAATCCAAACCAACATTAAAGAACATTAATCTTACAATCAATAAAGGAGAAAAGATTCTTATTGTAGGTCCATCAGGAAGTGGAAAAAGCACATTGGGACATTGTTTAAATGGTTTAATTCCTTTCGCTTACAAAGGCGAAATTCAGGGTTCTTTAAAAGTAAACGGCATTGAAACAAAAGATGCCGATATTTTTACATTATCAAAATCAACAGGAACGGTTCTACAAGATTCAGATGGTCAATTTGTCGGATTAACTGTCGGCGAAGATATTGCTTTTGCCTTAGAAAACGATAATGTTGAACAAAGTGAAATGATTGAACGAGTAAAATCCATCGCTAAACTAGTAAGCATGGAAGAATTACTAAAAAACAATCCATATGAATGTTCTGGCGGACAAAAACAACGTGTTGCCTTAGCTGGAGTAATGGTCGATGATGTTGAAATTCTTTTATTCGATGAACCTCTAGCAAATCTAGATCCAGCTACTGGAAAAACAGCAATTGAGCTTATCGATGATATTCATCAAAGAGGAAAAACAATTGTGATCATCGAACATCGTTTAGAAGATGTATTACATCGTCATATCGATCGTATCATCGTAGTAAACAATGGGGAAATACTAATGGATGATACTCCCGATAACGTTCTTTCCAGTCCAATTTTAATTGAACAAGGAATTCGTGAACCATTATATATCACCGCATGTAAATACGCTGGTGTACAAATAACAGCCGATTTATTACCTGCAAACAGTGAAACCTTTAAAGTAGATAAGGTCAAAGAAAAGCTTCAACAGTGGTTTAATGCGAATAACCAACCACAACAACAAACAACCGGAAAACCGTTGCTTGAAATTAAACAGTGTACTTTTAGTTATGATGGAGAAAGAACTATTTTAGATAACGTCGATATTACTATTCATGAAGGAGAAATGGTCGCGATTGTTGGAAAAAATGGAGCTGGAAAAAGTACCCTTTCCAAACTAATTGTCGGCTTTGATAAACAAGATAGTGGAGATATCCTATTAAACAATGAAAATCTCGCTTCCTACAGCATTAAAGAACGAGCGGAACATGTAGGCATCGTACTACAAAATCCAAACCAAATGATATCAAAAACACTTATATTCGATGAAATTGCATTAGGCTTAAAGATACGTGGTTATAGTGAAAAAGACATTGACGAGCGTGTTAGTAAAGTAATGGAAATATGTGGTTTGTTACCATTTAAAAATTGGCCAATTAGCGCTTTAAGTTATGGACAGAAAAAAAGAGTAACCATCGCATCTATTTTAGTATTAAATCCAAAAATACTAATTTTAGATGAGCCAACTGCTGGACAAGATTATCGCCATTATTCCGAAATCATGGAATTTTTACAATCATTAAATAAAGCTGGACAAACGATTATCATGATCACTCACGATATGCACTTAATGTTAGAATACACGCCACGCGCCATCGTATTAAGCGATAAAATAAAACAAGCAGACACAAAAGCCTATGAAGTATTATGCAATCAAGAGTTAATTGAAAAAGCCAATTTAAAAGAAACGTCGTTATTTGACTTAGCAGTTAAAGCTGAAATTGACAATCCACTTCAATTTGTCGAATCCTTTATCCACTATGAGAAAGGAATCCGTAGCCATGAAGATTAAACTACTCTCATACAATCAACTAGATACATTTATCCATAAACTAAGTGGTTTAACAAAAGTAAGTTGTTTATTTTTACTCACAACAACAGTAATGTTAAGTTACGACATCCGCGTTATTTTAGTGGTTGTTGTTGTATCTTTTGCGATGTTAAAAATATCAAAAGTTAAATTCAAACAAATTAAAATGATGTTAGCGTATGTCTTCGTATTTTTAATCACTAACTTCATCCTAACGTTTGTTTTCGCTCCAAAACAAGGCGTTCTTATTTATGGAACGGAACATATCTTATTTTCCATCGGTGGACCATATGTTGTAACAGCGGAACAACTACTGTACCAAATAACAAAATTCTTAAAATACTTTAGTATGATACCATTAGGAATCATCTTTATACTAACGACCAATCCAAGTGAATTTGCTTCATCACTTAATAAAGCTGGATTATCATATAAAGCATGTACCGCATTATCGTTAACATTACGATACTTTCCTGATGTACAACGCGACTACATCGCAATATCCTTAGCCCAACAAGCACGAGGACTTGAATTATCCAACAAAGAAAAATTGATGAAACGATTTAAAAATATCGTTGCTATACTAACACCCCTTATTTTCTCTACCTTAGATCGCATTGAAATGATTGCCAATGCGATGGATTTAAGAGGATATGGAAAACACAAAACAAGAACATGGTACACCTATCGAAAACTACAACAACGCGATTATCTTGCCATTTCCGTTTGCCTTGCGATTTTCATCGGTTCACTGTTAGTAACTAAATTCGTCAATCAAAGTATTTACTTCAACCCATTTAAATAAGGAGAACATATGACTAAACCGATTTTAGTATTTCAAACCGATTTTACCTACAAAGAAGGTGCTGTTTGTGCTATGTATGGCGTAGTAAAAAGTGTTGACCGAACTCTAGAAATTATGGATGGTTCCCACGAATTACCGCAATACGACACATGGTCTGCTTCCTACCGCTTATACCAATCAATGAAATTTTGGCCAGAAGGAACAATCTTTGTTTCTGTTGTTGACCCAGGAGTTGGTACATCAAGAAAAGCCTGTGTTGCCAAAACATTGGATGGCTACTACGTTGTAACACCAGATAATGGAGCATTAACCCATTTAAAAAAATATGTCGGTATTCAAGAAATTCGTGAAATTGACGAAACCGTTAACCGTTTAAAAGGAAAAAATACCGAAGGAGTTGCGATTTTTCATGGTCGAGATGTCTTTGGTTATTGCGCCGCAAAACTAGCTTCAGGAATTATTAGTTATGAAGAAGTAGGACCAGCATACAATGTTGATGATATTGTATGCCATGAAATTATAGAACCTATCATCAATGATACAACCATTGATGGAATCTTTGAAATCAATGATCCAAATTTCGGTAACTTATGGACAAATATTCCTACCACAACATTATTTGATGTAGGATACAACTATGGTGACATGGTAAATATCACAATTAAACATGAAGACAACATCATATTTAATGAAAAAGTATTATTCCATAAATCATTTGGAATGGTAAAACAAGGAGAACCAATTTTATACAACAATGAACTAATGAAAGTATCCTTGGCAAGTTCAATGGCTAATTTTGAAGAAAAATACAACTGTGGCTTTGGTCCAAATTGGAAAATAACAATCGGAAAGGTAGAAAAATAATGGAAAGAACATTAGTATTACAATCAGACTTCGGTCTAGTCGATGGTGCAGTTAGCGCTATGGAAGGAGTTGCCTTTGGTGTTGATCCTTCTCTAAACATCCGTAACCTAACCCATGAAATCACCCCTTATAACATCTTTGAAGCAAGTTACCGTCTATTTCAAACCGTAGAATATTGGAGTGAAAACACCGTATTTGTTTCGGTTGTAGACCCAGGAGTAGGATCAAGTAGAAAAAGCGTTGTCGCTAAAACAAAACTTGGACACTATATCGTAACTCCAGACAATGGAACACTAACACACATTAAAAAATACATGGGAATCGTCGCACTACGAGAAATCTCTGAAGTTGACCATCGTCGTGCAAACACCGAAGCAAGCTACACTTTCCACGGACGTGATGTATATGCCTATACTGGTGCAAAACTTGCGGCAGGAACAATTACATACGAACAAGTAGGACCTGAATTATGTGTGGATGATGTTGTAGAATTACCGACAACAGAAACATTAGTTACAGAAAATGCGGTAAAAGGATCTATCGATATACTCGATGTTCGTTTTGGTTCTTTATGGTTAAGCATTGAACGCGAAAACTTCCTTAAACTAAACGCCGAATTCGGTGAGAGATTAGAAGTAACAATATATAACCATGATATGCTCGTATATCAAAACCAAATCGTCTATGGAAGAAGTTTTGCCGATGTACGAATGGGAAGTCCAATCATTTATATCAACTCTGTTTATCGCGTAGGAATCGCCATCAACCAAGGTTCATTTGCTAAAGCATACAACATTGGTGTTGGTGCACAATGGACAGTAGAAATCAAAAGACCATAAGAAAAGCGGATTTCCGCTTTTTTCATTTAAAATTTAATTTTATCTTTTCGATTCTTTATCTTTCTTCTAATTAAAACAACAATACCAACAATAATAACAATCAATGGCCAAATACGTAATAAACCAAGTATGAAATCTTTAATAAAATACATACAATCAACAAATCCACCAATAAAGGCATTATAGAATTGAGTAAAAATATTTTCTGGTTTTCTTTCAATTCGTGTTAAATCAACAACTTCTCTTAAATTAATACTAACCGACGTATAATCAATTTGTTGATCTAAATTCAATTTTGTCATTTCATAATTTTCAATTTGATAACGAACTTCTGCTAATTTTCCTTCAATTTCTAATAATTCTGACATATTTTTCGTTGATTCATACAATTGTAAGTATTTATTCTCTTGATTACGTAATGTCTTTAAACGAGCTTCCGTATCGATATAACTCAATGTTACATCATTGACATTCTTACTAATGTTAGTAACATGTGTTTGTGCTTGAATATCACTAACAATTCCTTCCGCTTTATCTTTTGGTATTTTAATAACAAAATACGCTGAGCGAGACATTGTTTCATCGTAATAACTAGGTCTAGTAGAAACACTAGAATTACCAATATAACCATTATATTCTTTTACTTTTGCTTCAATTAACTTCATCGTTTCATCAAAATTTTTCGATTCAACAGATAAATCATACGTAACAATCAATTTTTGATTTGAAACAACATCCCTAGAAGAATCATTATACTTTACTGAAGAACTTTCACTTTTCGCCATTTGTGAATCCATCGAATTATTAACCATTGGAGCACTTGTCGATTTCGAACTACCACATGACACTAAAACAAATAAAAGTAAAATTATCGTACTTAATTTTTTCATAGAAATCACTCCTTTTTTAAATTATAGCACAAAAAAATAGTCATTCAACTATTTTTTCAATGAACTCAAGAATAGCTCCATACGTTCTAATGCTACTTTAATTTGATCGATACTATACGCATACGATATACGTACATATCCTTCACCACAAGCGCCAAATGCTGTACCAGGAACAACCGCAACACCTTGTTCATTCAACAAACGTTCACAAAATTGTTCTGAAGTAAGCCCAGTTGATTTAATGCTTGGAAACAAATAAAAGGCTCCTTCTGGTAATGGACACGGTAAACCAATACGATTTAAACCATTTGTTAAAAAATTACGTCTTCCTTCAAAAGAATCACGATGTTTTTCACAATCACTATCACCATTAGCACAAGCTTCAATCGCTGCATATTGACTGATCGTAGAAGGACACATAATACAATATTGATGAATTTTATTCATTTCCGTAATCAATTCATGGTCCGCTAATAAATAACCTAAACGCCATCCTGTCATCGAATACGCCTTAGAAAAACCGTTGATAATAATTACTTGACTCTTAATTTCGTCAAATGATGCGATACTTTCAAACTTCTTACCATAAGAAAGTTCAGCATAAATTTCATCCGTTAATACAACAATATCATGTTTTTTAATCAGTGGAATTAATGGTTCATAATCTTCACGACTCATTACTCCACCAGTAGGATTTCCTGGGAAATTGATAAACAATAATTTTGTTTTATCAGTAATCGCATTTTCTAATGCTTCCTTCGTCAATTTAAAACCCGTTTCTTCCTTTAATTCAATAATAACCGGAACTCCACCAGCTAAACGAACAGTAGGTTCATACGCAACATAGCCAGGTTGTAATAAAATAACCTCATCACCTGGATCAACAATAGAACGCATTACAAGGTCAATTGCTTCCGAGCCACCAACTGTTATTAAACAATCCGTACTACCGTTATAATCCAAGTTAAAACGTCTTTTATAGTATTTAGCAACCTCTTGACGCAATTCAAGCAACCCTAAATTACTCGTATAAAATGTTTTTCCCGTTTTAATCGCATAAATAGCTTCTTCACGAATATGCCATGGTGTTTCAAAATCAGGTTCACCAACACCTAATGAAATAACACCTTTCATCGAATTCGCTAAATCAAAAAATTTACGAATTCCTGATGGTGGTATTTCTTGAATCATTTTATTTAAATATTTTCTAGTACTCATGGTGTAACTATTAATCGCTCTTGAGTAGCTTCTTCCTCCTCTAAAACGACCCCTTCTACCTTATATTTTTTAAGGACAAAACATGTAATCGTATGTTTAACTCCTTCAATTGGAGCTAATTTTTGACCAACAAAATCCGCGACTTGACGCATTGTTTTACCAGTAATCACAACGGTGAATTCGCTTTTTCCACTCATTAAATACAAACTCGTCACTTCTGGAAAGCGAGAAATTTCTTGGGCCACTTTATCATAACCACTATCACGTTCTGGAGTCGCTCCTACTTCGATAATTGCCATACAATGATCTTGGTTCGCTTTATCCCAATTAATAATTGTATGGTAACCACAAATTACCTTTTCCTTTTCCAATCTCTTTTTAGTACTTTCAACAGCTTCAACTGACTCATTTAAAATATCAGCCAAATCAACAATCGATAAACACGGATCTTTTTCTAAATATTGTAACAATTTACTTTCATTCATAATAGCACCTCAAATCTTTCTTAAGTGTATCATTTTTTACAGTAAAAGAAAAGTGAATTTATCCATTCACTTTAATCGATATCATGTAATTTTCCATCTTGTAAGAATACACGATGGTCACTTAATTTAGAAACTTCATTACTATGGGTAACAACAATCACCGTTTTACCAAAATCTTCTGTCAATTGACGGAAGATTTGAATGATTTCTTCTTCAGTAGCCGTATCAAGATTTCCTGTCGGCTCATCCGCAAAAATCAAATCAACATTAGCCGCAATCGCACGAGCAATCGCCACACGTTGTTGTTCACCACCAGATAAATGTGTTACTAAACGATTCGCTTTACTTTTAACAATCCCAAACTTCTCCAATAATGCATAAGCAATTTCTTCACGATTTTTTGGTAGTTCATTATCTGTTTCTGTCATTGCCAATAAAATATTTTCTAAACCAGTTAAGTATTGAATTAAGTTAAACGATTGAAATACAACACCAATACTATTACGACGATATTTATACAAACCAATTTCTTTTAAGTTTTTACCGCTATAATAAAGTTCACCAGATTCTTGTTTATCTAAACCAGCAAGAATACTCAATAGTGTTGTTTTACCACTTCCAGAAGGTCCAAGAATCGTATAAAACTTACCTTCTTCAAATTCATAGCTACATTCTTTTAAAATTTGACGACGTAAACCACCATCAATGTACCCATAGTTAATCTTATCAACTTTTAATAATATTGACATGTTATCCTCCCTTATGCTAGAAGAATCTGTTTAGGATTCAATCTCATGATCATTGCGGATGGAATAACGATACTAATAAACACAACCGCCATACCTAATGAATAAATTTCTAAAATGATAACCCATCCGATTTTCACTTCATACTTCGCTAATAAATCTTCTTGACTAACTTCAGTAAAATAGTTTCCTTCAAAACTACTATAATAACTATAATGATTCATCATATCCATTTGTTCAGGTTCAGAAGCTGCTTTTTGAAAATCAAGCACAGCACTTCCCACTTTACCCGCAACTAAGCTACCGCTACCAACCGCCAATGTAAAACCAATTAAGGCAACAATCAGTAGTTCCACAAAAAGCTGCGCAACAACTTTAATTTTACTAACACCCATTGACAATAAAACACCAATTTCATGTTCACGCGTCTTCAGTGTTAAGGCAGTAACCAAGGATATAATAACAATCGCATTAATTGTTACAATCCAAACAATGATGTTTGAAAAGAATGATAACGTATCTAGTGGTTTTGCTAGTTTCTTAAATACTTCATTATTCGCATTCAAGAAAGTAAACTTTGTTAATTGGCCAGTATAATTTAAAACAAAATCATCAACTTCCAATGGATCATTCAACAAATAAACAACTTTTGACGGAGTCATAAAATCTTCAAGTTTAAACTCATGAGTTGTAGTATCATCTTTATTACCATACAACGTATTATAATATTCAGCTATTTTTGGTTGAATTGCCAATTGCACTTCAGCATATGTCGTCGCTGGCATTAAAATTATATTTTTAGGTGATTCAAATGCCTGCATCCATTTAAATTGATCACTATTTGGATCAACTTCATTCTTATTGTTAAAAATACCAATAATTTCATAATCCTTATAAAAGAAATCTTCAGTAAATTGAGGTGACGACTTTATAATTCCATCAATCGTATTTTTATCCGTAGACCACATTGAAATTGAATCACCAACTTTTAAATTGTTTAGAGAAGCTAATTCACTTGTAATCAATACAACCGCTTTTCGACTATCAATATCAGCTTGGCTATAAAAACGTCCATCCACTACTTTATATGTTTCTTCCGCAAGTTCAATCATATTAGGCAGTGAATTTGCTTGAACAGTAATATTGGGTTCAACATATTTCGACTCCACACCATTCATCACAATCATTCCACCACCATGTTCATTTTTCAAGGCTTCATTGCCAACTAAAACATGGTCGAAGTTACGTGAATACATCGTTGTCGCAACTAAACTATTCGCTGCTTTAATACGATTATCCTTCATAATGGTTTGAATGACATTTTGATCTAATGTCGGATAATTTTTGTACATTTCTTCACGTTCTTCATCCGATTCAAGCTTTTCTGCTTCCTGCCAAAACTTATTGTAGTCAACTTCGTACGATACAACTGCTCTCATCTCTTTACGAGTCAAAATTTTAGCGTTTTCAGCCGCTTCACTAATACCTAAACCGATTAATACTAAATTACCAATCACAAAGAAAGTTAACCCTAAAAGAATTGATTTAGATAATTTCCTTGTTACATAACACCATGCTCTATTTAAATAATTCATAAAAACCTCTTTCTAATACTCAATAGTAAACGCTGTACCCGACAATATTTCTGTATCCTTATTAACAACTACATCATTAATTTTAACACTAATAGTACCACTAAATGTACCTTTATACACGTAGTTACAAGTAACAGGATTAGCGCTACAGAATGCCTTCATTGAATCTAACGTCGCAACATCAGTCGCCTTAATTTTAATCCATGTCGGTGCATCCGGCACAGCATTTGGCTGATATGGCTCACCTACAGTAATAACATAAGAAATTCGTGAATCAAGAGGCAATGGACGATCACAGCCCGTCGCATACTCATTCCCTTGATTATTTAAACAATGATATTCAACAATCATACCAGGAGTCGGATATTTTTCGGTACAGGCGATTTTACTATTATTACCCCATGCACCAGCTTGAATATTACCACCCTTCGCATTGACATCATCAACCCACTTATGAAGCGTTAAATAATCTCGCGACAACCATTCTCGACTTGTCGCCTGAAAAATTGGCATATAATTAGAAACAGTAAGTTCAAGAACACCACCACTATCAATTTCACTTCCAGCTGGTATACTTTGTGAAATAACTTGACCAAAATTCATATCACTATACACACTCTTTTTAAAGATACTAATTGTTTTATGTTCCGCAGTCCAAGCTTCCAATTGGTCAGCACTATACCCTACTAAATTAGGAACTTTTACTGCTTTACCTTTAGAAACTGTAATTGATAACGTATCATTTTCTTGTATTGTTTCACCAACTTTTACTCCTTGGCTAACAACTCTTCCTTTTTCGATCGTATCATGGAAAACTTCACTTTTCGCCAAGTTAATCTTTTTACTAGTAGCCCAGGTTGACACATCCTCATACACTTTTCCAACAAAATTTTCAACAGTGATCGTTCCTACTGGCGCCGTTCCCTTAGAGATAATAATTGTAAGAGAAGTCCCACGAGTAAAATTATTTTCATTCACCGATTTTAAGTCATAACTAATGACCGAATCTTTTTCAAAAATAGTATTGTATTGAGTGTTAATTTTAGTTTTTTGTAATTTATTTTTATCAACCCACTCTTTAATTTCATCATATTTCATGTTTTTAATATCAGGAAATACTATTTTTTCATCAGGATCTGCACCTTTAGAAATAGTAAATGTCAATGGTGTCGTATTTTTAATTTTTTTACCTGCGGGTATACTTTGAACTAAAATAACGTCTTGATCCGCTGAATTATTAAATTCACTATTCATCATAATCATCGTATTAGGAATACTATTTTGTTTAGCCCACATACCAACATCACTAACTTTTTTTCCTGAAAAGTCAGGCATGACAATTTTAGGTGCAAAAAATAATAAATATGAAATGCCAATAAGAGCTAAACAAACTAATGCCGCAATCACAATAGCTGTTGGATTCACCTTTTTTCGTTTTGGTTCAAGACGCTCAAAAACTTCCTCTTGAAAACTACTAGGACGCTGATTCGCCTCAATCTTTGGCTTTTCCATATGTTCCACTTTTTCAGTTTTTATCTTCGGCAAATCCTCGATACCAATCGGACGTTCTTTTTTTTCACCACTACGAATTACAACACTCTCATCCACGCTCTTTCCACTCTTTTTTGCTTCAACTTCTTGAGCTAATGAGCCTAAAAAATCTTTTTTCCCCGTCATCTTCAATCCTCACTCTTCTATAGTATACCTTAATAATTCATTGATTCCCATTTTTTTTCATCAACATGACATTAACGTAAGTTATCACAAACAATAAAATTTATTGATCTAATTCCGCAATAATATCACGTAATTCCATTGCTCGCTCAAAATTCAATACACGAGCTGCTTCTTTCATTTCATTTCTTAAATCATCAATCAATCGCTTCTTTTCTTGTTTGTTTCCTTTTGTTTTCTTATGCAAATAATTAATTGCCATTTCTTGTGTTTCTTTACCACTAATTGATTCTTGAATGTCCTTTTTAATCGTTTTAGGAGTAATATTATTCACGCGATTGTATTCTTCTTGAATAATACGACGACGATTTGTTTCATCAATCGCCTTTTTCATCGATTCCGTCATCACATCACCATACAAAATAACTCGACCCGATGCATTTCTAGCCGCACGACCCATCGTCTGAATTAGCGAACGATACGACCGTAAAAATCCTTCTTTATCGCTATCCAATATAATAACAAGCGATACTTCAGGTATATCCAACCCTTCACGCAACAAGTTAATTCCAACTAAAACATCCAATTTACCCTTTCGTAAATCACGAATGATTTCACCACGTTCCAACGTCTTTGTTTCATGATGCAAATAACCAACTTTAACATCCCTTGATTGTAAATAAGCCGTTAAATCTTCCGCCATCTTCACCGTTAATGTGGTAATAAGTACTCGCTCATTTTTTTCTCTTATCTTAATGATTTCATCCATCACATCATCAATTTGACCGCGTGTGCCACGCACTTCAACAACTGGATCAAGTAATCCAGTAGGACGAATAATTTGTTCCGTGACTTGATAATTGACACGCTCTAACTCATAATCTCCTGGTGTTGCCGATACATAAATAACTTGATTCATCGTCTGTTTAAACTCATCAAAGGTCATCGGTCTATTTTCCAAAGCGCTTGGTAATCTAAAACCATATTCCACAAGCGTTGTCTTACGAGCTCGATCACCATTAAACATACCTCTTACTTGCGGTAATGAGACATGACTCTCATCAACAACCAATAAAAAATCATCCGGTAAATAATCAAATAAGTTAAATGGACGTTCACCTTTTGTACGCCCATCAATATGGAAAGAATAGTTTTCAATTCCTGGACAATTACCAAATTCACGCAATGCTTCAATATCATAACGACAACGTTGTTCTAGTCGTTGTGCTTCCAATAACTTATCTTGACTTTTAAACTCTTTTAAACGCTCTTCTAATTCCTCTTCAATCGCAATTGTCGCTTGTTGTAAACGTTCTTTTGGACGAGCATAACCAGTAGAAGGAAAAATCATATACACCGAATACCCTTGAATAATTTTACCAGTTAAACAATCCACCTCAGCAATTCGTTCTATTTCATCATCAAACATCTCGATTCGTAAATTATAGCTATCCGTATGACCCAGTGATATTTCAATCACGTCACCGCGAACACGAAATGTCCCGCGACTTTGTTCGATATCGTTACGCTTATATTGACGATCAACTAGCTTACGCATCAATTCTTCACGACGAATGATTTCCCCTACACGAATAGAGAAAAACATATCACGATATTGTTTAGGGTCACTAGCAGCATAAATACACGCTACAGACGCTACAATAATCGTATCACGACGCTCTAACGCAGAGTTGATAGCTGCCATTCTAAGCATATCTAATTCATCATTAATCATCGCATTTTTTTCAATATACGTATCTGTTTTTGGCATATAAGCTTCTGGCTGATAAAAATCAAAGTTTGAGACAAAGTATTCCACACGATTGTAAGGAAACAACTCCTTAAACTCAGAATACAATTGACCAGCTAATGTCTTATTATGAACAAAAACAAGTGTTGGTCGATTCACTCGTTCGATTACATTGCCAATAGTAAAGGTTTTTCCGGTACCTGTTGCACCAAGTAACACTTGTTCAACAACCCCTTGATTTAAACCATCCACCAATTGTTCAATGGCTTTTGGTTGATCACCAGTAGGTTTATATTTGGATACTAATTTAAACAACTTATCACTCACTTTATCACCACTTTTCCATCATATTGTATCACACTAAAATAAAAAAAATAAACCCACTATCGATTAATGATTATTTCGTCAATAGCGGGTATATTTAGCTTATTTTAATAACTCTACTGCTTTTTTATACTGAGAATCTAAATCAGTGTTGCCCGCAGCCTTATTATACGCCTTCACTGCGATTTTTTCATACTCATCGTTAGTAATTTTACCATTATCAATCAACTCATTATCCTTTTGAAAAGCCTTCACAGCCAACACGGTACTTTCATCAAAATAACCATCAGTACGTTTAACAGTATACCCAAGCGATTGTAGTGCTATTTGAACTTTCGCAACTCTTTCGTCCACACTATCAAATTCAATCGTAAATGGCTCCTCTATCTTTTCAAATGATGTATGGAATATCGGTGGCAATTGTACATAAACATCTGGTTCAATACCATTACCATTAAAATTAATACCATGTGGCGATAACCATTTCGCAATCGTTAAGCGAAGTACAGAACCATCTGATAAGGTTCTAGTCTGTTGAACTGTACCTTTACCATACGTTTTTTCCCCAACAACCGTCACATCATTTGGACGAATATCTTTTAAAGCAATCGTAAATGCCTCTGAAGCACTTGCCGAATCACCATTCACTAAAATAACAATCTTTTTAAACTCACTACGATAATTACCATTGGAACGATGGTCTTTAATCTTACCGTCACTAAACTTTTCTTGTAAAATAACCGTATTCGGTTCAATAAAATAACTCGCTATATCAAAGAATGTCGTAATATATCCACCTGGATTACCACGCAAATCGACAATAATGCGATCACACCCTTTATCAATAAAATTATTTAAATGATTTCCTACTTCTTTTGCCGTACTTTCACCAAATTGATGAATTTGTAAATAAGCAATATTATCGTCTATCACTTCCGCAAATGTTGACACTTTAATTTCTTTACGAATGATATCAAAAGAAAGCTCTTGTTCATTACGCAAAACAACAACATTCACTTTCGTATCAAGTTCGCCACGCACTAATTTCACTAATTCTTCACTACTAATCCCCTTAACAAGATGATTATCCACTGAATAGAAAACATCACCTTTTTGTAAACCAGCTTTCTCCGCTGGAGATTGGGGAAAAACTTGACTAACAATAAAATAGCTATCCACCTCTTTATAGCGAACACCAATACCAACAAAAGATCCGCTACTAGATTCTTCAATTATTTTATTTTGTTCAGCATTTGTATAGAACGTATGAATATCTTCCTGAAAACTAGTCATTCCTACTAATGCCTTATCAATTAATTGTTCATCTAACTTCTCGTTTTCAGCACCAAAATACCACGATTTCGACATTAAATTGTACACATTTTCAATTTTTCTCAAACCGCTTGAAGAAGCATTAAAATACTTTGAGCCAACGACGAAACCACTAGTAAAAACAATACAAACGACAACCAAAGAAATAAACGTCTTAACAATAAATTTTCTCTTTTGTCTATTTTTAGCCGCTATTTCATCAGGCCATAAGTGCCTCTCTAATTTTACTCTAATTTTTTTATCATCACTTCTCATACTGCACACCACTTTCTTTCAAATTATTCTTATTAATTTTACACCATTTTACACTTATTAGCGATAAATTAAAATTTTTTTTAAAAATATACTGTTTATAACATAAAAAGAGGATTTCTCCTCTTAATAGCCAAATACATTTTCAGGACGCTCACGACATGGCGCTCCTTTAGCAGCACACGTGTTATTTAGTGCTGCAGCACCCCAACCAGCACCAAACGCTAAGTCACCATTCCAACTAGAAACAAAATCATTGATTGATTGCGTTCCTAAATTAAATACTTCCACATGGCAGTGTGGACCTGACGAGTTACCAGAGTTACCAACTCGGGCAACAATATCCCCAGCGTTAACAATTGTACCTTGGGCAATAGGAGATCCAGCTTGTAAGTGCAGATACTTTATTGCATACAGACGATTATTGATGCGCGTTAACAAATAAACTTGATTACCACCACCGCCACTGCCACCTTGAGCAGAGCCACACCAATTACCAATTGAACCATTATCACCACAGCCATCGACACTTTTAATGACGATACCATTACCGACAGCTTTTACCGATGTTCCAATCGGTGCCGCAAAATCCATTCCTAAGTGTACACCCCAACCATTAGGATAGTACCACGTACCAGCCGAAATACGCCCAATTTGTACTGGAACCACAAATCCAGAAGAATTAGGAATATTACCAATCTTATTACTCAATAATTTTAAACTACTCTTAATCGCTTCCAAATCACCAGCAATACGATTTCCTTGAGCCTCAAGCTCAGCTTCTTTTTTCAAATATTCTTCTTTAACAATTTGTGCTTCACGCTTCATTTTAATCACAACATTTTGTTTTTCAACAACTGTTGCTTTATATTCTTCTAATTTTTTCTGTTCTTCTTCAAGTTGAGCTTTAATCTCATTTAATTGATCAATTAAATGCAATAAGTCTTCACGAACTTTTTCATCATATTTCGTAATATCACGAATACCATTAGAACGACGAATTAAATCCGTTAAATCACGAGCACCCATAATAATATCAAGATACTGATTCAGGCGCATCGTTGGTTGCGAAGTAACCATTCTTCCCTTAATCTTCTGTTTTAAAGCATCAATTTCAGCCTGTTTCGCTGCTATTTCCATCTCTTTCGCGCTAATTTCTGCTTCTTTAACTAAGATGTCCGTATTGATTTGACTTATTTCTTTCGCCAAAATTCCTATTTGAGAGTTGTAATCCGCAATCTTTTCGACCGCCTCTTGAATATTCTCCGAAATATCTTTACGCTTATTTTCAATATCTTCTAGTTCCTTACGCAAGCTCGCCGATTGGTCCGACATATATTGCATAAAAGCACGACATTTTTGTTGTTCTTCCACTGAAAGCTGCGTCGAATCTTTAGCACATGTGGTATTGTAATAGTCACGATTAGTATTAAAATCATCTTCAGCCATCGCTGGAAGAAGTGATGTAAAAAGAAAAAACAAACAGACAACAATCACACTTTTCTTCATTATCGTTTCCACCTTAAATATTTACTAACCGATAGAAAACTACCTAAAAAGCCAACCATTACCCCAAGAGCTAATAACAACAACGAAATATAGAATACAAGTGGCGTTGGTGGCACTAATACGAATATATTTGACAAAAGCACACCACCTAAATAATCATACAAATATAAATACCCACCCATTGTAAATGCGATTGGAATGATAGAACCTAATATTCCAATAATAATTCCCTCTACAACAAAAGGAGCACGTATAAACCCGTTTTTAGCACCAACATTACGCATAATCGCAATTTCATTGGATCGCGCAAAAATTGTTAACTTAATCGTATTTTGAATTAAGAAAATTGCTAAAAAGCTTAATGCAGCAACGATGATAAAGCCACCATTTCTAACCGAAGCTAAAGCGCTAATCAACATAACAGCACTTTCACCACCATAATTAATATCATAAACACCTTCAATCAAACGAATTTTATCCGCAATCATTGATAAATCAGAGCCATCTTTTACCGTTACATAATAAGCATCATGCATCGGATTTTCCGCTTTATATGGTTCAAAAACAGCTTTTTCCTTTTCATTATCAAAACTATCAATATAAAATTGAAGTTCTTCATCTTTACTAGAAAACTTCACTTGATCAATACCTTCAATATTCGTTATAGCTACGCCAATCGCATCGATTTGTTCTTGCGACGAGAAATCATAATCAATCATCACTGAAATTTTAACTGAACCTTCAATGGTATGAGTCATCGCTTCTAAGTTAGCCGTAAAAATCGCAAATATACTAATAATAATTAACGTGATAGTAACCGCAGATGCACTTGAAATAGACATTGCACCATGACGTTTAACACCTAAAAAACCTTCTTTTATATGTCTAAAAAATCGACTAATCATGGTTAATGTAGCCTCCTTCAGATAAATCCGCAACAATATGTCCTTCCTCAAGAACAATTGTACGCTTCCTATTCTTTTCAACTAAATCTGTTTCATGAGTTACCATGATAATCGTCGTTCCTTCTTCACGATTAATTTTTTCCAACAACGATAAAATTTCATTTGATTTCACCGGATCTAAATTCCCTGTCGGTTCATCCGCAATAAGTACTTTCGGTTTATTTGCAATCGCTCTAGCAATTGCCACACGTTGTTGTTGACCACCAGAAAGTTCATGAGGAAAAGCATTTCCCTTATCATCTAGACCAACTAAATTCATCACTTCACGAACGCGTAAACGAATGACTTCTTTGCGCATACCAATAACTTCAAGCGCATATGCAATATTTTCAAAAACTGTCTTAGCCTCAAGCAAACGATAGTCTTGAAAAACAACACCAATATTACGACGATATAATGGTACTTTTGAGTGTTTTAATTTACCGATATCAATACCTACCACTTGAACTAATCCTTTTGTAGGAATCTCTTCACCATCCAATAATTTAATCAGTGTTGATTTCCCACTTCCCGTAGGTCCAATTATATAAACAAATTCACTTTGAAAAATCGTTAAATTAACATTATAAAGAGCATTTACACCATTTTTATATGTTTTATACACATTTTTTAAAAGTATCATTTTATCATCACCACACAATGTGGCACTCCTTTCATAAACCATGAACTTGACCATTATATCATAATATCCATACGTTTTAAACACGAACTTGGATGCTAAAACCTTCACCATGGACAGCAGTCGTATCCGTAACAATAATGAATGCATTTTTAT
>CAZTII010000022.1:0-25961 GCA_964613305.1 uncultured Erysipelotrichaceae bacterium
AAATAAGTATTTAAACTTATTGGTTTCCGTTATAATTTTCATGCGTAATGACTAAGTTTTTTAAATAACCTTGCAAAGTTTCGATATATTTACTATAATACATTAGGTACAACATTTATGTTTGAATCAGGTCAGGACCGGAAGGTAGCAGCCTTAAGAACCTCTATTTGTGTGTACCTTTTATTTTTGTGAGGTAGCAAAATGGAAAAATTTATGAAGGAAGCAATAAAAGAAGCTACTAAAGCACTTAAAAAAGATGAAGTTCCCATTGGTGCAATTATAGTAAAAGATGGCTGTATTATCGCACGTGCTCACAACCAAAGAGAATTAAAACAAAATTCATTGAAACATGCGGAAATTGTGGCAATCGATAAAGCGTGTAAAAAATTAGGAACATGGCGTCTTGAAGGGTGTCAGTTATATGTTACATTAGAACCTTGTCCAATGTGTGCTGGTGCGATTATTCAATCACGCATTGAGAAAGTTATATATGGTGCAAGTGATCCCAAAGGTGGATGTTTTGGTAGTTTAATCAACTTAGTAGAAGTAAAAGGATTTAATCATTATCCAACCATTGAGAAAGATGTGTTAAAAGAAGAGTGTTCAAGTTTATTAACTAATTTCTTTAAAGAGAAAAGAAAAATTAAAAGATTAACTTCAGCGTAAATTGTTGAAGTTTTTTATTTGTATCGTTGATATAAAAGATAAAATGATGATAGTTTAACCGTACTCTTTTTGATATAATAAGTAGGAAAGGTTGCGATAAATATGAGTTATAAAGCGTTGTATAGAAAATATAGACCAACGTCATTCGATGAGGTTGTTGGGCAGAAACATATCGTTACAACATTAATTAATGCGGTTCGCTTAAATAAATTGGCTCACGCTTATTTGTTTTGTGGACCTCGTGGTACTGGAAAGACAACAGTAGCGCGCCTACTTGCAAAAGCGGTTAATTGCGAATGTGTAGAAAACGCACCATGCAATGAGTGTAACAATTGTTTGTCCAATGATGATGGCAATCATCAAGATGTTGTAGAGATAGATGCGGCAAGTAGTAGCGGTGTTGATCAGATACGTGATGTCATCGATAAAGTAAAATACTCACCAATTCAAGGTAAGTATAAAGTATATATTATTGATGAGGTTCATATGTTGTCTCAAGGTGCCTTTAATGCTTTACTTAAAACATTAGAAGAGCCACCATCGCATGTAATTTTTATTTTGGCAACAACAGAACCACATAAGGTTTTAGCAACCATCTTATCTCGTTGTCAACGATATGATTTTAATAAAGTGAACGATCATGATTTAATTTCACGATTACAACTTGTTCTTAAAGAAGAAAATGTGGAATATACGGATAGTGCATTACAATTAATATGTTCTTTGGCTGATGGTGGAATGAGAGATGCTTTAAGCATTCTTGATCAGTGCATTGCCTATAGTCAAGATAAAGTAACGGTTGATGATGTGAATGTTATTTATGGAATTACAACGGTAGATGAAAAAATCGTACTGTTAAACAATGTATTTCAAAAAGATGCATCAACTGTCTTAAAAATGATTCAAGAGTTAAATGGAAAAGGAATTGACTTTAAACGATTAACAAATGATTTAATAGAAATATTAAAAGAAAGTGTAATCTATGCATATACCGAGGATATTTCATTGTGTAACGTTTTAAATGATGCACAAGTTTCATCGTTTGTACGAAATAAATCAACATCGGTATCATTAGAGATGATTGATATTTTGATGGAAACATCCATTTCATATCGAAATGCAAGCAACATTATTTCATACTTTGAAGTTGCGATGCTAAAGATGATTGATAAAGGTTCTAATAAAAAAGAAGTGGTGGATGATGTTGTTACGGTTAGTAAAAAAGAAGAAAGAAAACCTGTAGTCACTGAAGTAATAACAGAAAAAATAAATGAATCAAAAAGAGTTCAAAGTATTGAAGAAAATAAAATTGAACAACCGATTGAAGAGAAAAAGCTGGTTCAAGAAGATATAAAACTTGATATGGAAATGATGTTGTCACTATTATCAATGGCGAATAAAAATGATAAAGCAATTGATATCAATGTGTTTAAAACAATTGAACAAAATAAGTTTGTCTATAACAACAACAAAGCTGCTACTTTATTATCGCAAATGGAAGTTGTTGCGAGTGGTCAAGATTTTATGATTGTAATGAATCAATATGATTTTGTCGTTAATTCAATCAACGAAGAAGAGATGAACAAAGAATTGTATATGTTTTTAAATGATGAATTGACAGTGGATAAAATGATTTATGCGATTACTGAAATTGATTTTAAAAATGTCGTAGAAGAATTTAAAGTACGATTAAGAGAAAAACGGTTATCACCGATAGAAATAAAAAAATATGATATTGTAAAAGAAAATACAGCGAAAACAAAAACAGAGATGTTAATAGACTTTTTTGGAAAGGATACGATTGAAATCGTTTAGGAGATGACAATGGATTTTAAAAATTTATTAAAAGAAGCACAAAAAATGCAAGCAAGCTTAGCTAAAGTTGAAAAAGAACTTGATAGCTACACATATACTTCTGGTGGTAATGGCATTGATGTTGAAATCAATGGTAAGTATGAAGTAGTAAAACTAACGATTGATGAAGAATTATTGAATAAAGATAACAAGGAAATGATTGAAGAATTGTTGATGATTACATTAAATCGCGCCTATACAGAAGCAAAAGAAACGCGCGATAAAAAAATGGGAGAGTTAACCGCAGGTGTAAAAATGCCTGGACTCTTTTAATATGACGTGCAAAAGTTTAACGGAATTAATCGAATGTTTTAAAATGTTACCTGGCGTTGGGCAGAAAACAGCCGAACGCTACGCATACACCATTTTAGAAAAAGACAGTGATAAAATAGCTGATTTTTCACAAGCATTAATAGATTGTAAAACGAAGATTAAAGCTTGCTTGTGTTGTGGTAATTTTAGTGAACAAGAACTATGTGAAATTTGTTCCAATGAACGTCGAAATCATCACTTGATTTGTGTTGTTCAATCACCAAAAGATATTGTAGCGATGGAAAAAACAAACGAGTATAATGGAGTATATCATGTCTTAAATGGATGTATTTCTCCTTCGAAAGGAATTATGCCAAGCGACTTAACAATCGATGAATTAATGAATCGAGTAGATGAGCATACTGAAGAAGTTATATTAGCTATTAATATGACAATTGAAGGTGAAACAACGGCATTATATTTAGATAAGCTCTTAAAAGATAAGAAATGCAATGTAACAAGAATTGCCCGTGGACTACCAATGGGAGCGCAATTAGATTATGCAGATGAATTAACACTAATTAATTCTCTTGAAGGAAGAAAAAGGATGGGAGATAACAAATGAAAACAGATATCGAAATAGCACAAGCCAAAACATTAAAACCAATCGATGAAATTGCTAAAAAAATTAATGTAACTTCTGAATATTTAGAAAGTTATGGCAAGAATAAAGCGAAAGTTGATTTAGGAATTCTTGATGCATTGAAGGATAAGAAAGATGGGAAATTAATCTTAGTTACAGCCATCAATCCAACCAAAGCCGGAGAAGGAAAGTCAACGACAACCATTGGTCTAGCGGATGGTTTAGCTCGATTGAATAAAAATGTTATGGCGGCATTACGCGAGCCATCTCTTGGTCCTGTATTTGGTTTAAAGGGTGGTGCAACAGGAGGTGGTTATGCCCAAGTTGTTCCAATGGAAGAAATCAACTTACATTTCACTGGTGATATGCATGCGATTACTACCGCAAACAATTTAGTTTCGGCATGTTTAGATAACAGTATCTACCAAGGAAATGAATTAAATATAGATCCAACAAAAATTACTTGGAAAAGATGTTTGGATTGTAATGATAGAACACTACGTACAATTACAATCGGTCAAGGTAAAGCGACGAATGGGCCAGAACGTGAAGACCATTTCTGTATTACTGTAGCGACTGAAATTATGGCTATTTTATGTTTATCAAAAGATTTAAATGACTTTCAACAAAAAGTAAAACAATGTATTGTAGCATATACTTATGATAATGAAGCAGTAACGATTGGTGATTTAAAAATTGATGGTGCATTAACAGTAGTAATGAAAGAAGCGATTAAACCAAACTTAGTTCAAACATTGGAAGAAACACCAGTATTGATCCATGGTGGACCTTTTGCGAATATCGCTCATGGTTGTAATTCAATCATCGCAACGAAAATGGCATTAAAGCTTGCCGACTATGTTGTTACTGAAGCTGGTTTTGGTGCTGACTTAGGTGCCGAAAAATTTATGGATATTAAATGTCGCTTAGCGGATTTAAAACCAAATGCCGTTGTTTTAGTCGCAACAATTCGTGCTTTAAAAATGCATGGTGGAGTTGATAGTAAACAACTTCAAGAAGAAAATGTGAATGCTTTAATCGAAGGTTTAAAAAATCTAGAAAAACATATTGAATCGATTCGTGAATTTGGTGTTCAACCAGTAGTCGCTATCAATAAATTTACAAGTGATACAGATAAAGAAGTGTCTGTTTTAAAACAATGGTGCCAAGATAAAGGAGTTCAAGTTGCTTTATCTGATGCATGGAGTAAAGGTGGAGAAGGTACAGAAGAATTGGCATTAAAAGTAATTGAAGAATGTGATAAAGAAAATAATTTTCATGTTTTATACGATGAAAAATCATCGATTGAAGAAAAAATACTTACGATTACAAAAAAAATATATGGTGGTAAAGATGTTGAGTACAGTGAAAACGCCAAAGAAATTATTGCTGATTATGTAAAAAGAGGTTGGGATAAATTACCAATTTGTATGGCTAAAACACCACTTTCATTAAGTGATGATCCAAAAAAACAAGGAAGACCAACTGATTTTACCTTACATGTTAACTCATTAACGATGTCAAAAGGTGCAGGTTTTATTGTTGTACTAACAGGTGATGTGATGACAATGCCGGGATTACCAAAAGTACCAGCCGCATGTACTATGGGGATTGATGACAAAGGAAATACATTTGGTATTTTTTAGAAAAGAGATGAAAAATGGCTTCGATTGCGTATGTTACCGATAAAAAAATGATTGAATTTCATCGTTTGAATGGAAATACAACGATGAATTTTTGGCGACTAAGCAATCGTCGTAATTTTACTGACTTTGAAAAAGGTGATTATTTGTTTTTTCTTGCGAAAGGTACAGAAAGAGGGAAACAACGAGAGAAGGGCATTGTTGGTTATGGCAAACTGAAAAAATCGTTTACATCATCACTAAAACAAATGTGGAAGGATTTTGGTAGCAAAAATGGGTATGCGAGTGAAACTGAATTTATTGAAGCAATTAGTAAATTGAGTAAAACTAAGAAAATACCGAAACAAATGAATGGATTGTATTTAGAGGAAGTACGGTTCTTTCATTCACCAGTATATTTAAGTGAGATTGGTGTTACCATCTCGAATAAAATTGAAAGCTTTATTTATTTGGATAAAGAAGATTTAAAGGTTACAACAAAGATATTAAATGAAGCAAAAGAAGTTGGTCTTGATATGTGGACCATCGCTGTTAGTGATGAAGTAGATAGCGAACAAGCCTTTTTAAACGATGAAATTAGCCATCTTTTATCGGTTGCTGCAACGGAAACGTCATTTCCTTTTTTAACAGTTGTGGAAAAAAAGAAATCAATTAAAATGAATCAATCGTACATTGATAATGGTTTTGAAGTGATTAAAGGCAATGATGTGTTGCTTATGAAACACGAAGCACAAAAATTGTTTGTTCATTGTTCAATAAGTTGTTTACAGAAAGATAAAAACAAAATGGTTACAACAATCATTGGGTGGTTCTATATGATAGATACAATGTTTTCTACCATCTGTCCATATAAAATCCCACTCTCATTTACACTTGATTGTGAACACGGATTAAGTGAAGAACAAGTTAGAAGCATTGAAAGGTTAAATGGAATCGTTAATGGAAAATAACATCGATATTATTGTAGTTGGTGGCGGACATGCAGGAGTTGAAGCAGCTCTATCAGCCGCAAGACGTAATAAAAAAGTTGTATTAATCACATTAAGCAAAGAGTTTGTTGCTAAAATGCCATGTAATCCATCCATTGGTGGGCCAGCTAAAGGTGTCGTAGTTCGTGAAATTGATGCGCTAGGTGGACAAATGGGAATTACTGCTGATAAAACAGCACTACAATTTAAAATGCTAAATACTAATAAAGGCCCTGGAGTTCAATGTTTACGCGTTCAATCAGATAAAATAGAGTATAGTAAGATGATGCAAGAAATCATCGAGAAACAAGAAAATTTAGAAGTAATTGAAGATCAAGTATTACATTGCCTTATTGAAGATGGAAAAATGATTGGTGTTCACTGTAAGAGTGGACGTAATGTTTTTGCGAAAATTACAATTTTAACGACAGGAACGTATTTAAATAGTTCAATTATGATTTCAGACAATGTGACGTCCAGTGGACCAGATGGTGAGGCAACGACCAACGAATTATCCGAATCGCTGAAAGCGGCAGGTATCGAGTTATTTCGCTTAAAAACAGGAACTCCAGCTAGAATATTAACATCATCGATTGATTTTTCTCAAGCAGAGCTACAACCTGGGACAGATGCATGGATTACTTTTAGTGATACAACAAAAGAAATTAGACCATTTAGCGAACAAATTCCTTGTCATTTAATTCATACTGCTAAAAAAACTCATGAAATAATCAATGAGAATATTCATTTATCGAGTATGTATTCAGGGGTTGTTACTGGTGTTGGAGCACGATATTGTCCATCAATCGAAGATAAATTAGTTCGCTTTTCCGATAAAGAAAGACATCAATTGTTTCTAGAACCGGAATCATTATCACTAGATACGACGTATTTACAAGGATTTTCAACATCACTGCCAATTGCGATTCAAGAAGAAATGGTACATTCATTGCCAGGACTTGAAAATGCTATTATCAAAAAATATGCATATGCGATTGAATATGATGCAATCATTCCAACGCAATTAAAAAACAGTTTAGAATTGAAAAAAATTGAAAACTGTTTCTGTGCTGGTCAAATTAACGGAACATCAGGATATGAAGAAGCGGCAGCACAAGGACTACTCGCAGGTATCAATGCGGTTAATAAACTTAATCACGTAGAACCACTCGTATTGCGTCGCGATGAAGCGTACATTGGTGTCATGATTGATGATTTAATTAATAAGGGTATTCAAGAACCTTATCGTTTATTAACATCTCGTGCAGAGTTCAGATTATTGCTTAGACATGATAATGCGGACCAACGATTGATTGAAAAAGGATATCAAGTCGGTTTAATCAGTGAAGAAAGAATGGCTACTTATCGCGGGAAAATAGAAACAATTCAAACGATTAAAAACTATTTTACTGAACGGGTATTATCTAGTAAAGACAATGTTGATGATTATTTTATATCGAAAAACTATGAAAAATTAAAAGATGGATTACGTGTTATTGATTGTATAAAACGTCCCAATATTACAACGAAAGACATTGCGGCATTGCTTAATTATCCTGTAAGTGATGATATTGCGACACAAGTTGATATTGAAGTAAAATATGAAGGATACATTGAAAAAGCTAAAAAAGAAGCAAGTAAACTTCAACAAATGGATAAAGTAGTATTACCAGAAGCAATCGATTATAATGAGATTAGTAATTTATCAATTGAAGGAAGAAGTAAATTAATTCAAATAAGGCCAGCAACGCTTGGACAAGCATCACGTATTAGTGGCGTTCATCCTGCTGACATTGCTGTTCTAGCTATGGCGATAGAAATGCAAAATAGGAGGAAAGCATGAAAATAGAAGACGTAATATCAAGAGTAGAAGTGTATGGATTTGATAGTTCAGTCATTGGGAGTAAATATCCAATGTCAGTCGATGTTAGTACCGTAACTAGTGACGTTACACCGACAACAATTAAACTTGCGACATCAAAACAAGGAGAAGGTCATGATAATTTTCTTAATGGAATTATTGTGCAGTTTGATTTAACGTTTACCAATAAAGCATGGGTTGAAGCAGAACGTTATCATTTCTTAGATTTTATCAGTAGTCAATCAACGATGCATCGTATCTGTAAATTTGATTTATCAACATCGTACATCGAGTATGTTGATCAAAGAATGATTGATATTATGAAAGAAAAAGTAAATGAATATAATGCATTACAAGATACAATCAAAGAAAAACAAAGTAAAGGCGAACCAATTCAAGAACTGAATGAACAAGCTAAAGTTAAGTATTTGGAAGTGTTGTATAGTAATCCAGCTGGATTTAAAATTACGGCTAGAATGACAACGAATTATCGTCAATTAAAAACTATTTATTTACAACGTCGTACCCATCGTTTACCTGAATGGCAAGCATTTTGTGATTGGTTAGAAACACTACCATATAGTGAATTCATCACATGCAAAAAATAAATAAAATAATTCTCATCTGTTGTTTATTAATAAGTGGTTGTTCGATGAAAAAAGAACAACCCTTTATTTCATTAGAAAAACCAGATGAAATAAAAGCAATCTGGTTTTCTTACGTTGATATAAAAACATTATTAAAGGACAACGAAGAACCTGAAAAAACAATTCATAAGATTGTAAGTAATTGTCAGTCGATAGGTATTAATACGATGTATGTTCATGCGGTAGCTTTTACTGATAGTTTTTATGATTCTAAACTATATGACAAAAGTAGTCATTTAGGAGTGACTAAGGTTAATATGTTACAAGAGTTTATTGAACAATGTCATCAACAAAATATAGCAGTAGAAGCTTGGATTAATATGTTTCGTTCCGTAACTGTAGAAGAAATGGACGCATTAAGAGAAAATCATGTAATTAAAAATTTACTTAAAGAACAAAATGCGTTAAGTGATGTAAAAGGTAGATATTATTTAAATCCATCACACCCTAAGACAAAAGAGTTAATTTTAAGTGTTGTAGAAGAGTTAATGGGAAATTACAACATAGATGGAATTCATATGGATGATTATTTTTATCCAATGGGGGCAACAGAAGAATTTGATAAAATTACATATAATTTGTATAAACAGGAAAATGAAACATTAGCTGATTTTAGGCGTAGAACAATTAATGACATTATTGCATCAATTCATCAACAATTACACGGTAAAATTACCTTAAGTATTTCGCCATCAGGAAATTATAATCATAGTAAAAATGATTTGTATGCTGATCCACAACATTGGATAAACAATAAGACAGTGGACATGATTATTCCACAATTGTATTATGGCTATACCCATAAAACATTACCATATACCAAAGCACTTGAACAATGGCAACAACTTGTTGATAATACAGACTTACCTCTACTTGTTGGATTGGCAGCGTATAAGGTGGGTGATGAAACAAAGAGTGAAACGAATGAATGGGTTGTTGATCATGATGTTTTGTTGAAACAACTTGATGATGCTAAAAAGAGTAAAAATTATAAAGGTTTTGCATTATTTAGTTATTGTTCATTATTTCATTATGATAAAAATAAAGAAGAAATAGTTGAAAAGCTGATCCTATCATTAAAACAAAGCAAATAAAAAGGCAATATAGCCTTTTTATAAACCCTAATTACTTTCTTTGTCGTAATAATACGTTTGTTTTTTAAAGATTTCCCCAATGGTACAAGTCAATTTTTTGTTGCCGATACCAACTTCAATATCGATATATTGTTCATCACGTGCACCGTCAATCACGGTTGCTGGACGAGCAGGAGCATATACATGGAGTATGTATACAGTATCACTAATCTTATCGAAAGAAACTAGACTGCATGACTCCATAAAACTAGATTCTAACAAACCAAAACCAATTTTCTTTTCATAACCATCAAAATCAAACGTAATAAATGAATTATCTTCTTTTGAAACCCATACACCTAATATTGAGTTGAACATTTCATCAAACTCTTGTTCTGCTTTTTCTTCTAAGTCAGCAAAAGTTCCAAGAGTATAGGTAACGTACTGTTCACCGTCGTGTTTTAAAACGATTGAGGTACTAGTGGATTTCTTTGTGTCGATGGAAACGATAAGCGTTGTATCATCAAATTTAACCTTTAATTCAAGAATATCTTTTTTTAAAAGAGTTGCTGATTCAATTGTTCCAAAACCTGGAAAATGACCGGTATCTTTTGTTGAATAAGTATAGATAATCTTACCTTTTTCTTCACCAAACTCTACTTGGCGATTATTTTCAAAGCTAGAGTATGCATCAAGATAAGATTCTAGTAATTGTTCAGCGGTTTTAGCTTCTGCGGTTGTGGTTGGAGTGGCAGTTGGTTTACTTGTCTCTACAGGAGTGGTTGTACTAAAACAGCCACTAAGAAGTGAAATACACAATAAAAAAGGCAATATTTTTTTCATAAGTTCTCCATTTCTATTGTTCAAGGGGATGTATATACAAAGTATAACAAAATATATGAAAAGAAAATAGTAAATATTCAACATTGCCTGGGAAATAATTTATGTTGCTGTAGAGTGAAGAGAGATTCTTTGGTATAATAATGAAGCGGAGGGTAAGACAGTGGAACTACAAGAATTTTGTACACGATGCGAAGAACAAGGATTGAAATTAAGTGATCATCAAATAAAACAATTTGAACAATACGCTACGCTTTTAGTAGAGTGGAATAAAAAAATGAATTTAACTGCCATTACCCAATGGGAAGAGATTATCGATAAGCATTTTTATGATAGTCTTTTACCTTCCTTTGTAGAAAAAATGGATAAAACGTTGTGTGATGTAGGAACAGGTGCTGGATTTCCGGCCATTCCCCTTAAAATTGCTTATCCACAAGTAAGGGTTACTTTAGTAGAACCAACCGGAAAAAGGGTATTATTTCTAAGAGAAGTGATTGAACAATTACAGTTAAACGAGATTACGTGTTATAACGAGCGAGCGGAAGAATTTGTAAAAGAGCATCGCGAACAATTTGATATCGTTACCGCAAGAGCGGTGGCAAATTTACCGATATTATCAGAGTTATGTATACCACTAGTTAAAGTTGGTGGTTTATTTTTAGCAATGAAAGGCCAAAATGGTCTTGAAGAAAAAGAAATGGCAACCAAAGCGATAAGCACACTAGGATGTACGATTGAAAATATTCAAGAACGTACATTATCCGATGGTTCAAAACGAATCAATTTATTTTATCGTAAAACAAAAAATACACCATCGATATATCCACGAGCTTATCAAAAAATTAAAGCAAAGCCACTATAAGGAGATATAATGACACAAACAAAATTTATAAAAATAGAAGATATCATTCCTAATAGATATCAACCACGTTTACAATTCGATGAAAAATCACTGAATGAGCTAAGTCAATCGATTATAGAAAATGGTTTAATACAACCAATTACTGTTCGACCATATTTAAATGGGTACGAACTTGTTGCAGGAGAGCGTCGTTATCGTGCTTGTGTGATGGCAGGGTTTAAAGAAATTCCATGTCTTATTACAACACCAAGCGAAGAAAGTAGCGCTCAAATGGCATTAGTTGAAAATATTCAACGTGAAGATTTAACTGCGATTGAAGAAGCAAAGGCATATATTCAAATAATGCGTCAAGCATCAATAACCCAAGAAGAAATGGCAAAAAAAATAGGAAAGTCACAATCGACAATCGCTAATAAGATTCGTTTATTAAGTTTACCAATGCCTATTCAACAAGGGGTAATGGAAAAATTAATTACGGAGCGTCATGCACGAGCAATGTTACAACTTGATGCAAAACAAGCATTGGAAACATTTGATTATGTTGTTCATCAAAAACTTAATGTACGCGATACGGAACAATACATCGATAGCATTATAGGTCATGAAAAACCGGTTAAGAAAGAAAAAGCTAAACGAAAAGTAATAAAAGGATTTGCACGAAATATTCAAATTGGCTTAAATAGTATTCAACAATGCATTACCATGATAAAGAAAACAGGAATAGAAGTAAGTATGGAAACGAAAGAAAATGACGATGAGTGCAAAGTCATTATTCGTTTTCCAAAGAAATAAGGAAGGGCACTTATGGGAAAAATAATAGCGGTTGCTAATCAAAAAGGCGGAGTTGGTAAAACAACGACTAGTATCAATTTATCGGCAGGATTGGCTTATTTAGGGAAGAGTGTATTACTTGTCGATTTTGATCCTCAAGGAAATACTACCCAAGGAATAGGTGCTCTTAAGCAAGGATTAAAGACAACTGTATATGAAGTAATTATGAATAATGAGCCACTAGAACAGGCGATCATTCCATTAACAATCCCACCACTTGATGTGCTTCCAGCTAACATTCAACTAGCTGGAGCTGATTTAGAAATGGCAACGTTTAAAGTAGGAAGAGAACAACTTCTAAGAAATAAACTACTTACAGTGAAAGATAAGTATGACTTTATCATTATTGATTGTCCTCCATCACTTGGTTTATTAAATACAAACGCTTTAACGGCAGCTGACTCTATTATGATACCTGTACAATGTGAATACTATGCGCTTGAAGGATTAACACAATTATTAAATACAATTCGTTTAGTTCAACGTCTATTTAATCCGAAACTAACGATTGAAGGCGTTCTTTTGACAATGTTTGATGTTAGAACAAAATTATCGGTGGAAGTACAACAAGAAGTAAGAAAGTATTTCCAAGAACGTGTTTATAAAACTCATATTCCACGAAATATAAAATTATCTGAAGCACCAAGTAGAGAACAAACAATTTTTGAATATGAAGTTCGTTCTGAAGGCGCTAAAGCATATGCTGCTTTAGCTAAAGAATTAATTACAGTAACAGAAAAGGAGAAAGCGAATGACAAGAGATAAATCGTCACGCCTTGGAAAAGGGTTAGGATCTATTTTTGGTGAAGATATCACTGCCGCTATTGAAGATATTCAAAGTGGAAAAATAGATACTGGCAATCGAACAATGGAAATCCCAGTGAATGATATTCGTCCTAATCCATACCAACCACGTAAAGTATTCGATGAAAAAGCATTACAAGAATTGGCCCAATCAATTAAAGAACATGGTGTATTTACACCAATCCTTGTTAGAAAAAGCGTACAAGGATATGAATTGATTGCTGGAGAGAGACGTTTCCGTGCTAGTAAATTAGCACAAAAAACAACGATTCCAGCCATTGTAATGGACTTTAGTGAAGAACAAATGATGGAGATTTCATTATTAGAGAATATCCAACGAGAAAATTTAAACGCGATTGAAGAAGCAAATGCTTATGCTAAACTCGTTGATCGCTTCAGTTATACTCAAGAAGTACTTGCTTCTAGAGTAGGGAAGTCGAGAACACATGTTGCAAACATGATGCGTTTATTAAAACTTCCTCATGAAGTTCAAGAGCTAGTAATTAATAAACAATTATCCATGGGGCATGTTAGACCACTGATTACGATAGAAGATGAATCAGAGATTATTGATTTAGCTAAACAAATTGTAGAAGAAGATTTATCTGTTCGTGCAGTTGAAAAATTAATTCAAAACAAAGGAAAAGAAAAAATTGAAAAAGAGCCAACTGAAAAAGATCCTAACTTAGTGTATGTTGAAAATCTATTGGAATTAAAACTTCAAACACGAATTACTGTTGATAAAAAAAATATAACGATTAGTTATATTGGTACTGATGATTTAAATCGAATTTTAGAAATATTAGGATGCATTGAAGAATAGATAGGAAACTATCTTTTTTTATATATAAGATAATGTTTCTAAACAAAGAATTTTATTGTACACAGCAATGCGTTTATCATCAATAAAACGATCGATATGAAAATGACCAAAAAAGTGCTTTTTAAAGGTAACATCGTTTAAATCTAAAAATTTAGTAAGATGTTCTTCTTGTACAAGAGGTAAAAAACACATGAAATCGATGGTTTTGTATCCTGTAGTGTGAGAAAGTACATAATCTACTTCGTTGTTTCTTTTGTTTAATGAGTCAATACCGTGTTCAATTTCTTCTATTGTGGGAATTTCTTCAGGCCACCATCGTGTAATTCCATCTTGTTTTTCAAGAATAAGACGATGGTTTACATCGGTTGATGCTGCTCCACCCATGACAAAAAAACTCTTATTTTCAATTGTAAAAATTTCACCACGCATTAAATGATACACATTTTTTGATAATTGATGAGTTTGTCCACCGTTCCATTGTACTATTGGAAAAGCATATAAAGCGGGAAAGTTTTCATGATTTCCATCACAAAAACAAATACTAATGGTAGTAAATGATTCAAGGTACTTTAAAAATAAACGTTCTTCTTCATTGTACAAAAAGATAAAACCAAAATCACCACATATAAGTAAGATACTGTGCTCACTTGTAGTATTAGTTATTTTAGTTAAAATATTGATCAGTTTTTCTTGATCAGTATGAGTATCGCCAGTAATGTAAATCATAAAAATTTCTCCTTTTCATCAATAATAACAAAAAAATAGCCAAAAGGCTACTTAAGAAATTCTTGTTCCAACGGCTATATCGACAAAAGAAATAACTTCTAGTTGTTTTTCATCTTTTGCGGCTAAAATCATTCCTTGTGATTGAACACCACGTAATGTCACTGGTTTTAAGTTAACTATAACCGCTACTTTTTTACCAATTAAATCACTTGGTTGATATGTTGATGCGATGCCAGAAACAATTTGACGCATTTCATTACCAATATCAATTTGAGATACAAGCAATTTATCTGCTTTAGGATGTTTTTCACACGATTTAATTTCTCCTACAACAATTTCAATCTTGCTGAAATCATCGATAGAAATTTCAGGTAAATGCTCGATTTTAGGTTCCATGTCATTATAAATGGTTTCTAACATTGCTTTATCATCAATACGAGCAAATAATATTTCAGGTGTTTCAACGACATGATATTCATTGACTAACGAGCCAACGGAAGTACAATGTTCTAATGATGATTGTTCAACGTGTAATTGTTTTAAAATCTTCGTTGAAGTTTCTGGTAAAGCAAATTGAATTAATGTGGCACAAATACGAATACCTTCACATAGATTGTATAATACCGTATTTAAACGAGGGAAACTTTCTTCATTTTTACCTAATATCCAAGGAGTTGTTTCATCGATGTATTTGTTACAACGTTTTAGTGTATGCATAATTTCTTCAATCGCATCTGCTACTTTAAGTTCATTCATTTTAGCTTCGACTTTAGTTGGTAAAGATTCAAGAGTTGAGATAAAGTCAGTGTCTAATGGTTCTGTACATTTAGTATTAACAACGTTACCTTTAAAGTATTTATTGATCATCGTAATTGTTCTATTTACTAAGTTTCCTAAATTATTCGCTAAGTCAGAATTAATACGTTCAATCATTAATTCATAAGTTAATGTACCATCATGACCAAATGGCATTTCATGCAACATGATGTAACGAACTGCTTCTGAACCGAAATAATTTACTAAGGTATCAGTATAAATCACATTACCTTTTGATTTACTCATTTTACCTTCACCAACAAGTAACCATGGATGTCCAAACACTTGTTTTGGAAGCTCAATATCTAATGCCATCAACATAATTGGCCAATAAATAGTGTGGAAACGTAAAATATCTTTACCAATTAAATGAACATCACAAGGCCAATAACGATGGAAATCGTCATGATGATTTCCGTCCATATCAAAGCCTAAACCAGTAATGTAATTGGTTAAGGCATCAATCCAAACATATACAACGTGTTTAGGATCAAAGTCAACCGCAATACCCCATTTAAACGATGTACGAGAAACACATAAATCTTGTAATCCAGGTTTAATAAAATTATTTACCATTTCATTTTTTCTTGATTCAGGTTGAATGAAATGTGGATTTTCTTCAATATGTTTCATTAATCGATCCGAATAATTGCTCATTTTAAAGAAGTACGCTTCTTCTTTTGCTTTTTGTACGGGACGACCACAATCAGGACAACAATTATCTACTAATTGAGCTTCCGTAAAAAATGATTCACAATCTTTACAATATAAACCTTCATATTCTGATTTATAAATATCACCTTGATCATATAATTTTTTAAAGATTTTTTGGATTTGTTTTTCATGATATGGATCAGTTGTACGCATAAATTTATCATATGAACAATTGACAATATCAAATTGATTTTTAATGATTGCGGCAATTTCATCAACGAATTGTTGAGTATCTTTTCCGGCAGCTTTTGCTTTTTCTTCAATCTTTTGACCATGTTCATCAGTTCCAGTTTGGAAGCGAACATCGAATCCACACATTCTTTTATAACGTGCGATAGCGTCTGCTAAAACGATTTCATACACATTTCCAATATGTGGTTTTCCCGAAGTATAAGCAATTGCCGTAGTAATATAATATGGTTTCATTGGTTTCTCCTTAAAAGTATATTATTTATTTTAACATATTTTCTGATGATTAGATAAATTGATTCAACATGTTTAAATGCTTTTCTATCGGTAATCCTTCTTTATTATCAAATGGAGGATTACTATGATGTAAAAGATGAGTAACGAAATTGGAAGCACGTTTAGCAGCATCGTTAATAGACACTTTATTAATTAAATTACCAAACAATACTGTCGCAAAGATATCACCAGTACCGGGATAATTAAGTGGTAATTGTTCATAAAAAATAGTAAATGATTGATGTTGTAGATGATCATAAACATAAATATAATGGTTATTGTCACTCGATAAACAACTAGAAATCACAATAGACTTAGCTCCTAAAGAACGTAATTTAGATGCGACCATTTCTATTTTATCGATATCAATAGACAACGATAATGGTTCATTTTCACCAATCAATAGTAAAGCTTCGGTAAGATTTGGAGTAATCACATCCGTATAAGGAAGTAATCGACGAAGTTGTTCAACGTGTTGATTTGATAAACTAGAATAAAGCTTACCATGATCACCCATAATTGGATCAAGCAATACAAGAGGTTTATTTTCACGTTGTATCGCATCAATAATGATATCAACTTGTTTATTACAATTAATATAACCAACATAAATACCATCAAATGAAAAACCAAGATCTTTCCAAACACCTAATGTGTTTTTCATATAATAACTTAAGTCCAATAGTTCGGTTTTACCATAATTAAAAGTATTCGATATTAAAGCTGTAGGCAAATTAAAAGGAGAATAGCCCATGGCTGATATAATAGGAGTAGAGGCATTTAACGCTACTTTTCCAGTACTTGGATAATCACTAATCAATAAAAGTTTTTTAAGATTCATAATCACAATAACCTTTCCTAACTATTATACATGAAAATAAAAAAACGTGTAAAAGATATCATTATTCAATAAAATTGTTTGAATAGTTTTAAAGGATACAGTTTACTATAAATGAATAATGACATTACAACAAAATAAATTTTACAAGATAACTGCTTTTAACAACGAATTTTAACAATTAATTGAATAAGTTGAACAAAAGCATGTTTTTTCATCACTGTAAATAGAAAGGGAGCTCGCTATGAACAACAAGAATCGCAAAGGCTTTACATTAGTTGAACTCATCGTAGTAATTTCTATCTTAGCGGTACTAGCGTTAATACTAGTTCCATCTGTTATAGGATATACAGCACGTGCTAAAGAAGAAGTATGTAAGTTAAATCGACAAGAATTAAAACAAGAATTAGTCATAGAAGCGAATAATGAGACAACTGCGTTTCAAAAAATTGGTGATTGGAATGAAATATTTAAAAGCTTAAGTAGTCCTAAGTTTCCTGCGAGTCGCCTACAATGTTCAAGTGGAGGAAGATACGTCGCTTTCTTTCAACAAGGTAAAGGTGTTGTAGTGCTATGTACTGAACATAGCCCAGAAGCAAGACCTATTAGAATTTATGATGCAGCAAATCAAGCATTTAATGCAGCCTGCAAACCGGATGCCAATGGAAAATGCACGAAACCAATTACTGGTGAAGAATTAATGAAAACTGTCAAAGGTCTTTCAATTTATAAAGAAGGGAAAGTTGTAATAGAAGGGACATCGTTTGACTTTGTGGTAGATAGTCCAAGAGCTCCTTATGGTGATCTTTATAAACCGACCAATAAAGAAAAAGATGGATCGTTATTGATGGCTGGTAAATCGGAAGCTATAGAGGCTGGTTCAAAAGATTGGTATGTGAAATACATATATGATGACGCCAACAATGTATGGTATAAATTTAACAAGGAAACAGGAACTGCAACGGAAAAAGCTCAAGATGGTAGACGAATGGGATTTTGTGGAAGCACCGCAACCACTAAACCAACAAATGGAATAACTGACGCAAATTATGGAAGTAAGCTAGCGTGTATAGCCGAAGTTAGACAAAACCCTACGATGTGGACTAGAATTGATCCATTGATTGAGAAAAAATAAAAATTCGATAGTTTAAAATAGTGGTTACATAATAAATCACTATTTTTTTATGTTGTGTTGATAAATAGAACTAAATTGTCTGAAACATGAAGTGTAAAGTTAAAGTAATTTATTTGTATGAAATTAAATTTTTAAATATCAAAAAATGAAACATATTTAATATTAATATGGTAGAATATAGGCGTATCATGAAAGGAGTTAGTATGAATAAAAAATATAATAAAGGATTTACCTTAATGGAACTTATTGTTGTAATCTCAATACTCGCCGCTTTAGCATTACTATTAATTCCATCCATTATTGGATATACAGCACGCGCAAAAGAAGAAGTTTGCAAATTAAACAGACAAGAAATAAAACAAGAGATTATGATATATGCCAATGACAATAGTGATTTTTATACGAAGATAGGTACAAATGATGAAATATTTAAAACGATTAAAGATTTAAATAAAATTCATAATAACAAACTAAAATGTAGTGCTCCTAGAAGTCGTTATGTTGCATTTTATCAAAAGGAACGTGGTGTTGTTGTTCTGTGTACGGAACACAGTCCAGAAGCAAGATCTATCAGAGTATATGATGAGGCTTTTTATCAATTTGGAGAAATGTGCAATGTAAATCCTGAAACCGGAAAATGCCGAACCGCAACATTGAATTTAACTGGGAATCTTTTGATGAAAAAAGTAGCAGAACAAGCGTTCTTTAAAGATGGAAATGTTTTTATTGATGGTGCCGAGAGAAAAATTGTCATTGATAGTACTCGACCTACATTTGGTACAAATTTCTCCAAAACACCAAATGATGTTATGGTAATGGCTGACCATACTGTTAGACTAAACGATGATTGGTATGTAAAATATATTTATGATGATGGTAATAATGTGTGGTATAAATTTAATACAGATGCAACTCAAAACGCACTTGAAAAAACCCTTGGTAGAAGGATGGGTAACTGCGGTCCAAATCTTATAAAACCAGATCCAACTAATTCTAACTACGCCGTAGGCGGTAGTAAAATTGCTTGTTTAACGGAAGTAAGAACTAACCCTGCATTGTGGACAAGAATGGATCCAGATATTAATTTAGCACCGAATACTCCTTATGCACCAGGGGAAACAGTGACTCCTTAAACCTCCAACTTGGAGGTTTAATTTTGTATATAATCATATTTCAATAAATACATTGAAATTAAATTTCAGATTGGTAATTCACTTGTACTATTGTGATACGATATATGTAAATAAAGGAGGTTTGTATGTTTGCAGATTATCATAACCACAGCACATTTAGTGATGATGGACATAATACATTAGAAGAAATGGTTCAACAAGCAATAACATTAGGAATCGATGAAATTTGTTTTACCGAACATATTGATTATGGTGTTAAATTTGGTGATGGAAATTGTAATATTGACCGTTTTCAACGAGAACTTTTTCAATTAAAAGAAAAGTATAAAGAAAGTATAATTATAAAATTTGGTATGGAATTTGGCGTTCAACGTCATCGTATTGAAGAATACAATAAAACATTTAGTGAATATCCATTTGATTTTATTATTTGTTCGATTCATCAAATTGATGATTTGGAATTTTGGACAAATGATTTTCAACGAGGTAAAAATCAAGATGAAATTAATTTAAAGTATTATGAAGAATTGTTGGAAGTTGTGAAAACATTTAAAAATTATAGTGTTTTAGGTCATCTTGATGTGATTAGAAGATATGATGAGTATGGTGATTATCCTTTTGACAAAGTAAAAGATAGTATTACGGAAATATTTAAAATTGTTATAGCGGATGGTAAGGGAATTGAAGTGAATACTTCTAGTTATCGTTATCAATTAAAAGATACAACACCATCTCTTGATATTTTAAAACTGTATAAAGAGCTTGGTGGTACGATTATTACCATTGGTTCTGATAGTCATCGTATTGAACATGTTGGTGCTATGTTTAATGAAACAAAAGAAATGTTGAAGGAATTAGGTTTTGAGTATGCTTATACGTATGAAGCAATGAAAGCAATTCCTTATAAACTATAAAAAAAGATGCGGCTGCATCTTTTAATGTGCTGTTTTCTTTGCCATCGATTGTAATACAAATGATAATAGAAAGGCAATTAGACATAAGAATGAAACCATAAAGAAGATATAGTTCACATGGTAGTTTTCAATGACATAACCAATGATGATTGGCATAATTAACATCGATAAACCTTGGAAGATACAAAGTGCCAACATAACACTAGTACTACGTAATTTTTCAGTTGCGTAATCAAAGAAAAGAAAACGACTGATTAAATTGACTACTGGTAAGGTAAACATTTGAAATCCATTTAATAATACCATCGATAGTACACTTGTTGATAAACCAAATAACGTGTATTGAATCATTGTCATAAAGGCTGCGAATATGAGTAATTTATATGTTCCAACTTTTTTTACAATTTGATAACCTAATAAATAAAATGGTATTTCTACTATAGCACAAAGTGACCATTTCCAACCAATCGCTGTATTGCTTGCACCTAATTTCATGAGTTTTTCAATAACCGCTGTACCTGAACAGGAATAGGCGCAGCTTAATAAAAATAAAATAAAAACGAGTAATAAGTATTTTTTATTCGTTAATAATTCGACAAAATCTTCTTTTGTGATTTTTGTTTTTGAGAATTCTTCTACTTCTGGTTTTTCATTGACTAATAAAATTGGTAGAAATGTAAGTGCTAATAAAATCATAAGACTAATTGCGACACCAGGATAACCGAAGTTATTTAAGATCATCGCAAAGACAACACTGGCTACTGCCCAACCAATAGAACCAAATGTTCTTATAAAACTAAATTTACTTCTTGCTTCTTCACCATACGTGAAGATCCAGTTATCTAAAGCAGAATAATTGGTATACACTAAACCACCACTAATACCTACAATGATTAGTTGAAGAATGAAATTAGTCGAAGGATTTAAGTAAAAGATAGTAGAAATAATAGCTGTAATGGAAATAAGGATAATGACAAATAATTTTTCTTTATGGTATTTATCACTAATATAACCAAAGAAAAATTGAAATAATATACTTGTGATTGCGACTAAGGACATCATTGTTCCGCGTTGTGAAGGGGTAAATCCTATCAGTGATAAATAAGGAACTAATAGTGATAAAAATCCACAATACAGAAAATAAGCCATGAAATATACGATACTATTTTTAATGACAAAAGTCTTTTTCATTGAATTCTCCAATCTTAAAAAGCTTTATCATTATAGCATAAATAAATTGTTAAAAAGAAAAATGGTTACTTATTTCATACTTTTAACGAATTGAAATGATTGAATGTGATACAATAGTTAAGCTGGAGGTAAGACTATGGAAATGTTTATCGTCATTATTAAGCAAATTACAATGATGTTTTTTATTGTAACACTAGGATATATTGCCTATAAAAAGAAAATTATTACAACAAAAGGTACAAAAGAAATGTCGAATGTCTTATTTTGGATTTGTAATCCTTGTATTATGGCAACGACATACAACATTCCTTTTGATATTAAAAAATTAGGTGAATTAGGATTTACCTTTATCTTATCGTGTTCTGCGATATTTATTTCACTGATTATCGCTAAACTTATCTTTAAAGATAAGTTTCGTTTGGAACAACTTGCGATTGGTTTTTCCAATGTTGGCTTTATGGGAATTCCACTAGTAACGGGTATTTTTGGTCCTGAAGCAGTATTTTATATTTCAGCATACATCGTAGCCTTTAATATTATGGCTTGGTCGATTGGTATTTATTTAATTAGTGGGGATAAGAAGTTAGTTAATATCGGTTCCATGATTAAAAATCCCGGTGTTCTAAGTTTAGCAGTAGGGTTATTAGTATTTATTTCACCAGTAAAATTACCAGAAATTATTTATAAATCGTGTAGTAGTGTAGGTGGCTTAAACACAGCTTTATCGATGTTAGTATTAGGTTGTTACATAGCCGATGGACCACTTTTAGATATTTTCTCTAATAAGAAAGCATATTTAGTAAGTTTTGTCCGTTTAATTGTTTCACCACTTATTTTATTAGCACTACTATCCTTATTACCTTCTTCTCTCTATACGATTAAAATGGTCGTTTTAATCGCATCTAGTACACCGGCAGCAGTTATGGTAGCAATGTTTGCTCAAAACCATGATAAAGATTTTTCTTACGCCGCAAGAATTGTAAGTTTATCAACAATCTTATGTTTTGTTACAATTCCAGTCATTGTGACTTTAGCACAAATGTTATGGGGCATTTAATTTGCAATTTATACAATTCGATAGTAAGATGTAGCTAACAAAAGGAGAGTTACATATGAAAAAAATCGCAGTTGTATATTATTCACAAACAGGTAATACCGAAGCAATGGCTCAAGCAATCGCTAAAGGAAGTGAAGGCGAAGTTATAAAAGTATCAGATTTTAATGCAGAAAAAATGGATGAATACGATAAAGTATTGTTTGGTTGTCCAGCATGTGGTGCAGAAGAATTGGATGATAGTGAATTCTTACCAGTATTTTCTACTCTTAGCGAGAAGTTAAAAGGAAAAGAAATTGGTTTATTTGGAAGTTATTCATGGGGTGGTGGAGCATACATGGACACTTGGAAAAGTGAATGTGAAAATTTAGGTGCAGTAATGAGTCAAGAGCCACTATTATGTGTTGATACACCAGATTCTGATTGTTTAGTAGCTTGTGAACAATTCGGTCAAAACGCAAAATAAGGATATAAAATCCCACTATTAGTGGGATTTTATTTTGCATAACCTAGTAAAGTTTGTTAAAAATATTTAGTCGCTTTATCTCATGACCTTATCTAAAAGAGTTTGGTAACTATCAACTACATCGTATACAACATTGTTTCCCCTAATTGATTTAAAATGCTCTCTTGCACAATGTATTTTAGACTCTTCAATTAAACGTAGTTGCATAGAAGATAATGAACCTTTTGTTTCGGCGACAAAATAAATATGTTTCACTTTTCCTTCGTAGAAAGCAATTGCCCAGTCTGGATTGTATTTTCCAACGGGAGTAGAAATATGAAATCCGTCAGGTAATTTAACATAAACAGCAACATCACCATTTGTATCTAGTTCACAAGCAAAATTACGCTCATTTGTTGAATCGTAAATAATATGATCATACAAATGTTTTTTTTTTGCTTTCATTGCACTAATTCCAAGTTTTCCTTTAATCGTTGGATCTGTGAATACATTCGTATCGTATTGTTCATCCAAAACATTATATGTTATGTGTTGAATTATGGCAGTTGCTTTTTCATCATTAATTAATGATGCAGCTTTTAAGATAAATTCCTCTGGATTTTCTTTAAATTGACTAAAGATTTCTTTTTTTATACCAATTAAAATTGATACTATTGCTTTTCTAGTTAAACCAGTTTCACCAATTAACTCCGTTTTAATCTTGGTCTTCCCGTGTTAATCTACAACTTTTTATTTTTGTTTTAACATAATTTTAGTTCATTTTATATCATAGTAAGCGTATATTATCCATTCATCATCTTTTTAGGTTTGAAAATCCTTCCAAAACTTTTTCAACTTGTCTTTCTAATTCTTCTCTGTTTGGAATGTACAAGGTGTATTTTGAAGCAAATATTTGATTTGATAATCCACCTAAAGCATATTCTGCTTGGATATTATCCTTATCTGTACAAAGAATTATTCCAATAGGATCAGCGTCGTGTTCATCATTAATCTCTATCTTATAGTAGTTCAAATACATGTTAAGCTGTCCGACCGATTCCGGCATGAGTTTTCCTGTCTTTAGTTCAATCAAAACATAAGTACGTAAAATTTTATTATAAAATACCATGTCCACATAATAATGCGTATTACCAAGCGTAACTCTTTGCTGACTACCAACATACATAAAACCTTTACCAAGTTCAAGCAAAAACCTCTCAATTTGTCGTATTAATGCTTTCTCCTAATCACTTTCAATCATGGTTTTATTATCCGGAATACCCAAAAATTCAAAAACATATGGATCTTTAACAATATCGCTTGGTGAAGTTAATTCATTACCACTTAATGCCAATTTCAAAACTTCTTCTTTGTGACCATCCTCTTTTGACAGGAGTAATCTCTCATATAGCGAGGTTTTAATTTGTCTTTTTAGCTCTCTAACTGACCAGTTAGCATTCTCGGACTTTTTTTGATAAAAACTTCTTTTATTTTTATCGTCAATATATAAGAATTCACAGTAATGAGACCATGTCAATTTTCCAGACAGCGTCTGGATTATTGGATAATTCAAATAGAAGCGCCTCATATTAAAAATATTAGAACGTGAAAAACCGCGTCCGAAATCTTTTGTAAGATCCTTTGATAATTCCTCCATCAAAGACTTTCCATACTCAGCTCGCTCAAAATGATCCTGTTCATCCTCAATAATGGTTCGACCAATCTCATGGTATGTATGAAGAAGAGTAAGATTTACAGTTTGTGCAACAGACTTTCTAGCGTTTTCCAACAAATCCTTTATTTGATGATACGTTTTTTCGTATTCTATTTTATCAATTATATTATTCACTTGATACCTCACCATCTAAATCATTAATACAATTAACTCCAAAATTCATTGATAGATACTTACACTTTTCATTGTATCTATCAAATGAAAACATAAAGTTAACATGACCTTTTCAGAAGAAAAATAATGCATATACAATCTAATCACTCTTTCCAACAATTACAACCACCCTAACCTTATATCCCCATATCTGAAGAAAGGGGCTTTACGGGTATTGTGGTAAGTTTTGTCCTTCTGATATGCAATCAGTAGCAATCAAAATATCAATTACCCTTTATTATTAGGCATTAAAACGTCTTTTCCTTTAGATAAAGGAGAAAAACATGTTAAAACAGTATTTAAATCACCATGGAATTTCTTGATTGTTGTTCTTCCTTCTACAGTACCCGTAACTTCTGATGTAATTAGTCCAAACTCATCTATTACAAATCTGCTCACATTATCGTATAAATCATCAGCAGTATCAGAAAACGCAGTAAAAATAAGTAGTTTCTTATTTCCCTCATTCATTGGATTTAACTGTTTTTTAAGAATCAATTCTAATAAAAATTTTAATTTTTTGTCGTGATTTGATTTAATATCAGCTATCATCAATGCTAATAACTCTAGAGTTTCAGCATCTTTAATGAGCCCTCTTTTCCATGAAATATAGTCCATATAGTACAAATCGATTTTAACTTTTTTTTCCTACAGAAAAGAATTCAGTGTTTTGATCATCCATATCAAACTCATGTATAGTCGATAAATCAGTCAAATTAAGATCACAATTAATACCTTGATGTGTATCAACTGTTTTGATGGTAGTATTAATTAATATTAGTTTTCTATCAATGGTTAATCTAAATGAATGAACTGAACTTTGTTAAACACCACTTTATACCAACTATCAAACGTCACTTTATTTTAATCAACAT
>CAZTII010000023.1:0-5882 GCA_964613305.1 uncultured Erysipelotrichaceae bacterium
TACACCCCAAGATATTGGACTGCGATACACAAACCCCATGTCTTTTAATATACTCTTTAATTGTAATGATAAATAACAGTAAAAAAATATATAAAACGAGATAAAAACAGATAATATTTTTTATCTTGATATTATCGGATAAATAATTATTTTAATAAAAACAAGTAATGTAATGAGGATAAAAAAACAAAAGGGAAATAAAAATAAATAACGAATTTATTATATTTTGATTTTAGTGCGATAATATGAATATAATTGTATAAAATACAGCTAATATGTTGTATTTTGATGTAAAAATGTGTGAATGTAACGATATAATTATGTTAAATATTTCATTATTTTTGTCTGGAAATGACATTTTTTTGTTGTTAATTTAGGGAAATAATGGTAGTATTTGGATGTGTTCACCGGAAAGAAAATTTTAAAAAATCTGGTAGAAAGAGGCTTTCATGAAAAAAACATTTTCCATCTTAGCAGCAGGCAAAAAAATCATGACTATCTTACTCTCATTGTTGATGATGATTCAAATGGGAGTTTTTCCAGAGGGAAAAGCAGAAAATAATTTTGGTGATTTAAACCAATACGTAAACAGTGTTAAATATACAGTTCTACGTGATGGTAATTACGTAGAACTTAATTCAGAAAATAATGTAGTTTATCCTGGTGAGGCCATGAATATTGGCATTACTTTTTCCATTCCAAATAGTCAAACTATCACGCAAGGTGAAATGGCGATGGATTTTACTTCTGCGATTCCATTTGACGGAACAATTGAAAATGGAGTATTTGTTTATAAACCGATGCTATTTAGAGATCAACCGGGTATTGCAGAGTACAAAATAGATACGATTGAACATAAAATTTATGTTAAACTTTACAAGATTTGACGGCTCAGTCGGATATAGAAGGTACAATTAATATTGGTGGTACTGTCGATAGTGTACAATCATCAGAAGAAGAAGTTGTTATTAAAGTTGGAACGTACAATGCGATTAATATTACTAAAAATGAAGATTTAAGAACGGCAACGCAAAATGTATCCATTAAAAAAGAACCTATCAATGGCTCGTTTGATAGAATCAATAAAACTCTTAGGTATTCAATTTACGTGGAATCATTGAATAACCAAACTTTAGCGGGAATTAAAATTAAAGATATTTGTGATGCAAACCAAACAATCAAAGGGATTAGATATTCTACAAGCAGTACTTATTATTTACATATGAAAACGTGGAGTGATTTAACTTTTTCTGACAATGATGTGATTTTATCGGAAGATAAAAAAACTGCAGAGTATATAATACCAAGTACTGAAACAGCTACTAAAGCTTGGTTTGAAGTTACGACACAGATTAGGGAAGGTGCTATTGAGACTGATAAAATTAGCACAATGGGCAATGAAGCAACTGTGTACACAACGAATATCAACGGTGAATTTATAGAACAAGGTAAATCTTCTGCATTGTATAGGTACTTGTACCGTTCAGATTCAAAAAATATGTCGATTTTAGGCAATGAGGGTGATAATATCGTAGTTAATGCAGAAATAAACTTTAACGGCAATTCGATGAAAGTAGAAAAAGATTATACTATCACTGATACATTTGTGAAATATGATACGGTAAAAACTTCAAATAATAACACATTGACATTGGGAAATAAGGTTGATGGGATTACAATTAGTGATTTCAAAATTATTTACGTAGATAAAATAACAAATAAAGTAAATGATGTAATGGCTCCTAGTATGTACACTGTTACTTATACAGATGGTAATAAGGCTCCATTTATGATTAAGTTCAACGAAGAATTTAGTGATGCGATTAAAATTACGTATAAGGCAAAGATTAGTAAAGATATCATTAAGAATAAATTAACTAATCAAGGAAATGAAACTTACCGAATTATTAACTGGGCAGGTAATTTAAAAAGCGAATTAATAATTAATTTATCGACGCAAGGATTTAGTTCTTGGCCTGGTGTTACTAAAGATATTACACGATTAAACTATAACGCAGATACCAATCAGCATGTGGTTGATTGGGAAGTTGTTATTAACCCTGAGTACTACAGTGTTGCGGAAGATTGTGAAGTGTCAGATTTTATTAGCGCTTCTAATTACGCCTATAATACATTATTGTCAGATACGATAATGGTGTATGTAACTGACAAAAATGGAGATGAGAAGGATGGTGTTAAATTTAGTACATGGGCACAAGAGAAGTCACTTTTCGTAAACTCTAATTCAAGCTTTCAAAAAACTAAACCATTTACTATATTTTCATTTAAATTAACAAAAGAAGAATTAAGTGAAAAGAAAATTAGAATTACATATAGTTCAGTGATTAATTTGGAAGCTCAAGATGTTAATGATATTTATAAATCACTAAGCAATAGTCCATATGTAGAAAATAAAACTCAATTAAAGTTTAAAAGTCAAACTTTGATAGCAACTAGAAGAGCGACGATGGAGTTAAGAACTTCAAATTGTAATACAATCGCTAAAAAAGGTATTTTTGATTTCTCGAAACAACTATTTAATTGGGAAATCACTTATAAGAGTAATCCAGGAATAGTAGATGGTGCAACTAATACTAAGTTAACGTTCTCGATTAAGGATGCTAAAATAGTTGATATCCTTCCTGAAGGACATAAGTATGTAGAAGACTCATTAATTGTAAGGCGTACTGTTGTTGGTAGTACAACAGTATCTAATGAAGAAGTGCCTGCTACTATTAGTGTAGTGGATAATGTTGCAACAATTTCAATTGGTGATATTGATCATAATGAAATTACAACAATTGCTGGTAAGCAACGATTTGGAAAGGGTTATACCTATTCGATTTACCTTTCAACCGAAAAAGTTGATGATTCTCAATGGAAAAAGACAACAGCGATTAATAAGACAAGTATCATCGTATATGATGATGGTACAGTTCAACAAGGGATTAGAGCTGAGGCTACAGTTAATGTTGATAGAGATATTACGTTAACGAAGAAAACTAATTATACATCAGGAGATATGGTAACTTGGGAAGTTGCGATAGATGTAAATAGTAATGGTGTTATTGCTGGAGAAAATCTTGTGATTGAAGATTATCTTCCTGAAAGTTTAACGTATGATAATACTTGTACTGTGACAATGCAAGATAAATTAAATGGGTCTAAAGTTACATTAGAGAAACCAACGTATGATGCAACAACTAGACTACTTTCAATTAAAATTCCTAATAGTATAAATAGAACAAGATCATACATTGTTACCTTTACAACGAAGGTGAAGACACAAGGGGCTAAGTTTAATAATAGTATTACACTAAAAGGTTCATGGGAAGAATTTACCACATCATCTAATACAATAGTATTAAAAAATAGTAATTCTTCGGGTACAATAACGTACAAAAATGCCAATATTTGGTTGAAAAAGATTAATGAAAAAAATCAACCATTAAAAGGTGCAGAGTTTTCATTTAAAACAGAATTTTTAAATACACAAAGCGTCAATACTACGAAGACAATTGTATTTAATAGTACTGATCCAATCCTTATTGATCAATTAAGATATGGTGATGATGACGATTATAATACGCCTAGTAGTGTAAAATACATATTACAAGAAACTAAAGCTCCAGAAGGATATATTTTAGATAGTACGGTTTATACGATAGAAGTAGGTAAAAGCAAGGTCGACCCTAGTAAAGTAATTTATTGGATTAATGGAAAACAGGTTAATCAAGATTTAGTAAAAAGTGGTGAAGGTGGTTCATATTTATCATTGGATATCGTGAATCAAAAAGATGTTCCTGTAACATTGAAAGCAAAAAAATACGTTAATGGCGCTAACGCTACAGGAAACGCGTATCAATTTACGTTAACGAAGACTGATGCACAAGGAAAAGACATCGTTGGTGAAGGAAAATATAGTGAAACTGTTAACAATAATGGGCTTGATGTTCAATTTTCAGAATTAACGTTCAATACGATAGGCACTTATTACTACACAGTTAAAGAAGTAAATAATAATGTAGCTAACACAGTATATGATAATACAGTATACAACGTAGAAGTTGAAATTAAAAAAGATGCTGAAACAAATAAATTAGTCGCAGTTCCAACAATTACAAAAGGTTTAGTAGCCGTTGAGTCAATGGAATTTAACAATTATAACGACTTTAAGGGTGAACTAGAGTTGGCTGCAACAAAACAAGTAAATGGACGTAATCCAATTGCTGGTGAAACATTTAGTTTTAGTTTAGTTGAATCAAATAGTAGCGGTGTAGCTAAAGCTGGTGCTACTGTGAATACAGTAAATAATACTGGTAGTGAAGTTAAATTCACTAAAATTAACTATACTTTAGCTGATGTTGGAACAAAGTATTATCTAATTAAAGAAAATGAAACTTCACTTTCAGGTTATTCAACTAGTGCAGATCAATATATTGTACAAGTAGATATTAGTCGTCCTACAGCACCAAGTACAACATTGACAGTAGTAAAAACAATTAGAAAAAAAGGTTCAAACACAACATTTAATTCAATTACTTTTAACAATACATTAACTCTTCAAGCAAAAGTTTCTGTTGAAGCTGAAAAAACAATCGGTGGAAATGAACCTACAGCGGACCAAAAATTTGATTTTACTTTAACAAAGGTAAATGAACTAGGTGAAGAAGTTACAGGTAATGATAAATATAGTGAAACTGTCAGCAATAACGGAAAAACAATTAAGTTTAAAGATATTAATGTATCTTTAGATGATGTTGGAAAAACTTTGTATTATCAAATTACTGAAAAAGCAATTGCTGCTACATCTGATTATGTAATTGATACAGTGAAGTATACTGTAGAAATTAAAGTGAGTGCACCAGCAACTGTTGGTGGTGCTCTACAAGTAGTAAAAACGGTAAAGAAGAATGTTGGTACAACAGTTACAACCCTTAAAGCAACAGATAAAATTGCATTTAATAATACATACGATCCTGCGATTGATTGGCAATTTGCAGCAATTAAATACATCGATACGGATGAAATTCCAGCAGCTGATGAAGTATTTAATTTTACAATGGTAGAAACAGACGAAGACTTTGTTAAACTTAATAATGGTTATACAAGTACTGTGTCAAATGTTCTATCTGATATTCAATTTAAAAAGATTTCATTTACAAGAAATGATATTGGAACTAAGCGTTACTTTATAGTTACTGAAAATGAACTTGTTCCTACAGCTCCATTTATTGCGTGTGGGTCAAAATATCAAGTAAGTATTGAAGTAATTCGTAATACAAATGGAAAGCTTGCAGTGATAGAAAAAGTTGAATTTGTAAAAGGCGATATTATTAAAGATGTAGAAGAAGCTATTTTTAGAAATGAACGTAAATATTATGATGAGAAATTTGACGATATGATGGTTGAAATCGCTCCAATTTCTAAAAAACTTGAAGGTAGAGCACTTGTAGCTGGAGAATTTACTTTCGGTCTATACGAAAAGCAAGCAGATGATTCGTATAAACTAGTAGAAACAGTTGCGAATGATGAAAATGGTAAGATTAAATTTACTCATCAAGTATCAAGTAAAAATCGTTTAGATCAAGATATTATTTTCAAAATTAAAGAAATTAAACCATCACAAGAAAATTCTACAATTACATATGATAGCAAAGAATATTTTGTTAACATTATGTTTACAAGAAATGCAGCAAAAGAAGTAGTTGTAGCGAAACATGATGTTTACTATGTGGAAGATAATTCAAACGTTAAAGTGAATAAAATTGAATTTGAAAACACATACTATATTGAAGGTAAGACAAGTTTAAGCGCAAAGAAAACTGTGAATAACGCAGCTCCTAAAGCAAACGAAGTGTTTAACTTTACACTTACACGAG